>DASVNP010000316.1:0-19115 GCA_036383775.1 Paraburkholderia sp. | reverse complement strand
GCATGGCTGCCATGAACCGCTTACCTTCGCTTTTCTTGTCCCACGGCGCGCCTACGTTGCCGATTGACCCGTCGCTGCCGTCGGCGGAATTCGGCGCGCTGAGCGCGCAACAGCCCCGCCCCGAATCCCTGCTGATGCTGTCGGCGCACTGGGGCACGGCGCAGCCGGAGGTGAGCACCTCCACCGCACCGGAAACCATTCACGATTTCTACGGCTTCCCGCGTCAGTTGTACGAGATTCAGTACCCGGCTCCGGGCGCGCCCGAGGTGGCGCGCCGCGCCGCCGTGCTGCTCGGCGAGCACGGCGTCCTCACGGATGTCGAGCCGCATGGTCTCGATCACGGCGCGTGGGTGCCCATGCTGCTCATGTTCCCCCACGCCGACGTGCCCGTCGCCCAGTTGTCGATCCAGCCGCACATGGATGCGGCGCATCACTTCCGCGTCGGCCGGGCGCTGCGCTCGCTGAAAGACGACGGCGTGATGGTGATCGGTTCCGGCCAGATCACGCATAACCTGCGCGCCGCCGATTTTTCCGCGCGCCCGGAAGATGCCGATCCGCGCGTCGTTGAGTTCACCGACTGGTTCGAGGAAAAACTTGCCGCGCACGACATCGACGCGCTGCTCGACTATCGCCGCCAGGCGCCGCATGCGGTGCTGATGCATCCGACCGATGAGCACCTGCTGCCGGTGTTCGCCGCATTGGGTGCGGCGGACGACGACTATTCGCTCGCGATCCAGTCACTCGGGACTTATCAGCGATCGCTCGCCATGACGAATTACGTGTTCGGCACGGCCTGATCGGCACAAGCAACGGACGGCGTCGAAGAGGACCGCCCCACAAAGTAAAAGCCCGCCTGAGCAAGCGCTCAGGCGGGCTTTTTTGCAGCGGACCTCATTACGATCCGCCTGCAAATTCGATACCGCGACTTAGTGGGCGCCGATGCCTTCGAGCACTTCGTCGTGTTCGCCGCGCTCGTCGAGGTATTCCGAGCGGTAGCCGCTATTCACACCCCAGTAGTAGAACACCAGCGAGAACGCGATGACCACGAGCATGTCCCAGCCGTAAGGGATGAGGTTATAACCACCGAACTGCTTGCTACCGATCAGCGACAGAATCGCCATGATCGGCAGATACGCCACCAGCCACCACGCCGCCTTCAGATCGCGCCCCCAGCCGGCAAAGCCCGACTTCGCCTGGAAGTAGAAGTACACCGGCAGCGCCACGACCATCAGCAGAATGATTTCGCCGGTCAGCGGCCACTTCGCCCAATACAGGATCAGCGACGCGCAGACGAACGCGAACGGCGCAATGATCTTCATGCCCGCAATGTGCAGCGGACGCTCGAGGTCCGTCGCCGCGCGGCGCAGGGCCATCAGGCTAATCGGGCCGGTCAGATACGAGATCACGGTCGCCACCGAGATCACCGCCGCCAGCGAACTCCAGCCGCGGAAAAAGAACAGGAAGATGAACGACACCAGCAGGTTGAACCACATTGCCTGACGCGGCACGCCATAGAACGGGTGCACGTTGCCGAACATCTTCGGCATCGTGTTGTTGCGCTCCATTGCGTAGATCATGCGGCTGGTGGTCGCCATGTAGGTCGTGCCGGTGCCACTCGGGCTCACGAAGGCGTCGACGTACAGCAGGATTGCCAGCCAGTTCAGGTTCAGCGCGATCGCGAGTTCAGCGAACGGCGAAGCAAAGTTGAAGTGGCTCCAGCCCTTCATCACGTCGCTCGGATTCACAGCGCCGATATAGGCAATCTGCAGCAGCACGTAGATCACCAGCGCCAGCAGAATCGAGCCGATCACCGCGAACGGCACGCTCTTCGCCGGGTTGCGCGCTTCACCGGCAAGGTTGATCGGGCTCTGGAAACCGTTGAAGGCGAACACAATGCCGCTCGTCGACACCGCGGTCAGCACCGCCGACCAGCCATACGGCGCGAAGGTGCTCACTTCGCCGAAGTTTTCCTTGTGGAAGCCCGCCGCCATCAGGCCGGCGATCGTCGCGCCCGGAATCAGGAACTTGAAGATCGTGATCGCCGAATTGGCCCGTGCGAACAGCTTCACGCCCCAGTAGTTGAGCATGAAGTAAATGATCACGAGTGCCGCGGACAGCAATAACCCGTTAGTGGTTAGCGATCCCTCCACGAACAGCGCATGCGCCCAAGGATAGGGCCACGTGCTCATGTACTGGATGGAAGCTTCCGCCTCGATGGGAATCACCGAGACAATGGCGATCCAGTTGGCCCACGCGCTGATGAAGCCGACCAGCGCGCCATGCGAATAGCGTGCGTAGCGCACCATCCCGCCGGACTCGGGGAACATCGCGCCGAGTTCGGCATAGGTCAATGCGATTGCGAGAATCACCACCGCGCCAATAATCCACGCACAAATGGCGGCCGGACCGGCAATTTTTGCAGCCTTCCACGCGCCGAACAGCCAGCCCGACCCAATGATCGAACCCAAGCCGGTCAGCATCAGCGCGAAGGGCCCGATGTTCCGTTGTATAGAACTTTTCACGTCTTCTCCTGTGTCGGTCGGAGTTAGCGCTTTAGCGCTTACTCCGACCCCATACATCGTGTGTCGGCCGGAGTTAGTGCATTAACTCCCACTCCCGCCTCACGCAAGTTTGTAGCAATACCATGTCGGCACCACGTGACACGCTTGTGGCGTTGGAGACGGGGTGACGCGCATATGCGCGACGGGTCGTACCAATCAGGTGCAACCGGTGCGCGGCGCGTAGTTTAACGGTTGCACCCGTTCGCTGCAGCGAAACTAAGGGTTCTCCCTAGCAAAAAATTCAAGCGAACCGCAAGGTTTGTAAGCAACTTTCGCGCCTATCGGTTGAAAATTCGTAAAATTGAGGGTTGAGTGTTGACCTTCTCTCAAAATCGCCGTATAACGTTCGGGCAGGATTTCAAGCGGCGAGTGAATTGGTCTTTCGTAGTTCGCCCATCAACGGTACTCCGGTTGGTCCCATTACCCCCTTCCTTGATTTTCATGCACCCTCTGGGCTTCGGCCTTATTTACCATCTTTAGGAACAAGTAATATGGAAACCGGTACCGTCAAGTGGTTCAATGACGCAAAGGGCTTTGGCTTCATCACGCCGGACGGCGGTGGCGAAGATCTGTTCGCGCATTTCTCGGAAATCCGCACGGAAGGCTTCAAGACGCTGCAAGAAAACCAAAAGGTTACGTTTGAAGTGAAGACGGGCCCGAAGGGCAAGCAAGCTGCTAACATCAAGCCGGTGTAAGCGACACGCTTCCTTCTGGACGCAAAAAAACCCCGCCTCGGCGGGGTTTTTTTATATCTATTGCAACTGAAAAGCGGCGATTATCGTCGCGGTATGCGATGAGCGGAGTAAGGGTTATCCAAACACGCGCCGCGCGTGAATACCGAGCCCTGTCGCGACACTCGCGAGGCGGTCGCCGAATACCGGCTTTGCATCCGGAAATGCCGCCGCCAGTGCCCCTGACAGAAACGCCAGGCCGGTCGAGCCACCCGTGAAATAAATCGCGTTGACGTCGCGCGGCGCCACGCCGGCAGCTTGCACGGTGTCGCGCGCCGCCTGCACGATGCGCAGCGTTTCGTCCTGCCCTGCCTTGATGAGCTGCACTTCGTCGAACGCGAGGCGCAGATCGTCTTCCACTCCGTCGAGATCGATCACAGTCTCGCCGCCCGCCGCCACACCAATCTTGGCCTCTTCCGCGTGCGCTGCCAGCGCATGGCCCAAGCGGCGCTCCACGACGCGCATCAGGCGATCGTGATGCTTGAGCTCCGTGAACAGGTGCCGCATCAGCGCGAGTTCGCTGACGCGTTTCGGCGCATAGACGGTATTGATCAGGTGCCAGGTCGCCAGATCGAAATAGATCCGGTTCGGAATCTCCCGGCCCTCCGGATCCAGCGCCTGGTAGCCGAGTTCGCGCAGAATCGTCGCCAGCTCGACGCGGCGGTCGAAGTCCGTGCCCGCGACGTGCACACCGTGGTGGGCCAGCACGTCGTCCTTGCGCTCGACGCGCTTCATGCGCTGCGGCCCGACCCGCACCAGCGAAAAGTCCGAGGTACCGCCGCCGATGTCGGCCACCAGTACGAGCCCTTCTTCCGTCAGATGCGACTCGTAGTCGAACGCGGCCGCGATCGGCTCATACTGGAAGTGAATCTCCTGCAGACCGACCGACCGCGCGGCAGCCTCCAGCTGCTGCTGCGCCATCTGATCGGCGCGCGGGTCGTCGTCGACAAAAAATACCGGGCGGCCCAGCACGGCGCGATTGATCGGGCCACCGGCGCTCTTTTCGGCCGAGCGCTTGAGGTGATCGACAAAAATCGCGATGACGTCGGTGTACTTGATCGCCGAGCCGTCGCCCAGATCGGTCGAGTTTTCCGCGAGCGGCGAACCGAGAATGCTCTTCATCGAGCGCATCAGGCGGCCGTCGAAACCGTCGATGTACGCTTCCAGCGCGGCACGCCCGAATTCGCGCGTGTTTTCGTCGGTATTGAAAAAGACGGATGTGGGCAGCGTCGTGTAGTTGCCCTCGACCGGCGCGAGCCTGAGCTGTGTGCCGTCGGGAACGGCTACGGCCGAGTTGGAAGTACCGAAGTCAATCGCGCAATAGTTCATGGCAGGAATCGCCGCTCACGGCTGGCGCGGACAGAAAGGGGAGCGGCTTTGTATCACGAAAGCCCGATCAGCATCAACTAACGCTTTCGAGACGTTCGCGACAACGCCAAAGCGCACTTCGGCGGAATGGAAATTGCTCATTTCGACAGGATACGCCGCCAATTTTCGGGATCGAGGAGACTTCACGCAATGAGCGCGCCGCCCACCGCCGCAGCCCACGAAAAAACAGCCACTGTACTCGAAACGGATCTGCCAGCGCGGCTCGACCGTTTGCCGTGGGGGCGGTTTCACTCGCTGATCGTGGTGGCACTAGGCGTCACGTGGCTGCTCGACGGCCTGGAAGTCACGCTGGCCGGCGCCGTTGCGAGCGCGTTAAAGTCGAGTCCGGCGCTGCACCTGAGCAACGCCGACGTGGGTCTCGCCGGCAGCGCTTATATCGCCGGCGCGGTTCTCGGTGCGCTGGTGTTCGGCTGGATGACCGACCGGCTCGGCCGCCGCAGGCTGTTCTTCATCACGCTGGCCCTTTATCTGGCGGCCACCGCGGCAACCGCGTTCTCGTGGAATCTGGCCAGCTTCCTGGTGTTTCGCTTCCTGACCGGCGCGGGCATTGGCGGCGAATATACAGCGATCAATTCGACGATCCAGGAGTTCACGCCAGCGCGCGTGCGCGGCTGGACCGACTTGGGCATCAACGGGACGTTCTGGGTTGGTGCGGCGATCGGCGCGGCCGGTTCGCTGGTGCTGCTCGATCCACATCTGCTGCCGCCGGACTGGGGCTGGCGCGCCTGCTTCTTCGTGGGCGCGGTGCTCGCCCTCGGAATCCTGCCGATGCGCATCTGGGTGCCCGAAAGCCCGCGCTGGCTGCTCACGCACGGCAACGAGCGCGACGCGCGCCAGATCGTCGAAGGCATCGAAACACGCTTTCGCGGTGCGGGCCATGCACTCTCCGATCGCGACCTCAACCGCCTGCGTCTGCGCGCCCGCCGCCATACGCCGCTGCGTGAAGTCTTCCACACGCTGTTCAACGTGCATCGGCAGCGCGCGCTGGTCGGCCTGTCGCTGATGACCGCGCAGGCGTTCTTCTACAACGCGATCTTTTTCACCTACGCGCTGGTGCTCACCGATTTCTATCAGGTGCCGGGCGACCACATAGGCTGGTATCTGCTGCCGTTCGCACTCGGCAATTTCCTCGGACCGCTGCTGCTCGGCCGGCTCTTCGACGTGATAGGGCGGCGCAAGATGATCGCGACAACGTATGCGCTCTCCGCGATCCTGCTGACGTTAAGCGGCTACCTGTTCGAGCAGCAACTGCTCACCGTGGTGACACAGACAATCGCGTGGATGGTGATTTTCTTCTTCGCCTCGGCGGCGGCCAGCTCTGCCTACCTCACGGTCAGCGAATCGTTTCCGCTGGAGATCCGCGCGCTGGCAATCGCTGTTTTCTACGCGTTTGGCACGGCGCTCGGCGGCATCGCCGGCCCGGTGTTCTTCGGCAGGCTGATCGATACGCATCAGCGCGGCGAAGTGTTCTCGGGCTATCTCGTCGGTTCGGGGTTGATGCTCGCGGCAGCGGTGATCGCGGCGATCTGGGGTGTGGACGCGGAACGCAAGCCGCTGGAGAGCGTAGCCGCACCGCTGTCGAGTATTGCGGACAGCGCGGAATGAAAAAACGCGCAGTCATTGCCGCGCGTTTTTCTTCACCGCAAGGACGGTGGACCGCTCAGAACGCCGCCTTCCAGCCGCCGCCGTAGGCGATGTCCGCCAGCGGCAAACGCTGCCGCGTCGACTTCTCGCGCTCGCGCAACACGGGATCCAGCTTCTCTACGTCGCCGTAATGGCCGATTGAAATAATCGCGATCACGTCGACGTCATTCGGCAGCTTGAACGCGGTGCGAAACGCATTCGGGTCGAACCCGCTCATCTGGTGCGCGGCAAGGCCAAGCGCGTGAGCCTGCAGGACAAGCGACATGGCCGCGGCACCCGCGTCGTACGCTGCGCAACGATTCACGTCGCCCTTGCTGGTGAGCGTATGCGTGGTCACCGCGATCAGCACCGGCGCCGGTGCGTTCCACCCCTGGTTGAACGGCACCAGCGTGGCAAATGCCTGCTTGAACGACACTTCGTCGACACCGCGGTCGAATACGAGGAACCGCCACGGTTGCGCGTTATATGAGGACGGCGCCCAGCGTGCCGCTTCGAGCACCGATTGCAGATGCTCGCGGCTCACCGGCTTGCTCGAATACGCGCGCGGGCTCCAGCGGCCTGCAATCAGCTCGTGAATGGCAACTTCGGTAGGGGCGGGTTTGTTGGTCATGCGCTTCTCTCGGTCGAAATTCATGATCGACGGGCAACTGCCCGGGCCACATAGAATAACCGGCCTTCGGCAAGCGTGTGCGCCAACAAGCTGGCAGATTGTTTCGACGCCAGTCCCGATAGCAAAACGGCCCCTTGCGGGGCCGTGCTTCCGGCGCGCCCCGAACTGGCGCGCGTTCCTTATGTCGGTTTATACGGCCTGCGGTTCCGGCACTTTGGCGGGCCGGTTGATCCGCAGCACGATCACCGCGGCCACGAGACACAGGCCGCCGGAAATCATCGAGGCCACCGTATAGGTGCCGAGGCTTGCCCGCAGCATGCCCGCGCCCAGCGCGGCAAACGCCGCGCCAAGCTGGTGGCCGGCCACCACCCAGCCGAACACCACCGGAGCCGATTCCTTGCCGAAGACGTCAGTTGCCAGACGCACGGTAGGCGGCACCGTGGCGATCCAGTCGAGGCCGTAGAACAAGGCAAACAGCGGCAGGCCAAAGAAGTCGATGCCGAACGCGTGCGGCAGATACATCAGCGACAAGCCGCGCAGGCCGTAGTACCAGAACAGCAGCACACGGCTATTGAAGCGGTCCGACAGCCAGCCCGACAGCGTCGTGCCGAACAGATCGAAGATACCCATGGCGGCGAGAAGCGACGCGCCCTGCACTTCCGTCATCCCATAGTCGCCGCACATCGCGATCAGATGGGTGCCGACATAGCCGTTCGTGCTCGCGCCACAGATAAAGAAGCTGAAGAACAGCAGCCAGAAGTCGCGGCTTTTGCTGGCCATCGCGAGCGTGCCGAAAGCAATCGCCAGCGGATTCTGTTTGGTGACGGTGGTGTTGAGCGGCGTGTCGTCCGGCTCGCCGTACGGGCGCAACTTCATGTCAGCCGGACGCTCCGGCAACAGAAACGCGACCAGCGGAAGCACGACCGCCGCGGCGAGTGCCACGACCCATACGACCTGGCGCCAGCCGTAGTGTTCGGCGATCGCCGCGAGCATCGGCAGGAATACCAGTTGGCCGGTGGCCGAACTGGCCGTGAGAATGCCCATGACCAGCCCGCGGTGCGTGGTGAACCAGCGCGTCACTACCGTCGCCGATAATGACAGAGCCGCTACGCCCGTCGAGCCCCCAACCATCACACCCCAGATCAGCACCATTTGCCACGGGTGCGTCATCAGCGAGGACAGCGCCACGCCCGCGGCCATCGTGCCGAGCGCGGCAAGCAGCGTGGGACGCACGCCGAAACGTTGCATCGCCGCCGCCGCGAACGGCCCCATCAGCCCGTAGAGGGCAATGTTCACGGAGATCGCGAGCGAGATCGTCGCGCGGCTCCACCCGAATTGATGTTCCAGCGGCACCATCATCACGCTAGGCGTCGCGCGCGTGCCGGCCGCCGCCAGCAGTACCAGAAACACCACTGCGACGGTCAACCAGCCGTAGTGGAAACGTCCGCCAATCAGTTTCGCTGCCCAGTTCATCGGTTCTCCAATCGACGCCGCCCACATAGGTAGCGTCGCTCGCATTTTTACAGTTTCGGTAAAGGACTTGTGACTGATCTGTCACAATAGGTGTTGCGATATTAGTTACCGCTCGGTAACATGTCAAGGTATTAATCAGTCCGGGTGCCTAACCATGTCCAACAGTGAAGCTCCTAAATCGTCCGGCGCGCGGCGCACGCGCGGTGCACAGACGGCCGGACCGCAAGCGCAGCAGCATTTGCTGCGTGCCGCGGACGAGCTGTTCTATCGCGAGGGCGTGCGGGCCGTGGGCGTCGATGCGGTGGTCGAGCGCGCCGGCGTGAACAAGATGAGTTTGTACCGCCAGTTTTCGTCGAAAGACGAACTCGTCATGGCTTATCTGGATAGCAAGGATGAGCAGTTTTTCCATTACGTGGAAAAGAGCTTCGTCAAACATCCCGGCGAGCCGGCGAAGCAGCTCCAGCAATATATCGATGACCTCGCGGTGCGCGCGTCGATCGAAGACTATCGCGGCTGTCCTTTTGTGAACGTGTCGGTGGAGTTTCCGGACACGGCGCATCCCGCCCGGCAGTTCGTGTTTGGCAACAAGGCACGCTTGATGGCACGGCTCACCGAATTGACTACAGCGGCGGGCGCTGACGATCCTGAAGCGCTGGCCAATGCGCTTGGTTTGATCATCGAGGGCGTGTATGCCGCCAGTCAGACTTACGGCCCGGGATGCGGGCCGATTCTCGCCGCGCCGAAAGTCGCCGCGCAGTTGATTGCCGCCGCCTGCGGCAAGACTCCGGCGGCCTGACTTTTCCTCCTGGCAGTTGGGAGTTCGCGCTCGTCGCCATTGGGGGATGGCCCGCGCCGTTAGAATAGGGTTTTATTTCCCGCGCCTCCCGCCATGCCGTTGCCTGCCGAATCCCACGATGCCATCGTCGACGCAACGCGTCACTGGCTCACCGAGGCCGTGATCGGGCTCAACTTGTGTCCGTTCGCCAAGGCCGTGCACGTCAAGGGGCAGATCCGCTACGCCGTCAGCGAGGCCGAGGACATGGAAGGCGTGTTGAGCGACCTCGAAGCCGAGCTTCAGACGCTGGTCGCGGCCGATCCCCAAGCCGTGGATACAACGCTGTTAATCTTGCCGCGAGCACTTGGCGATTTTCTCGACTACAACGACTGCCTGTTTTTCGCCGACCGCATGCTCAAGCAGCTTCGGCTCGAGGGCGTGATCCAGATCGCCAGCTTTCATCCTCGTTATCAGTTTGAGGACAGCGAGCCTGACGACATCGAAAATTACACGAACCGCGCGCCGTATCCGATCTTGCACTTGCTGCGCGAGGACAGTATCGAGCGGGCCGTCCAGACGTTCCCCGAGGCAGAAGATATTTACGAGCGGAATCAGGAAACGCTTCGCCGAATCGGTCTTGCCGGCTGGAACGCGTTGATGAAAAGGTAATTCGCGCAGTGGCTCGTCATTAGCCACTGCGGGAGAGCGAACTCACTGGCCAATCCGCCAAGCCGATCAGGCCGGCACAAAGAACCGTTCTTTTAGCTCTTCGATCCCGAGCGTTTCCATCACCTCGTTAAGGCGCTCGGCCGGACGGCGCCTCGGCAGATCCTTGTACTGGGCAATGATGAGTTCGTTCTTCATGGAATGCTCCCACCCCACCAGCTCGGTCACACTGACCTGATAGCCGTGCGCTTCGAGCTGCAAACACCGCAGCACGTTCGTAATCTGGCTGCCGAACTCCCGGGTATGCAAAGGATGCCGCCAGATCTCCGTCAAGGCGTTCCCGAGCGATTTGCCCTTGTTCTGTCTGAGCACCCCGGCCACCTCGGCCTGACAGCACGGCACGACGACGATGTACTTCGCCTTCTTTTCCAGAGCGAAGCGCAGCGCGTCGTCGGTTGCGGTATTGCAGGCATGCAGCGCCGTCACGATGTCGATCCGCTCAGGCAAGCGTTCCGACGTGATCGACTCCGCTACAGAAAGATTCAGGAACGACATGCCCGCAAAGCCCAGCCGGGCAGCCAGTTCCTCGGACTTCGCGACGAGATCCTCGCGCGTTTCGATGCCGTAAATGTGCGAAGCACCACCCGCCGCGGCCTGAACTTCCTTGAAGAAAAGGTCATACAGGATAAAACCTAGATATGACTTGCCCGCCCCATGGTCGACGAGCGTGACGGCGCCCTGCTTGTCCTGGAGATCCTTGAGCAGCGGCTCGATGAACTGGAACAGGTGGTAGACCTGCTTCAGCTTGCGCCGGCTGTCCTGGTTCATCTTGCCGTCGCGGGTGAGGATGTGAAGCTCCTTCAGCAGCTCGACGGATTGGTTAGGACGGATTTCGTGGGTTTTGCTGGACATCGGGGAAGGCCGCTACCTTTTGCAACGCGAACGTGCGACAGGCGACGGAAAAAGGGAAAAGTTGCTGCCAGTTTACCCAAAGTGCGGCCCACTTACCGAGGGACCGTGCAAACCATGCAAGAAATGACATAAACCTGGAACACTTCCTGCAGGATATGCACCACGCGGGATTCTTCCAGAGTGGCGCAAAGACAGTTTGTGTGGCGGCTCAGCCCCAGCGGCATAAGCCGTACCACCTAGAACAAGACGCTGGCGACTGTGGCTTCGATCACGCGAACCGAGTGCATGTGGGGAGGACGGTCCCGGAACACGGGCCGAACGTTACGTAACCAGCAGCGCGCCGAGACATCAAGCGGACGCGCGCCTGGAAAATAGAAGAGGCAGCAATGGATACCGTACCCAACGGAAACGTCGAACAGAAATTTCAGGAAATGATGGCGAAGCTGATGGCCACGCCAGCCTGGTCCGAAAAACAACAACTCGAACTGGAAATGGCCCGCGATATTTCCACAGAAATGCTCCGTCTGGCCGAGGTCATGCGCGATGGCAGCGTCGACATGGAAACCTGTCTCACCATGCTCAAGTACGCCAAAGTGCTCGACTTTGTCATGACCACGCTCGCTTCGCGGCGCGACATCAAACCGCAAACGCTGCGGGTCATCTTCAAACTAGCCGGACTCAAGGTGGACGAGGCTTACCCCGGCTAGGACACTCCGAAAAACGTGACGACCCGTGCGGGCTAACAGGTGCCGCTCGCACGGGCCGGCGCGGACCGTATCACTCCCCGGAAGACCTCATGCGCGCGGCGCTTCGGCCGGGGGCGTGCCGTCATGAAACAGGGTCTTGAGTTGCGCGCGCAGTTCCGGTGAATCGGTATGTTTATGCACGGAGACCGCGTGTTGCACGGCTGCGTCGAGCAATTCGCTCTCGGTGTCGGCTGATAGCGCCACTGTGCAGTTCATTTCGCTCGGGAACTCACGACAATCGATGTATTTGCGGGTCATGGCTGCCTCCTTGATCCAGACGATCAGACATCCACGCAGACTGCAGACGCGCGAACCACGTCGCCGGCCGTGACGCGGCAGCGGAAATGCACTCCGGCAGCGTCGCGGGGCAAATAGGTGGTGTGTTGGTTCGACGCGGGAAAGACGCGAGCGGCGTCCCATGGAAGCTGTTTGAAAAGTATAGTTCGCGCGGGTCAATCGCGAAGAAGCCAACGCATGCGAGGCCAATGCGGAACCGCCCGAGTTCTGTGTTTTTCCGCCCGCCGGCCTGCCCGCGCGTTTGCCCTGCGCTCCCCGCAGTGTGAAAATAGCGCCCTTCGCGCCGCCTGATCGCACGGTCAGCCTGACGCGCCGCCTCTTTCGCTCATCCGCAGGTCCGCATGTCACCCTCATTCGATTCCGCCCGCGTCGCCGTGATCGGCGGCGGCCCCGCCGGCCTGATGGCTGCCGAGGCCCTCGCCCAGAGGGGCGTGCAGGTTGACGTCTATGACGCCATGCCGTCGGTCGGCCGCAAATTCCTGATGGCGGGCAAAGGCGGCATGAACATCACCCATTCGGAACCGCTCGAGCCGTTTCTCGGCCGCTACGGCGCGCGCCGTGCGCAGATCGCGCCCCTGCTGGACGTGTTCAGTCCTGACGACCTGCGCTCATGGTGTCACGGACTGGGCGTAGACACTTTCGTCGGCAGTTCGGGACGGGTGTTTCCCACCGACATGAAAGCTGCGCCTATGCTGCGTGCCTGGCTGCATCGACTGAGAGAAGCCGGGGTGCATTTTCACATGCGCCATAAGTGGACCGGTTGGGACACCGAAGCAGCGCGCACGGCCACCCATGCACTCAGGTTCGCGACGCCCGAAGGCGAGCTCACCGTGAACTGCGACGCCGTGGTGTTCGCGCTTGGCGGCGCCAGCTGGCCGCGCCTCGGATCGGATGCCGCGTGGGTGCCGCTGATGACATCGCGCGAGGTGCCGGTAACCCCCCTGCAGCCCGCGAACTGCGGCTTCGACGCCGACTGGAGCCCTTATCTGCGCGAGCGCTTTGCGGGCCAGCCGGTCAAACCGGTAGCTATCACGCTCACCGATGTAGACAAAAAAGTCCACAATCGACAAGGTGAAATACTTCTGACCGAAACCGGCCTGGAAGGGAGTCTGATATACGCGATGTCGGCCATCATCCGTGAGCAGATTGTGGCTGGCGGCGACTGCACGATCTCGCTGGATCTCGCGCCAGGCTTGCCTCTCGAACGGGTCGTCGATGAGGTCACGCGACCGCGCGGCTCGCGTTCGATGTCGAGTCATCTGCACGGCAGAATCGGCATTGGCGGCGTCAAACTCGCTTTGTTGCACGAGATTCTGTCGAAGGAAGCCTTCGCTGACGCGCCCGGACTCGCGCACGCCATCAAGTCGCTGCCGATACGGCTCAAGCGCGCCCGTCCGATCGCGGAAGCGATCAGCACCGCCGGCGGGATCCCCTTCGAAGCGCTCGACGAGCATTTGATGATCGAACAGTTGCCCGGCATCTTCTGCGCGGGCGAAATGCTCGACTGGGAAGCGCCGACGGGCGGCTACCTGCTCACGGCCTGCTTCGCGAGCGGCCTCGCAGCGGGCCACGGTGCGGCGGACTATCTCGATAGGGTCAAGGCGCGCGGCGCCTCGGCCTGACGCGCCAACACTTCGCTCGAATTAGCGTGCTTTGAGACGCCACAGCGACGTCACTTCGGCCATGCGCGCCGTGTGCAGTGCATCGGTTTCGTCGGTCGATTTGGGGTGCCGCGGACGAATATCCTCGCGGCCCACCACGCTCAGCCCAGCCTTCTCAATCGCGTCGAGCAGCCATTCACGCGTGCGCAGGCCGAGGTGCTCGGCGAAATCGGACATGATCAGCCAGCCTTCGCCACCCGGCGACAGATGCTCCGTCAGGCCGTCCAGGAACCCGAGCAGCATGCGGCTTTCCGGATCGTAGACCGCATATTCGATCGGCGACGCGGGTCTGGCCGGCACCCACGGCGGATTGCAGACGACGAGCGGCGCACGGCCCTCCGGAAACAGATTCGCTTGCACGACCTCGACCTGCTGGTCGTAACCCAGACGGGCGATGTTCTCTCGCGCACACGCAAGCGCACGCGGGTCCTGGTCAGTGGCGACGATTTTCTTCACGCCGCGCTTGGCGAGCAGCACGGACAACACGCCCGTGCCGGTGCCGATATCGAACGCCTTGTTCAGTGACGGCAGCGGCGTACTCGCGACCAGATCCACATATTCGCCGCGCACGGGCGAAAACACGCCGTAGTGCGGATGGATACGCTCGCCCAGCACAGGAATCTCAACGCCCTTCTTGCGCCACTCGTGCGCGCCGACCAGCCCGAGCAGTTCGCGCAGTGACACGACCGAGGCCTCACCGTTCGCCGGTCCATAGGTTTCGATGCAGGCCTCGCGCACCTCGGGTCCGCGGCGCAACGGAACGCCGTACTCGGCGTCGAGCGGAATCAGGATCATGCCGAGCGTACGCGCGCGCTGCGACTGCGCCTGGCGGTGCAGGTTGAACGCGTCGAGCGGTGTTTCGCCCTGCTTGCGCGGCTTGCGCTCGAGGCGTCGGGTGACTGCCTGCAGCAGTTGGCGAGCGTTCTGAAAGTCGCCGTTCCACAACAGCGCCGTCCCTTCGCAGGCAAGCCGGTAGGCCGAGTCGGCGGTGGTGCGGTCGTCCGCGAGGACGACGCGCTTGGGGGGCGGCACGGCCGCTTCGGAGCGCCAACGCGCAGTGCGGGGGCCGTCGGCTTCGGGCCAGGTGATGGTTGCAGGGCTGGTCATGGTGAGGTGGGGCGAGTTGGCGGAAATGACGCGCTGAGAGGCCGCGGTGTCGGGAGCGTTGCCCGCCGGAGTACTGGATAGCGTTGCCGACTGACGCCCGAATGTTACCTCTGTCGTCCGGTTTCGCGGGGCGCTATTCGTCGGTGATTCATTGGCTAACGCCGGTGAAACCGCCAAGGGGCGGGCTTTCACCGCTCCCGAAGGTGGCAACGTAGACTGAGTTGTCCAAAATCGACAAGGTGAAAGAGATATGGTGATTTTGGACCGTTCCGCGCCTCACCGATACTTCACCCAGGCGGCTCGTCCTGAGGCCCGCCAAGGCGATTCCGCGGTGAATTGCGCGCAATAAAAAACGGGGTTCCTGAATGAACAGAAACCCCGTTTTGTACAACTGGTGCCGGCTGCAGGACTCGAACCCGCCACCTCATGATTACAAGTCAAGCGCTCTACCTGATGAGCTAAGCCGGCATTGAGGCCGTGATTCTACTTCATTTTACGATCTTGAGGCGAGCCCTTCCGCCACCTTTCGATCCGTCGTCGTCAGGTTGCGGGCTATCGGTCGCGCTCTGCGCTTCGGCAGCGGCTGCCGGCGACGTTTCGACCTCACGCGGCGCTGCCGGACTGGACTCGTCCGCCGGTTCCGCGTCGGCGCCCGAATCCTGCGCTTCGCCACCGGCCGACTCGACCGGGAACGCCATGCCCTGGCCGTTTTCCCGCGCGTAGATCGCGAGAACATTGGCGATCGGCACCTCGATCTTGTGCGACTTGCCGGAGAAACGCGCGCTGAACTCGATCCACTCGTTACCCATCTGCAACTGGCTGGTCGCCTCGAAGCTGATGTTCAACACGATCTCGTTATCACGCACGAACTGACGCGGAACGCGCGTCTGATTGTCGACCCGCACGGCGATATGCGGCGTATAGCCGTTATCCGTGCACCACTCGTACAGCGCGCGCAGCAGATAAGGCTTGGTGGAAATCTCTTGCATCAACAGTCCTCTTACCGGGCGCGGGCCCGCGCCCACCCAGCCGCGCGGCGCCCTTACCCCAAGCCAAACTTAACGGCGCATCACCTTTTCCGAAGGCGTCAGCGCTTCGATATACGCCGGGCGGCTAAAAATGCGCTCGGCGTACTTCATCAGCGGCGCGGCGTTCTTCGACAGTTCGATGCCGTAGTGATCCAGACGCCACAGCAACGGCGCGATCGCGACGTCGAGCATGGAGAACTCTTCGCCCAGCATGTACTTGTTCTTCAGGAAGATCGGCGCGAGCTGCGTCAGACGATCGCGGATCGCGAGACGCGCTTTCTCGTGATTCTTCTCGGCGGCCTTGCCCTTTTCGTTTTCGAGCGTGCCGACGTGAACGAACAGTTCCTTTTCGAAGTTCAGCAGGAACAGGCGGGCGCGCGCACGCTGAACCGGATCGGCCGGCATCAGTTGCGGGTGCGGGAAGCGCTCGTCGATGTACTCGTTGATGATGTTCGATTCGTACAGAATCAGGTCCCGTTCGACGAGAATCGGCACTTGACCATACGGGTTCATCACGGCGATGTCTTCCGGCTTGTTAAACAGGTCGACGTCGCGGATTTCGAAGTCCATGCCCTTTTCGAACAACACCAGCCGGCATCGCTGGGAGAACGGGCAAGTTGTGCCGGAATACAGAACCATCATGTTTACGTTTCCTCAAAAAGCTGAAGGGCCAGCGCGCGGAAAAACCGTTCAGCAGGTTTTTCCTGGCGCCGGCCCCACGCCGGGTGACGGCGTGATTATTTGATATGTTTCCAGTACGCGGCGTTCAGTCGCCAGGCGAAAAAGCTCAGAATGCCGAGGAACATCAGCACCCACACGCCAAGCTGTTTGCGGGTTTTCTGAGTCGGTTCGGACATCCATGACAGGTACGACACGAGGTCGGCCACAGCAGAATCATAATCTACCGGCGACATCGTCCCCGGAGTGACCTGCTGGAAGCCGACAAATTTGTGTACCGTCTCACCTGTTTTTTCGTCGGTTTCGTCACCGAACTTCGCGGTACGTTCCCCTTGAAGCTGCCACAGCACGTGAGGCATGCTCACGTTTTCATACACCAGATTGTTCCAGCCTGTCGGCCGCGTATTGTCGCGATAAAAGCTGCGCAGATACGTGTACAGCCAGTCTTTGCCGCGTGCCCGCGCTTCCACCGACAAATCCGGCGGACTCGCGCCGAACCACGCTTTCGCGTCGTCCGGGCGCATCGCCACCGTCATGGTGTTGCCGATTTTGTCGGTCGTGAACAACAGGTTTGCCTGAATTTCAGCCGGCTTGATGCCGAGATCGGTCAACCGGTTGTAGCGCATCAGATTCGCGCTGTGACAATTCAGGCAGTAGTTTACAAACAATTGCGCGCCGTGCTGCAAAGAAGCGAAATTCTCTGCGTTATCCGGCGCGCGGTCGAGCGGGAAATTCTCGTCCGCGTAAGCCGGGGCTGCCAGCATAGCGAGCAGTGCCGCGCCGATCAGCGCGCACTTCGTCAGCAGTTTTTTCATTTCGTGTTCTCCTGGCTCGCGATTAATGAGGCTTGAACCGCACCCGCTCGGGCGGCTGCTTGAACTTGCCAAGCCGCGTCCAGAACGGCATACCGAGGAAAAACGCGAAGTAGATCAGCGCGCAGATCTGGGCAATCAGCGTGGCCGCCGGCGAAGGCGGTTTGGTGCCGAGAAAGCCCAGCGTCAGGAAGGCGAGCACGAAGATGCCGTAGAACACCTTGTGAAAAAACGGCCGGTAGCGGATCGATTTGACCGGCGAGCGGTCGAGCCACGGCAGGAAGAACAGTGAAATCACCGCGCCACCCATCACCACCACGCCCCAGAACTTCGACTCGGTAAGCGCCATCGCCAGAATCACCAGCACCGCGAGCACCGGCAGGCCGAGCTTCCACTTGCCGCGCGCACGCACCAGCGCGAGCAGGCCGAGCAGCGCGATCACGATCATCAGGACGATCTTGAACGGATCGGTCGTGGCGCGCAGCATCGCGTAGAAGGCCGTGAAGTACCAGACCGGCGCGATTTCAGGCGGGGTTTGCAGCGGATTGGCCGGGATGAAGTTGTTCGCTTCCAGGAAGTACCCGCCCATTTCCGGCGCAAAAAAGATGATCGCCGCGAAAATCAGCATGAACACCGACACGCCCATGAAGTCGTGCACGGAGTAGTACGGGTGGAACGGGATGCCGTCGAGCGGGATGCCGTCCGGGTCCTTTTTCGCCTTGATCTCAATGCCGTCGGGGTTGTTCGAGCCCACTTCGTGCAGCGCCACCAGGTGAGCCACCACCAGCAAGAGCAGCACCAGCGGAATCGCAATCACGTGAAACGCGAAGAAGCGGTTGAGCGTGACGTCCGAGACCACGTAGTCGCCGCGAATCCACAGTGACAGATCCGGCCCGATGAACGGAATCGCCGAGAACAGGTTCACGATCACCTGCGCGCCCCAGAACGACATCTGGCCCCACGGCAGCAGATAGCCGAAGAACGCCTCGGCCATCAGGCACAGGAAAATCGCACAGCCGAAGATCCACACCAGTTCGCGCGGCTTGCGATACGAGCCGTACATCAGCCCGCGGAACATATGCAGATACACGACGACGAAAAACATCGACGCGCCCGTGGAGTGCATATAGCGAATCAGCCAGCCCCACGGCACCTCGCGCATGATGTACTCGACCGACGAGAACGCGAGCGTCGCGTCGGGCTTGTAGTTCATGGTGAGGAAAATGCCGGTGACGATCTGGTTGACCAGCACCAGCAGCGCGAGCGAACCGAAGAAGTACCAGAAGTTGAAGTTCTTCGGCGCGTAGTACTCGGAAACGTGTTTCTTCCACGTGGACGTCATCGGGAAGCGCCGGTCGATCCAGCCGGTCAGCCCAGTCGTCTCAACTTCGTGCTCGATCGCCATTACGCTTCTCCTTTCTCGTCCTTGCCGATCACGAGGCCGGTAGCCGACGTGAACATGTAGGGCGGGATGTCGAGGTTCTGCGGCGCAGGTTTGTTCTTGAAGACGCGGCCGGCCATGTCATAGGTCGAGCCGTGGCACGGGCACAGGAAGCCGCCTGGCCAGTCGTCCGGAAGATTGGGCTGCGCGCCCTCCTGGAAGCGCGGCGTCGGCGTGCAGCCCAGATGGGTGCACACGGCGACGGCGACGAAAAGATTCTTGTGGTCGGTGCGTGAACGGAATTCGTTGTTGCAGTACTCCGGCAACGGCATCGAAAAAGGATTCGTGCTGTGGGGGTCCGCGACTTCGTTATCGGCTTTCTGGACGTCGGCGAGCATTTTGTCGGTGCGGTTGATGATCCAAACCGGCTTACCGCGCCAGGCAACGGTTTTCATGTCGCCGGGCTTGAGGTCGCTGATATCGACTTCGACCGGGGCACCTGCTGCCTTGGCCTTTTCAGATGGTGCAAACGAACTAACAAAGGGTACGACAGTGGCAACGCCTCCTATGCCACCTGCTACGGTCGTCGCTATCAGCCAGGTACGGCGGCCGCCGTCGACGCGTTCATCTTCCTTGTCTCGCAT
>DASVNP010000315.1:0-16050 GCA_036383775.1 Paraburkholderia sp. | reverse complement strand
CGACCGAGCGGCCGCCGGTCGTCGAACCGAGCCCCGTCTGGCTGCTCTGATAGCCGATACCCGTATCGACGATCCCGTACAGCGTCACGCTGCTCTGAGCGTGCGCGCCGAGAGCGACCAACCCAAGGGCCGAGGTTGCTAGTGCCTTCTTCATTTGTCCTCCTCTGTAAAAATTCTTCTCAATTTCTAACTGCTTAGCGTGACCAGCAACCGCCCGCCTTATGCGCTCAAACCGGACTCAGGCCCAATAGCTCGCGCGCTTGCGCAGCGGTGGCCACGGAGCGCCCATACTCGCCACACAACGAGGCCACGCGTGAAACGAGCTGCGCGTTGCTGGTCGCGAGGGTGTCCTTGTCCCAGCGGACATTGTCTTCCAGCCCGGTGCGGCAATGCCCGCCCATCTGCAGGGTCCAGTGGTTCACTTCGAGCTGATGGCGGCCAATGCCGGCAGCGGTCCACGTTGCATCGGGCAGCAGTGCGGCGAGCTGCGCCACTTCGAACTCGAGAATCTCGCGGCGTGCGGGCAGCGCGTTCTTCACACCCATCACGAACTGAACATGCACCGGTGCTTTGAGCAGGCCCTGCGCGACTAGATCCACCGTGCTGTAAAGCATGGCCAGATCAAAGATCTCGATCTCCGGCTTCACGTTATGCTGCAGCATCGATGCGGCAAGCGAGCGCACGAAATCAGGGGGATTCTCGTACACCGTGGTGGGGAAATTCACGGAGCCCGTTGCGAGCGATGCCATATCCGGCTGCAGATCGAGCATCGCGCCGCGCTGCTCGAACGATCGCCCGCGTCCGCCGGTCGAAAACTGCACGATCATCCCCGGGCAATGCTTGCGGATACCGTCCTGGAGTTCGGCGAAGCGTGTGCGATCGGAGCTCGAATTCTCCTGTTCGTCGCGCACGTGCAGATGGACGAGCGTTGCGCCCGCCTCAAAGGCTTCGTGGGTGCTCTCGACCTGCTCCGCGATCGAGATTGGCACGGCGGGATTGTCCTTCTTGCGCGGCACGGAACCCGTAATGGCTACAGTAATGATGCAGGGCGAACTCATGTTGTGTCTCCGTGATAGATGAGGGTGTCGGTCGGCATGGCGCTTGGCCTTGGGCGGCATCCCTGCCCGCAGGCGGACAAGGCGCTGCCCAACGTTCCTGTCAGCGCTTTTTCATGCGTGCGGCGACGACCAGTGACAGCAGGCAGCCGATCACGAGATAGCCGGCTACGGGGTGCCATGAACCTCCCGCGAGGCTGACCAGTCCGACCGCGATGAACGGCGTGAACCCGCCGCCCACGACGCTCGCGACCTGATAGCCGACGCCTGCGCCGCTATAGCGATACTCCGTGCCGAACAGTTCGGTGAACATCGGCTGCTGGACGCTCACCACCATGTCGTGTGCGATATTGGCGAGCATCACGGCGAAGACCACGATCCACACTGTCGAACGTGCGTCGAGGGCCACGAAGAACGGCACCGCGCTCAGCATGCCGACGAACGCGCCGATCATGTAAATGCGGCGACGTCCGAAGCGATCGGCAAGCAGCGCGAAACAGGGAATCGTCACCACGCTCACCACGCCGACCAGCAAGCCGATGTTAAGAAAAAACTGGCGCGGCATGCCGAGGTTGGTCGTCGAGTAGCTGAGCGCGAAGGCCGTGACGATATACATCGTGAAGAGTTCGGCGAGACGCAGCGCAATGATCAGCAGGAAGGACTTGGGGTGTTGACGCAAGGCTTCGACGATCGGCATGCGGGCGCGATGATGCGGCTTTTCCACCTTCTCGACGAATTCCTTCGACTCCTCCATGCTCGAACGCACCCACAGGCCGATCAACACGAGCACGACGCTGAAGATGAAGGGAATGCGCCAGCCCCAGACCCCGAAGCTTTCGTTGTCCATGGTCTGGCTCAGGATCGACACGATGCCGGTGGCGAGGATCAGACCGACGCCATACCCCACCTGAACGCCGCTGCTATAGAACGCCTTCTTTTTCTCCGGCGCGCTTTCAACCGCCATCAGCGCCGCGCCGCCCCATTCGCCGCCCACGGCGAAGCCCTGGATGGCCCGCAGCAGCACGAGCAGCGCCGGCGCCCACCAGCCGATCGAGGCGAAAGTCGGCAATAGCCCGATCAGCGCGGTGGACAGGCCCATCATCATGACCGTCAGCACCAGCATGCGCTTGCGCCCCAGGCGGTCGCCGTAATGGCCGAACACGAAGCCGCCGAGCGGGCGAAACAGGAAGCCCACGCCGAAGGTGCCGAATGCGGCGAGCGTGCCCATCGCGGGACTGACCTGCGGAAAGAATTCTCGATTGAAGATGATGGCGGCGACGATGCCATAGAGCAGAAAGTCGTACCAGTCGACGACAGCGCCGACAAAGCTGCCGAGCGCCGCCTGGCGTGCACGGCTCTTTTCGGAGCGGACCGGGGTATGGGCTTCGGTAGATCGAATAGCGAAGGTCATGGGGGTGTCTCGAATGTGTCTCGTTTTGCCGATTCGGCTTGTGGCTAGCCGGTAGATGCGTTCGCTGCGCCGACGGTAACTACAGGATAGGGAGCAGTCTTCGGGTGGGCAATGCTTGCCCACCGCTTGCCGATCGATAATCGAACGCAGGCGCGCGATTAGCGCTCATTTTCAGGGATTGCACCAGGCCCCTGCGGGGTCTGGGAAGGCTTCTGGCAACCGCCAGTTCTACGGGCAAGTCGTGAGATTGCCGCGCGAGATCATGCCGGCGGGCAGCAGCATGTCGCGTAGATAGGCGTCGTCGGAGCGGACCGAAGCCGCCAGCTCGGGATACCCGAAAAATTCCAGATACAGCGGGGTCTGCTGAATCAGCATGTCGAAGCCCGGCTCGGCTGCGAGACCACGCGCCAGCGCCGCGCGCAGCAGCGGAGTCGGCTGATTTTTCATCAGGATGTCGCACACGGCCGCGTGCGGCTCGATTGCGTCGACGTCGACTGGCAGAGAATCGGATTGTTTCAGGCCAAGTGGCGACGCGTTGACGACCAGGTCGAAGCCGCGCGGATCGTTATTGGCGAGGCACACCGCCCGAATGCCGCATGCTTCGCGCAGCACCTTGGCAAGTTGTTCCGCCCTGCTCTGGTCCGGGTCGTACAGGGCGATTTCCGCCACGCCTGCCGCTGCTAGTGCGGTGGCGAGCGCCGAGGCTGCTCCGCCGGCACCGATCAGAAGCACGCGCCGCCCCACATAAGCGATCGCGGCGCGATCGAGCGAGCGCCTGAAACCTTCGCCATCGAAAAGCTCGGCTTCCAACGCGCCTTGCGAATTTCTTCGGACCGCGTTCACCGCGTTGGCAACCGTCGCGGCGGGAGAGCGGCTGTCGACGATCGCCGCCGCCGCGGCCTTGTGCGGAATCGACAGGGACACGCCGCCAACCGTCGGCGACGCGAGCAGCGTTCGCAATGTGGCTTCGAGATGAGAAGCCGGCACGCGCATCGGCACCATCACGGCGTCGACTTTGTGCCGCGCAAACACCTCGTTGAAGACCTCAGGTGCGCGCACCTGATCGATGGGGTCCGCCATGCAGTAGAAGACCTTTGTGCGTCCGGTAATGCTCATCGCCGCTCCAGAGTGTTGGCGTTTCCGATGACAGAAGCTTATTGGCGCAACAGCCGCAGTCCCAAGCCCAACGCGCATGTTTTGGGCGATAATCGCGCATTGCCGTGCGTTGAGCGCGCAGAATAAGGGTTTTCTCTATGACAAGACCAGCGTTGGACAAGCGTGACTGGATCGCCGGTCTGGAAAAAGGACTGGCCATACTCGAGTCGTTCGACAGCGAGCATGCGCGCATGACGCCTAGCCAGGCGGCGGAGCGGACCGGCATGACACGCACCGCGGCACGCCGCTATCTCCTGACTCTCGAGCATCTGGGATACGTTCAGGGCGACGGGAAGCAATTTGGCCTGACACCGCGCGTCCTGCGGGTCGGGTGGTCGTACTTCGACTCGGCGCGCTTGCCGAAACTGGTCCAGCCGTACCTGCAGCAATTGAGCGCGGTCATCAACGAGTCCGTCTATGTCAGCGTGCTCGATGAATGGGAACTGGTGTTCATCGCTCGCAACGGCACCTCGCGCGTCATGACGACAGGCTTCGTGCTCGGCGCGCGCGTGCCGGCCCCGCTTGCGTCGCCCGGCGTCGTATTGCTTGCCTACCGGCCCGAAATGGATTCGGTGCGTGAATGGCTCGACGGCACTGAGCTCACGCCTTTTACGCCACATACGCTGACCCACAAGACGCGCCTGATGGAAACGATCCGTCAGGCGCGCGCAGATGGCTTCGCTGTCATCGAACAGCAACTTCAGATCGGCGTGCGAGGCATCGCGGTGCCGTTGAAGAACCGGCATGGCGAAGTCGTCGCGGCGCTCAGCACGAACATGCCGATGGGCAAGGAAAAGACCGAGGCTGCGCTAGGCCGCGTATTGCAGCCTTTGCAGGAGACGGCACTGGCAATGCTTAACGTGCTGTAGCGGCGGGACCGATGCTGGCCGGCTGCTGTGCGATTCAGATGAACGTCAGCAGCCTCGCGCGGATTGCCGGACTCTCTCTAGAAATAATGACGTATGCCGATTGCCGCGACTCCCTGCGCGGAACTCGAGCTAAGCGACATGCCGAATATCTGCGCCTGACGGCCACCCGTCGCATGCTGAAAGACGTAGGTCGCATAGATATCTGTTCTTTTGCTAAGCCGGTAATCGTAAATCACGCCATACGTGCTTCGCACACTCGCATAGAAGACGTTCTTGGGACCGTTGTTCTTGTCGAGGAACGTGTACTCCACGCCGACCACCTGGAACGGCGTGATGTTGTACCGCACGCCGACATCGAAAATACTCGCAACGTCCCCGGTCAGCGTCCACCTCGAGTTGGTGTAGAGCGCATTGACCATGAAATCGCCCACCGAGGTCGTACCGCCAATGCCCAGCGTGCGCAATGTTCCTGGCGTCAGATTGTCCTTGCGCGTGGTGTAGACAGCGCCCACTAAAGTGCCGGTCGTGGTCCATGTCGCGCCGTAGCTTTGCGTGCTGTTGGGTGATCCGATTCCGGGCGCATCGCCGAATCCGTACATCGCGCCAAAGCTCAGTGACTTCACCGGACTCCAAGTTGCCTTCACGGAACTGTCTACCTCACCGCCCCCGATGCGGTCGAGCGAGGGGTTGCTGCCGTTGTTTCCAAAGAAGTTGGCGTTGATGGCCGGGTGGAACTCGAGCGATGTACCGTACCAGGAGTTCGCCGTGGTCTGCAGGTAGTCAAGCATGAAGTCAGGCTGTCTTCCGAATAGCACCTGGACCTGATCGTTTGCGAGTCCGACATAAGCGTAACGGCCAAAGATTCGCTGGGCAGTCGATGTGCTCTGGCCGAGCACCCCGTTGTTCAGGGAGAATCCGCTCTCAAGCCGGAATACCGCCTTGAATCCTCCACCAAGATCCTCCCGACCCTGGAGACCCCATCGGTCGCCGCGCATCATGCTGCTCGCCTCCTGCACACTGTGGTGACCACCCTGATTAGTGGTGTACTGAATCCCGACGTCAAGGATTCCGTACAATGTGACGGAACTCTGGGCGTGCGCGATGGGTGTAGCCGTTGCAATGAAGGCCGCAACCCCTGGATAAAGCCATGACTTCATTTTTGTCCCCTTGTGTTGATGAGTTATACAAAGTCGCGGCTTGTGTGACGACACGCTTCGTTGACCGTGTTGACCGTTCTGCGTCCCGCGTAATGGCTTAAAAGTGCCCAGCCATTATTCGGCGCACAAGGCTCGGGACTGGAACATCACATTCCTGATCTGGTCATCCGGGTTTTCACGGTGTTGGCGAGAGCGTGCCAAATGGAATTCGACGAGGGATTCTTTCTGCACTGCGGAATGCCAGGTCTCGCTGCGCAGATTCAGATACGACGGGCGATAGCAATGAACGCCAGCCGTGTGGCGTGTCGAAACAAGGGAAGCCCCGCTCCTCGAGAAAGCGCGGCAGTTTGAAGGGATCTAGCGCTTTTCGCTGTTGAAATGCGCGGCTAGAAAATCCACGAATGACCGTACTTTTGGCGACAGCGTTCTGTGCCGTGGAAAGACCGCGTTTATCTCCCGCTCGCCTCGCTCCCAATCCGGCATGACCCGTACCAGTCTGCCCTCTGCGATGTCTTGACGGCACAGATAGTCAGGCAACCAGGCCAATCCCGATCCAGACAGCAAGACCGTCCGCAGGGTACTGGTGTCGTTGGCAAAAAAGCGCGGATGAACGGCGATAGTCGACAGCTCCTCATCTCGACGCAAGCGCCACTCGCCCGGGCCGTCGGCAATATCGAGGAGAAAATGCGCGGGAAGGTCAAGCGGCGACTCAGGTGTGCCGCTTTTACGCAGATACGCAGGTGTTGAAACCAGTATCAGTCGGGCACTCCCCAATCTCTTCGCGATCAGTCTGGAGTCTTCCAGCGCGCCGGTCCGAATGACCACATCCATCTCATCTGTCAGCGGCTCGATCTTGCTGCTGGTGAGTTCCAGCGACACCTGGACGTCTGGGTAGGCAGCGAGATATTCCGGCACAAGCGGCGCAATCATGAACTGCCCGGGCGTTACCGGCGAACTGACCCGCAGAAGTCCGCGCGGAGTCAGCCGAACCTGTCCGACCTTTTCCTCCGCGTCCTCGACTTCGTTGAGTATCTTCTTTGCCGACTCGGCAAACAGCACGCCGGTATCGGTCAACGTCACCTTGCGATTGGAGCGGATGATCAATGCCACACCCAGATGCTCCTCAAGCCGCGATAGTGACCGGCTGACTGAGGATTTCGGCATTGCCAGCACGCGGGCAACTGAACTGAAGCTCATCAACTCGGAAAGTTTCGAAAATACGCGAATGTCGATGAGTTCAATCATATGTTTCTGGATGCTCAACCGTTGAAGCCGACGTCGTTTCCGATCGCAACAAAATGCTTCCCAGTCGGCAAACTGCAGCTCATTACCTACACAAGGATCTTGTAACGGCGAAACTAATATCTGTCAAACCGGGATTTCCAGCACTCTTTGGACCACTGCCCCGCTCGTCGAATCGCCGGTCTCGCTCGTCACCGTGTTCCCACTGCGGAACATGACGTTGCGCGGATCCGCCTTGATATCGGCTCAGGCGAGTGCAACGATAGGACTCAAACCCGCGCAGACAGATGCGCGCTCCCACAAATCCACCCGCGAGGTTAGTGTTGAAGATCGATCCCGAAGAGTTCCGCAAAGGACTCCGAGCCTTCACGACAGGCGTCACCGTCGTTTCAATGCCAGATGGCCAGGGCGGCATGCACGCAATGACCGCGAGTTCATTTGCGGCCGTTTCAATCGACCCTCAACTGGTAGCGGTCAGCATCGCGAAGACCGCGAAGTCGCACGCATGTCTTTCCAGCGACAACCACTACGCCATCAATATTCTGGCCGAAAACCAGGGTTTTCACGGCCATTACTTCGCCAACCGGATGCCGGAGCGTTGGGATCCCCCGCATGAATGGGTCGCGGACACGCCCATCCTCACGGGCACGATCGGCTGGTTTCTATGCCGCCGCTGGGCCGCATACGAAGGCGGAGACCACACTATTCTGGTTGGCGAAGCCTTGCAGATTCACCGCACGGATGACCGTCCGCTAGTCTGCAATCGCGGCACATTCTATTCGCTGGGTCCGCCGGTGGAAGTCGTTCATCCCGACCTGCAACGCGCCGTGAAATCCGGTTGATGGCAGCCAAGAGACGTCACTTACCACGATAGAGCAGACATTCTCCATGACAAACAGGGTTCAGATAGTAGACAACGGTCCCATGCAACTGACGGGCGAATTCGAACTTGTCGACGACAACGGACAGATCGTGCGCGCTCGCAAGGTCTACACGTTGTGCCGATGCGGCCTGTCAGCGCGACTACCGTTCTGTGATGCATCGCACGAACGCGCGGGATTTGCGAGTTCTCCCAGAGCGCCGCAAAGCGAAGCCGGCTCCGATCCGACGCCCGCTTCCACTCCCACCGCCGCCCCGCAATAAGCAGCTCCCACCTGGCACCGCTATGTCAATCGTCAAAGGTCAAATCATGAACGCCGGCCCGCTTCACCTGGTCGGCGAGTTCGAAATCGTCGATGCGCTGGGCAACCGCTTCCCGAACAGCGGTATTTTCAGTCTCTGCCGATGCGGGCACTCCCAGAGCAAGCCGTATTGCGACGGCGAACATCGGGCGCAACGATGGCCGGGATGCACGGATCCCGCCGCACCCACATCCGTGCAAACCCAAGCGAACTCGCCTGCGCGGAACGGGCAGGTAGACGAATCGACACGAGGCTAAAGCGTTCTCGAATGTATTGCGTGCGATCCGGTCGTAGCACCAGCCGACAATCGCACACGATCTGTACGTCCCCAGACTATTGGCAATCGCTTTAGTCGCGGACGATAAAAACGAAAAGAGGCCAACCTTGCATGCAGCAGGATCGGCCTCGCGAGAAACACTTCAGGCAGCTATCGCTTGAGTAGCGAGCGAAGCGAGACAGACGTATCGGCTAACTGATTCCGGTCTACCGGACCTGCCGCGACCATTCTTACGAATATCGCCATGTCCTTGCCATTGTTGACCGTTACAGCAGCCCGGACGTTACCCGCGTCATTGAGGCCGATCATGCTGAACGCGCCATCAGTAACCGCACCGCGCAGGACCACGGTATGAGCGTCTTCGAAGGTACCAAGCGATTGCACATTGCAGTCGTACTGATCCGACCAGAGCCACGGCGTTTCGTCGTAGCGCTCAGTAGCGCCAAGCATGTTGGCGGCCGCTACGGCCGGCTGCTTTTCCGCCACCTGCCATGATTCGACACGAACATGACGTCCGGCAGAACTGACGAAGTGCTGAGTGACCTCGCCCGCCGCGAAAATGTTCGGGTCAGAGGTGCGGCATTCGTCATTCACGACGATGCCGTCCCTCACCTCGAGTCCTGCCTGTTCGGCCAGCTCCGTGTTGGGAATCACACCAATGCCGGCCACGACCACGTCCGCCAACAGCTCCCCTTCGCTGGTTGCCACCCGCACCGAACCATCCGGCGCCTGCTGGATATCCGTGACCTGCGTCCCAAGGCGGAACGTCACGCCTCGATTAACGTGGAGCTGCCGCATGAACTCGCTGACTTCAGGCGGCATCGAGCGTTTGAGCAAGCGGTCAGCCGGCTCGACCAGCGTCACTGCACACCCTTGGCCGATGGCAGTTGCCGCGACCTCCAGCCCGATGAATCCGCCGCCTACGATCACGACGCGCGCCCCTTGCGCGAGCCGCATTCTCAGATGCCGGGCGTCGTCGAGCGTGCGCAGGTAATGCACCGGTCCGCCTTGCAATTTGCGAACCCGCGATCCAGTCGCCAGCAGAAGACGGTCGTAAGCAACCTCCGAACCATCGCTCAGGCTGAGCAACCGGTCAGCACGATTGATCGCTGTAACTTTCTGCCCCAGGCGCAATTCAATACGCTGGCTCTCGTAGTAAGCGAAGTCGCGAATGAACGCGTGCTGCTCCCGCTCTTCGTCGAGCAGCGCATCCTTCGAAAGCGAGGGCCGGTCATACGGCAGATGGGTTTCGTCGCCAATAATGCAGATGCGCGCGTCGGGCGCACGTTGACGCAACACCTCCGCCGCCCTGCGACCCGCTTGTCCGCCGCCGACGATAATAAAATTCTGATTTTGCATAGCTTAACTCCCGCACTTGCCCGACCGTCACTCCGTTGCGGCACTGCCGATTTCCACTCGCCCGCCGATTACACGAATCGGGTACGTGCGAACGGGTTCGGTAATCGGAGCAGAACACGGCGCACCCGTGCGCAAGTCGATAAGCCCCTGATGAAGCGGGCATTCCACACAGCCGTTTTCGACAAAACCTTCAGACAGTCGCGCATGACCATGCGAGCACAGGTCGTGCAGGGCAAACCATTCACCATCGGTACGAAACACCGCGACTGGGTTCGCGCCCACGACAACCTGGGCTGGCTCGTTGTCAGTGAAGTCATCCTCCCCACCCACATCGAGCCACTGAATAATTTCCGACATTCCAGCCTCCATTCAAATCGGCGTTGCGAGCAGCGTCTGGACTCGCGACGTGTCGTAAATCACGCGCTTTTCAGCGTAGCGCCAGCCATCGGGTGTCCGAACCACGCGATCCAGGTAACGACCCGCCTGATAGATGAACGACTCACCGTTTGTCAGCGTCTGGACCACGACGTAACTGCTTTCCGTGCGCACTTCATTCGCGGACTGCTCGAGGACCACCAAACCGGACGTCATATGACGGTAGGAATGCTCCTCAAAGATGTTCGCGTTACGCAGCGACACGACCCGATCGCGCAACATGCGCTTGTTCGTGCAGTGGATGATGCCGATTGGCAAGCCGGCGTCGTCGTTCTCGCGGGGCACGATCTCATACAGGCAGTCTTCGACAAAGAAGTCGGGCCACGCTTCAAGCCGATCGTTGTCCAGCGTGTTCACGTAGCGGCTCTGCAGCATATGAAGGTCAAACCACAGTTGTGCTTCCTGTTCCATCTCTGTCTCCCCCTGCATTCAATAACCCATGAGCTTTTGATAGCCGACCCAGAATTTGCGGATCAGACTTTCCGTAATGACCGTGTCCTGCTGATCCGGATTTCCACGCGACATCTCGATGACCGAAGTCGCATCTGCGTCCCGCACGGTGCCTTGCTGCACGAGTTCCGTGGCCTCGGTATCCTCCATCGAGATGTACCCTGCCGGCCCCACGAGGTTGGCCTGTTTGATGCGCAGCGCACGCATCTCAGGGGTGTCGTCCGTGTAGCCGAAGAAATGGAAAATCAGTTCGAAGCTATCCGGGCCCTTCGCCAGCAATTGACGTGCAACCAGCGTGTTATGAATCTGCTGGATCACCAGTTGCGGGAAAATCGGCTGGATGTGATTGGTCGTGTCTTCTTCGTATTCGGAAACGAGCGCGAGAATCGAATCGTCCTCCAGCGCGAAGCCCTCGTCGAAGGAGCGGATGTTCTGTTGCTTGTACGCGCTCGACGTGTCTTCTCCCGTTTTCGTCACGGTGATGATGCTGTGCAGGCCATGATTCGCATCCGGAATCGAACGCGCCTTCATGCCCACGCGGAAGATGTTGAAGGTGGTGTGAAACAGATGCAACATGCTCGCGTGGTACGGATCCTTCACGTTTTCCATGTAGAGCTTCCAGTTCGAGTTGGAGAACTGGCGCGTGCAACCAAGATATTCGATAGGCTTGTGGAAGATCCGGTCGATCCAGGGGCGCATTTCGTTGCCAAGATATTCCGGCAGCGGGACCACTTCTTCACTGAACGTGGCAAACACGAGTCCTCGATAGGTCTCAACGCGCAGTTGCTTCAGACTGTGCGCCTTCGGATCGAAGTCCGCAGGCATGCCCGTCATGCCTTTCTGCCCACGGCGAAACGGAACGCCGAGCAGGTTGCCGCCGTTGTCGAAGCTCCACTGGTGGTACACGCAGGTATGCGACGTTGCGTTGCCGCGCGCCTTGCGGCACACCATCGCGCCGCGGTGCGCACAGCGATTTACCCATGCGGCAACCTCGCCGCTTTCCATGCGGGTGACAACAACCGGGGTATCGCCGACAAACGTGCTCTTGAAATCGCCGTTATTCGGAATCTCAGCTTCGAGCGCCACGAAATTCCATGTCGGGCCACGGAAGATCCGTTCCTGCTCCCGCTCGAACACGGCTTGAGAGCTGAACACCTTGTATGGGACGCGCGAGCCATCCGTATGCGGGAATCTGACAAAATCATCGTCCAGTTTGTTGGCTGGGCGCAGTGGTGTCTCCGTCGTTTGCATCTTGCTCCTCCATCTCTCGAATATCGCGATGAAGGCATGCTGACGCCGCCAAAATGCATCCGCTATCCACTTTCCGCGGAAACGGGACGCACTATCCAGTTTCGGCACGTTTCGTTGCAAGGATGGAATCGGATATCGCCGGATTAATTTTTCAGCCACACTTCCATCGTTGAATCACTGCGACACCTACCCATCGGTTAGTCATGGTCACGTCTCCGTTTAGCGCACAAGCCTTGCGCGAACACAGGCTCTTCGAATCCGCCGATCTCGACGAAACGCGCGAGCGTATCTCCCGTGTGATGCAGCCGCACCTGCTCGTGCCCTCCGGCGCAAAGTCAGGCCTCTCCCACATGGATTTTGTCAGGCTCGGCGGCGTTGGAATCGGTACCATTGCCTTTGGAAACGCGATGCGCGTCGATGTCGAGGCGGTCGACGGTTACCATCTTCTGATGTTTTGCGTGACCGGTCAGGCGAAGGTGCGAACGAGAGGGCAAACGGTCTGCGTGGATCAGTCGAACGCGGTGCTGTGCGCAGCGGGAGAGCCGTTCGACGCCGTTCTTTCGCCGGATTGCGAGCAATTTATTCTGCGCATTGACACCGGTTTGCTGGGCACGCAGGCGTGGTCGACGCGCCTGAGGTCCGGCTCCCACCTGCACATCGACAGCCCCGCGCTTGGCGGCTGGATGCAGCAACTCAACCTCATCGCCAATTCATCGGCTCTGCTCGAGCTTGCCCGAAATAACGAAATCGTCGGCAGTCAACTGGGACGCTTGCTGCTCGAGTTGTTGACATTAGGTCACGCCAATTCTGCGCCCGAGAGAGATCGTCGGACCGTCACGCCAGGCTTCGTCAAACGGGCCGAGGATTTCATGCATGAACATTGTGGCGAAGTCTGGCGACTACCCGACATGGCGACAGCACTAGGCCTAGCCGAACGGACTCTCCGTGACGGCTTCCAGCAGTTCCGGGGCGTGAGTCCCACACAGTATTTGCGGCAGATCCGCCTCGACAAAGCACATAAGATTCTTCGCGAAGCGACGGACGGCGTCTATGTTTCAGACGTCGCCCTGGATTGCGGCTTCATGCACCTGGGGCGATTTTCGATCGAATACAAGAAGCGATTCGGCGAATCCCCGTCCGATACGCTAGCGCGGCGGATGTAACGACTGGGAGTTCAGGTGGTTTCCACGGCTTTCTGCTTGCGGATGCGCGGTGGGTCGTAAATGCTGAGCAACATCAACCAGCCCTCGCCAATATTGCGGATTGCGTGCACCACGCCACGCGGAATCCGGACCACTGATCCTGCCTTGACCTGAAAACACTTGTCGGCGATGTCAATTTCTCCTTCGCCGTCAAGAATATAAAATGCGTGGTTATCCTGATCAATATGCAATGGCGAATATCCGCCCGGCGCCACCTTTGCGATATCGATGTTGTAGGCGTCGGTGTATTCGGTTCCCAGGATGTTGAAGATGAATTCGTAGCCGCGAGACCCTTCAATCTGATGCGATCTCCATGGCGTATCGAAGGTATGGGTAATGTGGTTCATTCGAGTCCTCTCTTGATGATGGTGGCGCCTTTTTTTGCGTGCCGCCGGAGACCTACTGGCTGGCGTGCTCTTTCACAAACAGCATGCAGATCGTGCCCAGCAACGGGCCGAGTGCGAGTGCCGCGAAGGCAGTCTGAAATGAGTGAGTCGCCTGAAATACAAGGCCGACGACAGCCGGCGACATCGCCGAGCCTGACTGCCAGACCGCATTCGCAATTCCCGCAGCGGAGCCAGCCCGATTAATGCCGCTCTGCTCCGCAACCAGTGTCACCAGAAGCGGGCTATAGACAAACGCACCGATCCCAACAAACGGAGCCGCGAGACGAAATGCATCAAGCTCCGAAAGCTGCCCAAACCCCAGCAGAGCGGCAAAGAAGAAGATAAAGGAAGCGACCGTCAATGCCTTCCGGCGTCCGCCCAGTTTGTCGGAGAGCCAGCCGACCGACGGTTTGCTGACCAGCCCCGCAATTCCTGCGATCGCCACGACGAAGCCCGCTTGCACGGGGACGATGTGATGCCCTTTCACCATGAGCGAAATCGCCCATGACGCAAAGCCGAGTGTGCCCCAGAACCCACCGCAGCCGGCGAGCGCGAGTAAGACGAAATTACGGCTGAAGAGTCCACTCACACGCAATTTCTCGGAGCCACGTTCCGACCGATGCGCATCGGTATCGGCGGAGTGATTGCGGACGATCAAAACCGTCAGCATTGCCAGAATCAGCGCGCAAATTCCCAGGCCGTGATAGGTATTGCGCCAACCCAGGTTTGTCACGACGCCAGGCAGCACCGCGTTGGTCAGGATGACCGCGACGGAGGATGCGCTCATCAATAGACCGACGGCCCTTCCGCGCTCGTGCCTAGCAAACCATGTCGAGACGAGCTTCACCCCGGCCGCGTAGTCGGCGCCCGCGGTCAGACCCATGACGCACTGCAATATGAGCCCGACAGTTAGCGACGGCGTGTAGCCGAAGCAGAACGTCGCGACTGCGAGACCTAGAAGGGAAACAGAGAGCGTTGCGCGGCCGCCGATCCGGTCCGTCGTGACACCACCCACGACATTGGAGAGAACGTAGCCCACATAAAACGCCGTGACAAAGATGCCGAGCGATGCAATCGGCAGCCCGAGTGACTGTCCGGCGGGCAACGCCAGCGTGCCCCAGGCAAGACGGCAGACCGTGCTGAGCATGAGTCCGGCCCACGCGAAAAACAGAATCACCCAGCGGAATCTGGCGACTTCTGCTTCGTCACTACAGTCCGCTGGTGTCGGAACGGCCGCTTGCATGCTGTCTCCTCGCTACGATTGTCCGCTTGCTTACGCGAACCGGAATAGTGTCTATGATCGTGCGAAAAGACGGAGAACAAAATTCATCCGCTGCAAAACCATGTTCCCGGCGCGGAACGAGGATCGGTATGCGCGGCCTGACAAAAAGCCCTTCGCCTGTTCCAAGGTAGGAGCGGACGTCGGACGACGAGCATTCACTCCACCAAAGTAACCGCAGAGCCGGTTTGGCTCACCGCTTCGGTCGGGGTGTCCTTGTAGTGCAGCGATTTAGCCAATTCTTTACCCGACAGCGGCCAGAGCGGCAGTACGCTACGTCTGACGACTGGCTCCTTGGGTTTCCTCCGCCGCTCTGCCCGCATACGCGAGTTCATTGCTTCACATATCGCGAGCCCCTCGGCGCCGAATAGTTCAAGCAACGACTGCTGCAAAACGCCCGACTCATGCCAGACCTTGAAGCGGCGATGGCAAGTTCTATAGTCCGGATACTTCTCGGGTAACGTAGCCCAGGCCGCGCCCGTAAAGAGAACCCACAACACACCGTTCAGTACGGTACGCGCATCATGTGCAGGGCGGCCCCGCGGGTCCTTGCGGGCACGAAGTTCACTAAACAGGCCTGCGACACGCTGCCATTGCGCGTCGGTCAAATCTCCATGAGTCCGCATCGGGCGCTCCATCGTCAAAAAGGGGTAAGGCCACGATACCGTCTCGAAGGACCGCCTGAAATCGGACCAGACCGATATTTGCCTTTGGGCAGCGTACTTTCGTGCCTCGATCACCGCATGCACGGATGGAGTCCAGAACAATACTGACAATCGTCGTCTGCAACCGGGAATCGGCTCGAAAAGATCACGAATGATCAACCATCATTAGCCGATATCCGACACCGTATATGGTCAACAACTGCAACCCGTTCTTCCCGTCGAGCAGGAGTTCGCTTCGCAAAGCCGATATATGCGTATCAATCCGTCTGGAAAATGAACTCAATTGGACGCCCCACACCAGGTTGCAAATGTGTTCGCGACTCAGGATGAGTCCGATGTTCGTCAGCAAAGCCATCGCCACATCGAATTGTTTTTCGGTTAATTGAATTGTGCGATCGCGTACCTGAATGCTACGTCGCGAGACGCATATCTGATAGCCTCCTACCCGAAAACGCTTTTCCCTTGTCGTGTTGTATTGCGCCCAGCGTAGCCACGTCGCGATAGAACGCAGCAACACATCTTTCGACGTGCCATGTGCTGTGCACTCATTCGCTCCGGCACGCAAGCTGGTCTCGATGTCCGTCTGTGATCCCTCTCTGCTCGACACGAGAATGGGAAGAAACGGTCCGATCGTACTGCGGAGTGTCTGGACAAACGCCATGACCTTCGCATCGAC
>DASVNP010000314.1:0-6218 GCA_036383775.1 Paraburkholderia sp. | reverse complement strand
CGAGGAGACACGCGTGCAGGCCGATGGCTTCGTCGCGCTGCTGACGCCGGTGGTGAAGGCCGCCTTCACGGATTTCGGATTCGAGATCGCGGTGCAGTCGCAGCAGGTGTTCGGTGGACACGGCTATATCCGCGAATGGGGTATGGAACAGTATGTGCGCGACGCCCGTATCGCCCAGATCTACGAGGGGACCAATGGTGTGCAGGCCATGGATCTCGTCGGGCGCAAATTGCAGATGGAGAATGGCGAGCTACCATGGCGCTTTTTCGATTACATCAAACGGGATCTGCAGGTGGCATCCATGGCGCCCCAAGCCCAGCGGATTGTAACTGCGACGGCGGCGGCTCTCGACCGGTTAAGCCGGAGCACGGCTCAGCTGGTCAAAGAACCGGGAGATTCGGCGGAAGCGGGTGCTGCCGCGACCGACTATCTGCGTCTATTTGCATTGACGGCTTTCGGTTGGATGTGGGCGAAGATGGTGGCGAAAGTTGCAACCAACACGTTGCTCGGAAAACGCAAAATGGTTGCTGGCAATTTCTTTGCGAATCGACTGTTGCCGCAAACCGTAGGCCTCGAAGTTGCGGTCGCCAGCGGTGCAGAAACGATCATGGTGGACGCTGATCTTGTGTAGCGATGCCAGAAACTACACAGCTGCGAACGGCGCCCTGAGCTCAGATCTGCCTGACGCGATGCTGCGGATTGTGGCAGGCCCTGGGAAAATAAAGTTTTGCAAGATTGGATGTCATAAGTGGATGGTTTGGTATGAATTTGATTTTCGACAATGATGGCGGTCTCGATGGCCTCGAACAGCTTCGTGCCTTGTTGTTGCGAGGGGAGCAGCCGCCGATCGGGAAGACGCTGGATTTTCAGCTGACAGAGGTAGACAGGGGACGTGCCGTCTTTGAAGGACGGGCCTCCGTTGCCGTCTTTAATCCGATCGGTTCCGTTCATGGCGGCTATGCAGCGACACTACTGGACAGCGCATGCGGATGTGCAGTCCATTCCAGTCTCACGGCGGAGCAGGGATATACGACGCTCGAGTTGAAAGTCTGCTACCATCGTGCATTGGGTAGCGAGAGCGGTCTCGTGCGAGCCGAGGGCAAGGTGATCTCCCTTGGACGCCGCGTTGCCTTCGCCCAAGCGAAGCTTCATGACGAGTCAGGGCGCCTCTGCGCGTCGGCAACGTCAACCTTGTTGGTGTTCGATATTGATCGGGCAGGGAGGTAACATCAGCTGGCTGCGTCATCGGAACCATACTCCAGACCTCGACGCTGTCAGAACGGCCAGAATATTGGCGCGATGCTGGCGATTGCAATCGACGTCAGTGTCCAGTGGGAGCGGATCGATGGACGATTTCGTGTGAGCGAGGTCCAATGCCGCGATGCTGAAGGGTTATATCCACGTCTGCGGGACGTGACAGCCAAGTTGAGGTCGTCCAACCGCGGCTCTATGTCGGGATCATTTCTGGCGTTGACTACCCCAAGGGAGACTATCTTCCCTGTCGTGAGCACAGAGTGCGCCGGCTTGAAGGTGAGGTGGAGAGCCTTCGCGCGCAACAAAAGACGCTAGCTTCCGGTGCACCAAAAGAGGGTTGGTGAAGGTGTGTTGTAAGGGAGACGATAGCGTTCGCAGACATATGATCAGCCAGCTTTACGAAGAATTGACCGATCAATGATCCGGAGCAAGTGCCGGTTGCCCGACAAAAAGAAAGGGTATATGCTCGCATCATGACACCTTGTTATTGCGCGCTTCTGCGCACTGCCACCCGGAAAATCGGTTCCATCTACGACGACGCCTTGGCTCCGCTGGGCATCAACATTGCGCAGTACTCCTTGCTCAGGACAGTCCAGCGTCTTCAGCCGGTGAGTCTGACCGAGCTTGCAGTCAGCCTTGAACTGGATCGATCGACGGTTGGCCGCAATGTGCGGGTGTTGGAGCGTATCGGTTTGACCGAATCAGAGCGAAACGGCGAGGATCACCGGCAGGCCCGGGTCATGTTGTCAGCACGCGGCTTGGACGCTCTCGAAAAAGCCGTGCCGATCTGGGCGGAGTGTCAACACCAAGTCGAGGCAAGTCTTGGTGCCATCAAGGTGACCGCGCTACGGGACATCCTTCGTGCAATCTAGTTTATTTGATTTTACACGGGTATATACCCGTATAGTGGAGAGTTTTTATGTCAGCTTTGCCCGCCCGTTCATCCAGTCGATCTCCCCTTGCGAATAATCGGGTACCAACGAAAGGAACCAACATGAACTACACGGTCTTTGGAAACACAGGTCTACGCGTGTCGCAGATCGCCCTCGGAACCGGCTCATTCGGCACTGGCTGGGGGCACGGCGCGAGCACGGACGAAAGCGCTGCAATTTTTAACGCCTACTCCGAAGCTGGCGGTAACTTCATTGACACGGCCGACATTTACCAATTCGGCCAATCGGAAGAAATCCTAGGTGATCTGCTTCGGGGTCGGCGTGAGAATTTCGTACTTGCCACGAAGTTCACCAACGGCGCCGCGCCTAACGCGGACCGTCTGGTGACGGGAAATAGCCGCAAGGCAATGGTCGCCTCGGTGGAGGCCAGCCTCAGGCGGCTGAAGACCGACCGGATTGACATTTATTGGGTTCACCATCCCGATGGCATAACGCCTTCAGAAGAAATCGTCCGCGGTCTCGACGATCTCGCGCGTGCGGGCAAGATCCTTTATGCTGGTCTATCGAACTTCCCCGCTTGGCGGCTGGCACGTGCGGTCACCCTCGCCGAACTGACCGGAGCCGTCCCGATCGCCGCAGCGCAATTCGAGCACAGCCTTGTTCACCGCGAGACCGAAGCTGACCTTTTCCCCGCAGCGAAGGCGCTTGGTCTTGGTATTGTCACATGGTCGCCGCTCGGCGGAGGCGTACTCACCGGTAAATACCGCAAGGGCGAGCAAGGTCGCGCCGAGGCGATGGGCGGGCGCGTCTTCCAGGCGGAAAATAGTGAGCAGCGCACCCGTATCCTCGATGCTGTTCTTGAGATCGCAGCAGAACTTCAGACCAGCCCGGATCGCGTGGCGATAGCCTGGGCTGGTACCCATAGCGCCGTCCCGATGATTGGGCCACGCACCTTGGCACAGTTCGAGGGCAATATAGGCGCTACCTCTCTTAGCCTCGCACCCGAGCATCTTACTCGTCTCGACGAGGTCAGTAGCCTTGCTACCACACAAACGACCCGCGCCGCCGGCCCGCAGGACAACGTAGTCTCTGCTGGCAAGATCGTGGCCTGATCGCCGCATTCGTGGTTCCACAAAGAAAGGGAGACTGACTACGCGCAAACACGACATCGTCCTCGCCCATTCGGTTCGCAGCCCGATCGGGGGGCTATAACGGCACGCTCAGAGGCGTGCCGGCCGTCGAACCGGGCGCGCTCGCGTTGCGCGAGATCATGGAGTGCGCCGGGCTTGCGGGCGGCGACATGGGCGCGGCGGTCATCGGGCACGTCAGACGGCGGTTCCATACGAGACCGCTGGTAACGCGCTTACAGTGTCGTGGCTAGCCTTATCTAGTTTTGGCTAACGCAGTTTGATTGCGGCAAACTCGATGGTAAAGAAGTCGTACCCAGCGCCATCGCCGATGATGAAGCACAAGTCGCGTTGCCGGAGAAAAAGATCGTCGGCGCCCGCCATGAACCACTCAGCCTCACCGGCGCGCAAACTGGAGTATATTGAATACCGACCCACGGGATCTCCGTGCCGTTGGCTCAGTGCAACTTATACCTAAGAGGCTGCCTCTTAGATACTATTTTGCATATCAAAATCAAACCACCCGGGGACGACCAAGAAAATTGCGCCACCCGCCAAAGGTAGAGATTTCTTCAGATCCGGTGAGTGCTGTGTTCTCGCATAGAAATCCCGATACTTGTCGACCATCTTGAAGAGTGATCTTGCCGATCCCAAGCGGCGATGGAATTCCATCGACAAAGAGACCGAAGCCGGCGGCATCGAGCTCCCATATTTCGAGTTCGATGCCTGCACCCTGGAACTGCGGGTCGCGGATCAAACCGGGTTTTGCAGGGGTTGATCCCGTCAGCGCATAAAGACGGTAGTTCGGCGACGTTTTTGTCTGTTCAACAAATCGGCCGTTCAGCGTCGTTAGTTGATGGTTCAGTGGCTCACCTCGAAGATGGGCGCCGACGACCGCAATCAAAAGCTTTTTGTCGTGATCTGGAATCTGTCGCCCAATGCCCTTGCCGCAATCAGCCATCTCATGCAGCTGAGATGCGAAACTGGCGAGCGCGTCGTCGCAATCCTGCGGCGCAATCAAGGAGACGCCAAAAGCGAGACCGGCATTGGTAAATCCTGCGGGAACGGCAATTGCGCTGCAATCGAACAGATTGGCAAAGTTCGTGTAAAGGCCGAAGCGGCTGTTAAGCGCCGCCGGATCGTTGCGCATGGCCTCGACCGTCTGGATATCCGGCGATGTCGGCAAAAGCAGAGCATCGACGGCGTCCCAGGTGGCGAGCGTCTCCTGGCGCAGGCGTTCGAGTTCGTAGCGGGCGTTGAAGGCGTCGACAGCCGAATAGCGGCTTGCACCTTCGAGAATGGCGCGCACTGTCGGTTCGATGCTGTCGGCATGGGTTTCGAAGAAGGGCTGGATTGCCGCCAGGCGCTCGGCGACCCACGGGCCGTTGTAGAGCAGGGCCGCCGCCTTGCCGAAAGGCGCGTAATCAAACGGCACGACCGTGGCGCCAAGCAACACGGCGCGCTCGATTGCCGCGTCATACAGGCGCGCATACGCGCTATTGCCAAAGAAATTGCGATCCTTTTGCGCCAAAATGCCGAGCCTGAGCGACGCTGGGAGCGGCCTCTCACCAAAACGTCGCGAGAAGGGGTCCCCGATGTCGGTTCCTTCAGCGATATGGCGAACGGCAACACCGTCGGCGACGCTGGTCGCGAAGACAGTGACCACATCCACGCTGCGGCAGGCCGGCACGACACCGGTGTTTGGTACGCGACCTGGAGACGGCTTGATGCCAACGATGTTGTTAAAGGCCGCCGGCACGCGGCCGGACCCAGCCGTGTCTGTGCCGAGCGAAAAAACAGCCAGACCGCGCGCAACGGCAACGGCCGAGCCGGAGCTGGAACCGCCAGAAACGTAATCCTCGTTGAAGACGCAGCGCGGCGCACCATGCGGCGAGCGCGTACCGTTGAGGCCGGTGGCAAATTGATCGAGGTTCGTCTTGCCTATCACTAAGGCGCCGGCAGCCCGCAGGCGAGTGGTCGTGGTCGCGTCCCTGTCCGGCTCATAGGCAAAGTCGGGGCAACCCGCGGTCGTCGGAAGACCGCAAACGTCGATATTGTCCTTGACCGCAAACGGAATACCCCAAAGCGGCAGGGCATTGGGCGTGGGGGCGCTTGCCATCAGATCGCGAGCGGCCTGGCGCAGTCCATCGACGGTGACCGTTGTGATGAAGACAGCCTTATCCGGGCACTCGGCCATTCGGCGGATGATGATTTCCACAAGATCAAGCGGCGTAGCGCCCCCGGCGTAGAACTTGCGGACGGATGCAATATCGAGGATCCTAGGCAGTGTCATGGTGTCCCCTAGTTTTCGCCGTCTCTTGCGGCTGTGTTTTTTGACAGTAACGAGGCGGAGCGCAACCAGGCGCTCCGAATGTGCCTACTGGTCGATTTCAGGCTGGATCATAGATCTGCACTTCGACGGGTGTCGGATTGAAACCGTTGCAGGGGTTGTTGATCTGGGGGCAGTTGGAGATGACGCAAAGCACGTCCATTTCGGCTAGCATCTCCACGTGAGAGCCGGGCTCGGAAATGCCATCATCGATGACCAGATCGCCGTTCGGCGCCAAGGGCACGTTCATGAAGAAATTGATGTTTGGAACGATGTCCCGCTTGGTCATCCCATAGCGCGCCACTTCGCAAACGAAGTTTTCGCGGCAGGCGTGTTCGAACTTCGTGCGATGGCCGAAGCGCACAGTGTTGCTTTCGCATGAGCAGGCGCCCGCCGACGTGTCATGACGGCCGCAACTGTCGGATATGACGGTCAGCATGACATTGCCGATGTTGGACAGCAGCTTCGTATTGACGGTGATATAGGCGCTGCCCTGTTCACGCAGCGTGTCCTGGGCGCTGTAGCGCTCGGCAGTGTCGTGGGGGTTGTAAAACAGCGTGTCGACGGCCTGCTGGCCATACGTATCGATGAGCCTCAGGATTTGGCCCTTGCGCA
>DASVNP010000313.1:0-5041 GCA_036383775.1 Paraburkholderia sp. | reverse complement strand
GTTCACGCGCCATCACGTGAACGTGTCGATGGTCCGCGCCAAGGCGTCGGGCTGGTACGTGAACTCGATCCTCGCCAACCAGGAAGCCATCGCTGACGGTTACGACGAAGCGCTGCTGCTCGACGTGGACGGCTACGTGTCGGAAGGCTCGGGCGAGAACTTCTTCCTCGTGAACAACGGCAAGCTGTACACGCCGGACCTGTCGTCGTGCCTCGACGGCATTACGCGCGACACGGTCATCACGCTTGCGCGCGACGCCGGCATCCAGGTGATCGAAAAACGCATCACGCGCGACGAGGTCTATACCTGCGACGAAGCGTTCTTCACCGGCACCGCCGCCGAAGTCACGCCGATCCGCGAACTCGACAACCGCACGATCGGCTCCGGCGCGCGCGGCCCGATCACCGAGAAGCTGCAAGCAGCCTTCTTCGACATCGTGAACGGCAAGAGCGAGAAGTACGCGCACTGGCTCACCAAAATCTGATTTATGCGCGTTGCGCCGGGGTTGACCGGCGCGGCGCCCGCACCCTGCATACAACGAGAAAGCCCCATGAGCGAAATCAAGGAAATGCCGCTGGTCGAACTGTCCGCCAAAGACCTGCCGGCGTATTGCCCGAACCCGGCCATGCCGCGCTGGAGCGCGCATCCGCGCGTCTTTATCGACGTCACGCATGGCGAAGCGCGCTGCCCCTACTGCAGCACGCGCTACAAGCTGCGCGACGGCGAAGTGGTCAAGGGTCATTGAACCCGGTCACGCAAAGCGGCCGTCGCGCAAGCACGCCGTAGCAGGGCCGCCGCCGCGGCGTGTCCGGCCATGCCGGAAGCGCGCCATGCGGCTCGCGGCCTTTCCCTTTTGACTTATCCGAACGCCACGCGCATGGCGCGCGCGGCGCTTCGTTTCGACACCGGACACTCACTCTGATGCGTCGCGCGTTGGTTATCGCACCGAACTGGATCGGTGACGCATTGATGGCGCAGCCGCTGTTTGCGCGCCTCGTGAAATTGCATCCACGCATCGTCATCGACGCGGTCGCGCCCTCGTGGGTCGCGCCCGTACTCGAACGCATGCCGGAAATCCGCGACGTCTACGCCACCGATCTCGCGCACGGCAAGCTGCAAATGCTGCGCCGCTGGCAACTGGCTAGCGATCTGCGCGACATCGGCTACGACGCGGCCTACGTGCTGCCGAACTCGCTCAAATCGGCGCTGATTCCGTGGATGGCGGGCATCGGACTGCGCATCGGCTATACCGGCGAAAGCCGCTACGGTCTGCTGAACGTGCGTCACGCGAATCCGCGCAAGGACGAGCGCCCGCCCATGGTCGGCCATTACGCCGCCCTCGCCTACGCGCCCGGCGCCAAAGTCCCCGACGACCTGCCCATGCCGCGCCTCGACGCGGACCTGAACGAAGCGTCGCGTGTCTCGGCGCGCTTCAATCTGGACACGCGTGTGCCGCTGCTGGTGTTCTGTCCGGGTGCCGAGTACGGTCCCGCCAAGCGCTGGCCGCCCGAGCACTTCGCGTCGCTCGCGCAGATAGTCGGTCAATCGTTTCCGTACACGCAAATCGTCGCGCTCGGCTCACCGAAAGACGCACCGCTTGCCCAGGCGATTGCCGACAAGGCGCCGAACGTGCGCAACCTGTGCGGCCAAACCGCGCTGGGTGAGGCTTGCGCGCTGATCTCGCGCGCCAACGCGGTCGTCACCAATGATTCCGGGCTGATGCACGTGGCCGCCGCGCTGCGCCGGCCACTGGTGGCGGTGTACGGTTCGACCGATCCACGCCACACGCCGCCCTTGTCCGACCTTGCGAAGGTACAATGGCTTCATCTCGAATGCAGCCCCTGTTTTGAGCGCGAGTGTCCGCTCGGTCATCTGAACTGCCTGAAACAGCTGAGCGCCGAGCAGGTATTCGGCGATTTGCGCGGCATGTTGCTCGCGCAACGCTGAGCCGACTGACACTTGCACGCAACACCGCACGCCCCTGAGCGCGTCGCGTCATGTTCGCGCCTTGCGGCGCGGGCATTCTGGCGCTCGGGTGCGATGGTCCCGTTCCGGGCCGTCCCGCTGACCGCTGTCCCGCAACCGCGCGCCGCGCACTAGAGACTGACGAGCCATGCCACGTTTTGCCCATATCTTCGAAGCCGCCGCCGATACCCTGAACGCCTATTACCAGGCCGTCGCCGAGGTCAATATCGACAGTTTGATGGGCCTGTGGATCGATGAAGAGTTCGTGAGTTGCATCTGCGCCGACGGCTCGCATCTGCACGGCCTCGACAGCATTCGCGCCGGCTTGCAGGTCCAGCTCGAAACCGCGCGCGTTTCGATCGAGCCGCTCGATATCCGTGTTTACGACAGCCTCGGCACGGTCGTCTACGCGATTGCCGAAGCGCATCGCCCGGCTGATCCAAAGGCCGCGCCCACCATGGTGTTCACCACTTACGTGATGGTTCACGAGCGCGGCGAATGGCGTATCGCGCACATTCACGCGAGCCCGATGCCCAACGAGACCGCCAGCCAGTTCGCCACCAAGATGCGGCATGGCCAGGGGTCGCTGCACTGACGCGCGCCGCACCCGTCGCCTCGCGTTTTACTTTATTGCTTTGATTCGCGCATGAGTACGCCCCGCAGCCGCTCTCCCGTCCCAGACGAAGTCCCTCGCCCTGAAAGAAGCACGCTCGGGGGACTGGGGGAGCATGGGACGACGCGCGAACTTTCCGCTTCCGGCGGCACGGCACGCACCGCGGCCACCGTCGAACTGCTGTACCGCGCGCCGTTCTGGCTGCCGAACCGGCACGTGCAGACCATCGTCCCGGCGCTGTTCGCGCGCCGCCCGGCGGTGTCGTTTCGGCGCGAGCGCTGGGACACGCCTGATGCCGACTTCATCGATCTCGACTGGGTGCAGCATGAAGGCCACGCCGCCTCCGCGCTCACACCCAGTGCCGCGCCCGGCGTTCCCGCCGACAATGCCCCGCTCTTCGTGCTGTTTCACGGCCTCGAAGGCAGCTCGGCGTCGCACTATGCCATGTCGTTGATGGCGGCCGCGCGCGCGTACGGCTGGCACGGGGTCGTGCCGCACTTTCGCAGTTGCAGCGGCCCGCTGAACCGGATGCCGCGCTTTTATCATCTCGCCGACAGCAACGAAGTCGACTGGATCCTGCGCCGCTTGCGCGCCGCGCATCGCGGGCCGATCGTCGCGGCCGGCGTGTCGCTCGGCGGTAATGTGCTGCTGCGCTGGCTGGGCGAGCGGCGCGAGGACGCCACCTCGGTCGTGTCGGCGGCCGCGGCGATTTCAACGCCCATCGACGTGCATGCTGGCGGGCGCGCGTTGGCGCAAGGATTTGGTCTCGTCTACACGCGCAGTTTCCTGAAGACGCTGAAGCAGAAGGCCGAGCAGAAGCTCATCCAGTTTCCCGGCCTGTTCGACCGCGACGCGATGCTGGCGGCCCGGACCATGGGTCAGTTCGACAATGTGGTGACCGCGCCACTGCACGGCTTTCGCGATACCAACGACTACTGGAGCAGTGCGACCACACGTCCGCTTCTGCCGCACATTCAGGTGCCGACGCTGGTGCTGAACGCGCGCAACGATCCGTTTCTGCCGGCCGCGGCGCTGCCGTCGCGGCATGAGGTTTCGGTGGCGGTGGAACTCGACCAACCCGAACACGGCGGCCACGCCGGTTTTATGACCGGACCGTTTCCGGGCCGCATCGACTGGCTGTCGCAGCGGGTGTTCGGCTATCTGGAGCGGCACCTCGATCATGGATGACATCGTCAAGCAGGCTCTCGCCAAGTGGCCGAACGTACCGAGCTGCACCGGCTGGCTCATGCTGGACCGGCGCGGCAACTGGCGCATGCGCGATGAAGCCGCGCAGGCGAGCGGCTTGCCGGGCACGCCGATCCGGCACGAAGCCCTGCTCGGGTTCATCAACCGGAATTACGGCGCGGACGAAAGCGGCCAGTGGTTTTTCCAGAACGGCCCGCAGCGCGTGTATGTCGAACTGGGTTATACGCCGTGGGTCGTGCGTCTATCGCCGGATGCCGACGGTGCGCTTGCGTTGCTGGAGCAAGGTGGCGGCGCTTTCGAGCCCACGGCCGTGTTTATCGACGAAGAAGGCGGCATTCTGTTCGCCGACAGTTCGGCGCAGCCCCGCGTCGCGGTGCTGCACGATCACGATCTGGAAGTGTTCGCGGATCACGCCACGCTGGCCGACGATTCGATGAGCGGCGAGTTTCGCTGGAACGCTCAGACCGTATTGCCGCTGCAGGCGGTGCGGCGTGGCGACGTGCCGGCGCGGTTTGGGTTTGTGGCGAGTCCGGCGGCGGCGCTCGCCTGAACTTCTTCCCGCGCGGCGCGCTTCCACTGACTCCGGATCGGGAACACAGCTAAGCAGCGTCTAGCTCTTCTCGTCGAGCCGCTCCTCCTTGTAGCGGTTCTCCATTTCATGCAGCCTCGCGTCGACCGTTGCGAGGTCGTAGTAGCCAATCGACTTCATATCGCGGGCGTCCTTCAACTGCCGTATCGCCGATGGCCACGCCCCCTCTAAGGCGAACTTCTCCGCCATTGCCCGATGCTGCGTCAGCGCATCACCGCTGCCGGCGCTGGCCTGCGCGAGGTACAGCCACCAGGCAGGCTGATCAGGATGGGCGCGGGTCTCCTTGAGCGCCAGCGCCTGAGCCTCGGTAAAGCGCCGCAAGGTCAGCAAGGTGCGAATGTGCATGTCGATCGCGGCATTCGATTGCGGCCAGTTCGTCTGTGCAAGCGCGGCAAGGCGGGCGGCTTCGTCGTTGCGGCCGGCGCGCCGAGCGATGTCGGCTGCCAACACGTCGAGGCTCGGCGAGTTGCGCGCGGGCTCGCCTTCGGCTTTTTCGGCCGACGCAAATGCCGCGCGCGACACCGCCAGCGACGCTGTCGCTTCGTCGTAACGCTCGAGCAGCATCTGCCCGTACGCGATGCCGTACCAGTTGGCCGCGACGTTGAGCGCGGTCCGGTCCTCGATCTCGGAGCGCAGGCGCGAGACCTCTTCCCCATACTCGCTGAGCG
>DASVNP010000312.1:0-12723 GCA_036383775.1 Paraburkholderia sp. | reverse complement strand
TGAGATCTCCGCTGCATTGCGCGAAGCGTGAAATATATCGGCCAGACTTCAATCATGACTGAAACAGATAGCCATCTACTTGAATCCGCGTTGCCCGCTGTCGAACAGGCACTAGTGAATCTCCCGACACTCGGCGACAAGCGGGTCATCGCGTATCGCACTGCCGGTGACGAACGTGCACCCGTCATCGTGCTGCTGCATGGTATTGGTTCGAGCTCAGCGGGATATCGCGCACAGCTCGCCGCACTGAGCAGGAGCCATCGGGTGATTGCCTGGGACGCTCCCGGCTATGGACAAAGCAGCCCCTTTGCGATCAGCACGCCGGCCGCCACCGATTACGCGGATGCACTCATGGCCCTGCTGTCTGCGCTCGGCATATCGCGTGCAACCGTCGTAGGCAGTTCGTGGGGTAGCGTCATCGCCGCAACGTTTGCGGCACGATACCCGTCGGCTACGCGCGCCCTTGTATTGAGTGCGCCCAATGTTGCACGGGGACATCTATCCGGTGCGGAGCGCGACGCGGCACGAGAAGTTCTGATGCGAAGCGCAGCGGCGCAACCGCCCGAGGCACGCACCGCCGTCGTCAATGCCCTGATCGCTCCGAACGCCGGCACCCTTGTTCGCGCGGTCGTATCCCGGTTAAGAGACGCAGTGACTCCTACAGGCTGGGAACACGCCGTAGACATGCTCTTCTCCGCGCATACGCCATCGATCGTTCGTTCGATCGAAGCGCCGATCTCCGTCATTGTCGGCAGCCTGGACCGCGTCGCCCCGGCTGACGATCATGCGCGGCCGATTCACGAGGCTGCCAATGGTTCGACACTCCTCGTGCTCGATGGGATTGGCCACATGCCGAAGATTGAAGCGCCGGAGGCGTTCAATTCCATCGTGTTGGCAGCTGCGGAAGCGAGGCCAGACTGAAGGAAGGATGAATGCCATGGGAAGGCCGCGGCGCAAGCCGCAGCCCTCTCACTAGCATATGCGCCGCAATCGCCCGCCGAAGCAGATGGCGCGTATCGGTATTGAGCGCCCGGTTTCTACCCAATTTTCTTGGGGACCTTGCCGCCCAGTGCAGCCGTAGCTCGAACCGCGCTATCGAGTAGCGCCTTTATCTCTTTACCGTCAACGTCAGTGTTCAGTGTTGCAGGCGATCCGATAAGACTGATGGCAAATCGGAGATCGCCGTCCCTGTCCCAGATGGGGGCCGCGACAGACACGTAACCCATATCCCCGCGATGAACCGTTGTGAAGCCACAATTGCGCAATTCAGCAATCGCTTCTTCCCGCAAGGAAGCCGGGGTCCATTCCTGTCCCCCAGACAGTTCGCGGCTGATGAGATCGTCGGTACGTGCAGCCTGAAGGCAGGCAATGAAAAGCTTTCCTGCAGCAGTCGTGACAAGCGGGATCAGGCCTGTTCTCAACTCGAGAATGCTGCGCGTCTGCCCCTCCTGCTTGAAGAGACTCACTGGTCCATCTTCGGTCCATGCGGTGACAGCCGCGCCACTCAGTGTTGCTTCCCGCAAAGCGACCACCTCCCGACGCACGATATCGAATCCGTCCAGTTGATTGATCGCGCTCATACCCAAAGCGAGCGACGCCGGCCCGAGCTTGTAGCACCCCGGTTTTTCGTCCGGCGATGCAAGCCCGGTTCGCACCAGGCTGATCATGTAGTTGCTTGTCGCGCTCGGCGACAGTTCGGACAGCGCAGCAATCTCCTTGAGCGGGAGTGCTCGCTCACTCGTCTGCAACGCCGAAAGGATTCGGAACGCAATCTCGACAGACTGAATGCCGCGCCTCGCAGTCACATTGGTCATTTTTCAACCGTATGGAAGTGATAAAAAAATCGCCGCCCCGGGTTTCCACGGACGGCCGTCATGTTGACACGTCTTGGGGGCGGCCCCTATAGTGTTCAACATAGATTATGTCATTCATTATTGTTGAACGCAACACCGGTAAGTTAGGGCGATCAGAGGCAAGCGAGCAGTCAGGACAAAACGCTTGACTCTTTAGCACCTCATTTCATCAGTAGTACAGATTTCATACGCGCCCCTTTATTCAAATAACTTCTTCAGAAAAGTCACAACCGGTCCGGAGACAAGGCATGGCAATTTATGGACGTACGATGGCAGGCGCGATCGCCGCGCTTTCTGTGATCAGTGTCGCGAACGCGCAATCCAGCGTCACCTTATATGGAATTGCGGACACTGCTGTGCAGTACATCAGCAACGTCGGAGGACACGCCCTGATCCAGGAGGGAAACACGCACGCACCCGACATTTTCGGCTTGAAGGGCGTTGAAGATCTCGGCGGCGGGCTGCGCACCATCTTCGATCTTCAGAACGAGTACCTGCTGAATAATGGCCGGCAACTTGTTCCTGGAACCTTATTCAACCGAAAGTCGTATGTTGGACTGCAATCGGACAGCTATGGCACGTTGACGCTCGGCCACCAACCCAGCTTCATGTATGACATTCTGTCCAACTATCAAACGCCCTTCCTCCTCGGCAACATTCTCACGCTTCACCAAGGCAACCTGGATGAGATTGCCAACTTCTTCCAGTTCAATAATGCAGTGAAGTATGTGAGCCCGACCCTTGGCGGGTTCTCCACCGGGGCGGAATTTGCATTTGGCAATGTGGCCGGCAATTTCAGCGAAAGCAGAGACTACTCTTTCTTTGTTCAATACAAGGGCGGCCCGCTAAGTCTGGCAGCTACGTACGCGAACGAGAACAACCGTTTCCTGGAGCTTTCCAGTTTTATCGGTCTGCCGTCGCTCTTTGGAACATCACTGCCTCAGGCTGAAGGCGTTGTGGCCAACAAGCTCGTCAATTGGGGGCTCGGCGCATCGTATCAGCTGAAAAGCGTGCTTCTACACGCCACGTTTACGCAGTCGCGCATCACATTGGCGACTGGCCGCGGTAACGCCAACACCGTTGACGCCGGTGCTAACTGGACCATCGTGCCCGATGATGTCCTCTCGGTTGGCGGATGGGTGGAAAATCTCGATGGTGGAAACTGGAAGACCATCACCCTCTCGAATGCTTACATACTGTCGAAAAGAACGACTGTCTACCAGCAAGTGACCTACCAGCACGCTTCAGGCGCCAATGGCTACGCTTCGCTCGCAGCCGCTGGCGTGGCATCCGGCCGGTCCACGACCGGCATCTCGGTGGGTATTCAGCACAACTTCTAGCAGTGCAACTGCCGGATGCGTATCGTCTCAAACGATAGGTTGCATCGAAATGTATAGGCTTCTCTCGGGGCATGTCTTCGCGTAACTTTCCTTTCACGAGATCACACGCCGAGGGGCGGCCTCTTTCACGGTCGCCTCTTGCACCTAGTCTATGAGGAATAGCATGCAGAACGTCCATGCCGGTAACGCGGTCATTCCAGCCATAGGCTTTGGCACCTACGGAATGACTGGCGACGACATCTATCGAATGATTCCCGAAGCCCTTCGTGCCGGCTTTCGCCATATCGACACCGGGCAAATCTATCGTAACGAGGCAGAAATTGGCGACTGCGTCGCCGCATCCGGAATCCCGAGAAGCGAAATATTTCTGACGACCAAGGTCTGGGTTAGCAACTACTCAGCAAGACACTTCGATGCGTCCGTCAACGAAAGCCTGCGCAAGCTCAAGACAGACTACATCGACCTGCTCCTGCTGCACTGGCCGGGAGGATCGGATGTGCCTCTCGCCGAACAGATTGGGGAGCTCAATGCGGTCGTGCGCGTCGGCAAGGTCCGGCACATCGGCGTCAGCAACTTCAATCGCGCACAGATGACAGAAGCGGTCCGGCTCTCGGCAGCGCCACTGGTCACGAATCAGTTTGAATACCATCCGTATCTGAACCAGTCCTTGCTCATCGAAAGCACACTTGAGGCTGGGCTTGCCGTGACAGGATATTGCGGCATGGCGGTTGGCCGCGTGTTCTCGGACCCGGCGCTCAAGGAGATCGCAGCTCGCCATGACAAAACCATCGCCCAGATCGTCTTGCGGTGGCTTGTTCAACAGCGCGGCGTTGTGGCGCTTTCGCGAACCACCCGGATCGATCGGCTGGCGCAAAACCTGGCGGTATTCGACTTCGAGTTAGATGACACGGACATGGCCGCAATCCATGCATTGGCGACGGCAAACAGCCGGATTGTCAACCCGCCCGGTCTCGCCCCGCGGTGGGATAGCACAGCCGTCTGACCGCCGGGTCTCTGGCGCGATACAGAGAAGGAAACAGCGCGATCGATCATCGTCGGCGAGCAGCGTGGCCCGCGCAGTGCGTGGTCGCGCCTGCGGAGCCGACCTTCTGCGCGCCGCCCTCTTCATCATTTCGGCTTCCCGATCGATATCGGTCAGCCTCAAATCTGCCCGTACAGCTTAGGGCTATCCACACATAAGTGCCACAGATTGACGCCTCCACGCTGGCGTCGGGAATCATGAATCAAGCCGATATCGGCCCAACGAAACCCGCAATGGGTTGAGTCGCGAGTCCATAGCATGGCCGCAACCTTCACGCGTGCATCTCCCGAATTGCAAAGCATCGTTGCACTTGATGAAACGTTAAGACGCCCTTCAAGCCGCACCGGCGCATGTGGCATTGCGTCAATCCAACCGGAAACACGCGGCAACCGCATCACTCACTAAACTTTGCAAACGTAAAAAATAACGTATAAGATGAATCCAGGCCGAGCAGGGGATGCCCCCGCCCGATGCTAAAGAATTCTTCATAGGAGACAACGGCCATGCCGAAGAGAAAAATTGACACGCACCAGCATTTTCTGCCGAAGCTCTACGTGGACGCGGTCGGGCTGGACTTGCTGAATGCGGCGATGCCGGGCGGCGTGGCTCCAACCTGGTCCGTCGAGGCAGCCCTCGCGATGATGGATGAAAACGGAATCGACGAAGGCATTCTGTCGATCTCTTCGGGCCCCACGCTTCCGGATGCGGCCACGCTGCTGAGAAAATGCAACGACCACGCAGCGGAACTCAGAGCCCGGCATCCCGGACGGTTCGGCTCCTTTGCGAGCCTGCCGCTACCCGACGTCGATGCGGCGCTGAAGGAAGTCAGCTATAGCCTCGACGTCCTGAAGGTCGATGGTTTCATTGTCTTTTCGAACTACAACGGCCTGTATCTCGGGGACGATCGTTTCACCCCGCTGTGGGAAGAATTGAACAGGCGTGGGACCGTGGTGTTCATTCACCCCAATCAGCCACCTCATGAAGTGCCTCGAGTCGCCCCGGCATCCGTGCTCGAGTTTCCATTCGACACCACACGTACAGCCACCAGCCTGATCATGTCAGGTGCAATGAATCGCTTCAGGAACATCCGGTTTATTCTTTCGCACGCCGGGGGAACGCTGCCGTTTCTCGTACCTCGCATTGCCCTCTCCATTTCCATGATGCCCGCGGTGGCCGAGCGCGTGGGCGACACATTGGCGGCGGTCAGATCCTTCTACTTCGACACAGCGCTTTCCGCCGGCAATTCACCCCTCAGTGCGCTGACGCAAGTGGCCGACCCCGATCACATTCTCTTCGGGACCGACTTCCCGTTCGCACCGACAAGCGCCATCCGGCAGTTCGGCAAAGTGCTCGATAATATCCAGATCCCCGGCATTGAGATGGACAAGGTGTACGGAGACAACGCTGCCCGGTTGTTTGGGCGCTAACTGGTTCGCCAACGCGGAGTTCAAGGAAAGACGATGCGTAATATCAACGAAGACACCATCACCCAGGCGGTGCTTGCGGCAATGGCCGGCTGTAACAATGACAGGCTGCGCACGGTGATGACCAGCCTTGTCCAGCATTTGCACACGTTCGCGAGAGACGTGAAGTTGACCGAGAGTGAATGGGCATACGCCATCAACTTCCTCACCGAGGTTGGCCATATCACGGATGAAAAACGCCAGGAGTTCGTCCTTCTGTCCGACACGCTCGGTTTGTCGATGCTGGTTACGACGCAGAACAACCGCAAGCCGGCCGAATGCACGGAAGCAACCGTTCTTGGCCCGTTCTTTGTTGCCGGTGCCCCCGAGTACAGGAACGGTGACGATATCTCTAACGGTGCGGCGGGTCTCCCCTGCTTTGTTGCCGGCCGCGTTCGGGGTCTTTCGGGAGAACCTGTAGCCGGAGCCGTGATCGAGGTCTGGCAATCCGATGAAGACGGGTACTACGACGTGCAGTACGGCGACTCGCAGGATCCAAACGTGGAGTTTCAGGCGCGCGGTCGTTTGCAGACGCTGCCAGACGGACTCTTTCATTTCCGCTCGATTCTCGCCGAGGCCTATCCCATTCCGCACGACGGCCCGGTTGGCCGAATGCTCGATGCGCTCGGACGCCATCCGTGGCGCCCAGCCCACCTGCACTTCTGGATCACCGCGCCAGGGTACGAGCCGTTGATTACGCACGTGTTCCGCAACGGGGACAAGTATCTCGACTCGGACGCCGTATTCGGCGTGCGCTCGACGTTGATCGTCGACTGGGTCGAGCACTCGCCGGGTATCGCGCCGGACGGCACGGCGATGGACACCCCGTTTTATACGCTCGATTACGACTTCGTTCTCAACCCTGCGGTACACGGGTCATGAACGGGCACATTCTCCGCGGAACCCGCCATGTCACCATCTGAATTCGTCTATAACGGGCGCGGCACACGTGTGGTCTTCGGGTGCGGCTCGCGCAGCCACATCGAACGTGAATTGCACACGCTGCAAGTACGCCGCGCTCTGGTTCTGTGCAGTCACGAGCAACGCACATTGGGTGTATCGGTTGCCGATCAACTGGGTGTGCTCGCAGCGGGTGTCTTTGATCGGGCGGCCATGCACGTGCCGGTCGAACTGGTCACGGAAGTCCGCACGGTTGCCACGTCGCTGGACGCCGACTGCCTCATCGCCGTAGGCGGCGGCTCCGCAATCGGCCTCGCAAAAGGCCTTGCTCTCGAGACGGGTCTACCCATTCTCGCCGTGCCGACCACCTACGCCGGCAGTGAGATGACGCCCATATTCGGCTTGACCGAATCGGGCCTGAAACGGACAGGCACCGATCTGCGCGTATTACCCAAAACGGTTGTCTACGATCCGGACCTGACCTTGACGCTGCCGGTAGGCATGTCCGTGACCAGCGGCATCAACGCGATCGCGCACGCGGCAGAAGGTCTGTATTCACGCGATGCCAATCCGCTTACCAGCCTGATGGCCGAAGAAGGCATCGCGGCGCTCGCGCGCAGCTTACCCAACATCGTCGCACAACCGAACGACCCATCCGCACGCGCCGATGCGCTTTACGGCGCCTGGCTTTGCGGTGCCGTGCTCGGAAGCGTCGGTATGGCGTTGCATCACAAGCTATGCCATACGCTCGGCGGCAGTTTCAATCTGCCGCATGCACCTACTCATACCATCGTGCTGCCGCACGCCCTCGCGTACAACGCAGGCGCTGTGCCGGATGCGATGAAACGGATTGCACGGGCGCTCGGGAATGACAGCGCCGCGCAAGGTCTGTACGAGCTCGCGCGCACAAACGGTGCGCCCGTTGCACTGAAGGAGATCGGCATGCGCGAAGATCAACTTGACCAGGCGGCCGATATTGCCTGCAACAACGCCTACTGGAATCCCCGCCCGCTGGAACGCGGGGCAATTCGCGCTTTACTGCAGCGGGCATTCGACGGTAGCGCACCCATTGACGGGTTGTAGAACGAGTTTCTTTTCAACGTGTCGCAAGGTATTCACACATGGCGTCACACCCACTTCCTGAGGCAAGAGATATCCGGGCACGTCGCCCGGTTGAACTGAAGCGTACTGAACAGCTGCGCGCGCAGGAAACACGTTCGGCCATCCTGAATGCGGCTCTTACGGAATTTTCATCAAAGGGCTTCGAGGCCGCGAGCATTCGTAGCATTGCTGACCGGATCGGGATGCAACATCCGCTCGTCACCTACCACTTTCGTTCCAAAGAAACACTGTGGCAGGCGGTGGCCGAATATGTATTCGAACGGGTCCGGCAAGAACGCGATGCAAGTCTGTCCGGCTTCGGTCCGGCTAGCGCAGTCGATCGGCTCAAGCTGGCATATAGGGCGCTATTTCGCTTCACGGTCGCATTTCCCGAGTTCCACCGTTTCATACTTCAGGAATCGCTAGGTTCCAGCTCGCGGCTGCAATGGCTCGCCGATGCTTTTCTGAAACCACTAATCGGCTGGTTGCTCCCGCAAATCCGCGCCGCCCAGGAGGAACACGCGCTACCCAACGTCGAGCCTATTGTTTTCCACTATATGCTGATTAGCCTGACGTCGACCCTGTCGGGGTTCGGTCCGGAATTTTCGGCGACCAGCGATCTATCACCATCCGATCCGGCGCTGGTCGAAGAATATTGGCGCACCGTCGAGCAGCTCGTGTTTGGAGCATTTGCATCACGCTAGAGGGGCCGCATCCCGCAACTCGGCATTTGCCGACACCCACTCCAAACGGTCGATCTCCGTTGACACAACACCATCAGTTGAGTGCCTTGCGCGCCATCAATGCCTTACCCGCGCGCGCGCCATTCTCCCGGCCCATTTGCTGACTCACCCAATCGCCAATCGAAACGACCGCATCAAGGTCAATGCCGGTTTCGATTCCGAGGCCGTCCAGAAGGTAGAGCAAATCTTCGGTCGCGACATTGCCAGTAGCGCCTTTGGCATAGGGGCAACCGCCCAGTCCACCAACGGACGCGTGGAACGTTGTCATTCCGACCTGAAGGGCGCCGAAGATATTTGCCAAGGCCTGCCCATAGGTGTCGTGAAAGTGGCCGGCGAGACTCGCCAACGGAAACTCCCTGGCAGCCGCCTCAACCACTCGCTGAACCTGATGCGCCGTGCCCACCCCAATGGTGTCGGCAATATCGATTTCGTCACACCCCAGATCGCGGAAGCGTCTGACCATATCGACGACGGCATCGACACTCACCGGCCCCTGGTACGGGCATCCGAACGAGCATGAAATGCTGGCGCGCAATTGCAATCCCACGTCTTTCGCCATACGCGCGACCGGCGCAAAGCGCTCGAGCGATTCCGCCACAGAACAATTGATGTTGCGAACGGAAAATGCTTCACTTGCGGCACCGAAAATGACGACCTCGTCGACCTTGCTCTCAATCGCGGCCTCGAGCCCTCTCATGTTGGGTGTCAGCGCGGCATACGAGACCCCGGCTGCGCGATCGATTCCAGCCATGACTTGCGCGCCGTCGGCCATTTGCGGAATCCATTTTGGCGATACGAAAGACGCCGCTTCGATTCGTTGTACGCCGGCGCCAACGAGTCGGTTGACCAGTTCAATCTTGGTGTCAGTTGGTATGAACGTGCTTTCCGCCTGCAGACCATCTCTAGGCCCGACTTCAACAACGTGTACGCGCTTTGGAAGACCGCTATCCGTGCCCTCCCTCCAACGTGCCTGCTGATTCATTGAAAACTCCATTTCGTGGCGAACGTCACCCCTCCAGGCGAGACGCTCGCTTCCACTATTTACTTCGAGAGCACCTGCCCCAATGCCCGGCGAAGTTCGGCAGCCGGATCACCCGGCAACGTCAGGCTACGCCACGCTACGTGATGGTCCGGCCGTGCCAATACACAACCGCTGTCGCCGATTTCACGCACACGAGCCCAGTCGCCCGTGTGGTCCGCATAGGCCAGCCGCGGACCGATAATGTGCACGTCGATCTTCAACCCCAGCTCTTCACCAACCTTTGAGGCAGCCTCAACCCACGCTTCGCCGCCAAGACCGGTGAACAGTACGAATCGCCCGTGTCCTGCGAGGTCGAGCGTGGAGTGTTGGCGGCCACGGGCGTCGAAAACCCAGGCATGCGGCAAACGCGCGCCGGGCCATGTCGTGGCCTGGTAGTACAGTTCACGGTCGCGTGTGAACTCCGGCTCGGTTTGTCCATCGGTCACTGCAGCGCTCGAGCGATAGCGCTGGTTCATCTCCACACCCTGGGCGTCCAGCTCATATCGTTTGAACGCCAACGCCTCCCGGATTTCGTCGCGCTGTTTTTCGGCAGCTGCCGTGGATCCGCTACGAGCATGCATATTCGCTTGCAAGACCTCGCCGTCATTCGATTTGTCGATGCCAAGCGCGCTATAGAGCGGAGCAAATTCGGCAATCGACTGGTTCGCGCGAGTGACGACCTGCTTGGCGATCGGTGCACGCTCAACCGAATAGGTATCCAGAAGCGCTTCGCCCGCGCGCCCCTTGATGACTTCCGCGAGCTTCCACGCGAGGTTGAACGCATCCTGAATCGACGTGTTGGAGCCCAAGCCGCCGGACGGTGGGTGCCGGTGGGTCGCGTCGCCCATACAGAACACTCGCCCCTGCTGCATGCGGGTCGCGTACATGTTATTCACTGTCCACGTATTCGCGCCCAACAGTTCAATCTCGAGATCCGGCTTACCCACGAGCTGGCGTGCGATCGTGGTGGCCTTTGCCTCGTCAACAACCGGCGTCGGCTCGTTGATGTCATAACCCCAAACGATCAACCACTCGTGCCAGGGCCGAACCATCCGGATCAGGCCCATTCCGATCCCGCCCACTTCCGCACCCGGTTGCATGATTGGGTACAACACTGCAGGGCGATGCGCGACGAATTCAGACAGGTCCGCACGGAACCAGATGTTCATCGATCCCCGCACGCCCATCTGCCCTTCGAAAGGCAGACCCGCGTCTTTTGCGACCTTGGAGTTCCCGCCGTCGGCGCCAATCAGGTACTTCGATTTGACCGTAAACTCCTCGCCCGACAATCGGTCCCGGCAGCGCGTGAGAACACCTTCGTCAGTTTGCGTATGACTCAGATATTCCGTGCTCATCCGCGCTTCCGTTCCTCGCGAGCACGCCGTTTTGAAAAGCAGCGGCTCCATGAACGTCTGCGGCAAATCGTTCATTTTGGTCGGACTCGACAATTGACGCTCCGCTCTCGAGAGCGGATGCAGCCCCCAACTGGGCACCCGGCCAATCTCCTCACCAGTCAGGCTTTCGCAGAAAACCGTCCCGCCCATCAGATCCTGATCGGTTGCGTGCAGGTAGGCCTCCTGCTCCACCTGCTGACCGAGGTCTCGCAGGACCTCCATGGTGCGCAGATTGGTGATGTGCGCTCGAGGCGTGTTGGCCAGCCAACGATACTGGTTGATGACCATGTTGTTGATACCGTACGTCGAAAGCAGCGCGGCACTGGCGGAGCCCGCAGGCCCCGTTCCGACGATGAGTACGTCCGTGGTTATTTCATACATTCGACACCTCCAATTGTCATGCCTTCGTGCCTCACCGTCTCCGTGTAGTTCGGATAACTAATTCAAGGCGAGTGTACGAGTCTCAGTTTTTACGATCCTGTCCGGTTTTCGCTAACCTGTCAGGCGGTCTTGTGCTCGGTCAGATTGAGATAACGGATCATCTCCTCACGCATTGCGAACTTCTGTACTTTTCCGGTAACGGTCATAGGCAGTTCGCTCACGAAGCGTATGTATTTGGGCACCTTATAGTGCGCGATCTGCCCTCGGCAAAAGTCTTTGATGTCTTCCTCAGTCGAACCTTCGCCTTTTCGAAGCACGATCCAGGCACACAACTCCTCGCCGTTCTTCTCATCCGGCACGCCGAACACCTGCACGTTCTGGATTTTCGGATGTCTGAAGAGGTACTCCTCAACTTCGCGGGGATAGATGTTCTCTCCCCCTCGAATCACCATGTCCTTCAATCTTCCGACGATGTTGCAATATCCATCGGCGTCGATCGTGGCGAGATCGCCTGTATGCATCCATCCGTCTACGATGCTTTCGCGCGTTTTTGTCTCGTCTTCCCAGTACCCCTGCATCACCGAGTACCCTCGTGTACAGAGTTCCCCCGTCTCACCGACAGAGACAGTCCTACCATCGAAATCAACGATCTTCACTTCGAGATGAGGTTGAATCCGCCCGACCGTTGTTGTGCGCTTATCGAGCGGATCGGCGGTTCCACTCTGAAACGATACGGGGCTGGTCTCCGTCATGCCGTACGCGATGGTGACCTCTCGCATATTCATCTTTGTCACGACCTGATTCATTGTCTCGACGGGACAAGGCGATCCGGCCATGATGCCGGTGCGCAGACTGCTCAGATCAAACGATGCAAAGTCCGCATGCCCCAGCTCAGCGATGAACATGGTCGGCACCCCGTGAAGTGCAGTGCAGCGCTCTTCAGAGACGGCCGCGAGGGTCGCGCCGGCGTCGAATCCTTCGCCCGGAAAGACCATCTGAGCGCCAACCGACACGCACGCCAGTACGCCGAGCACCATGCCGAAACAGTGGTACAGCGGCACTGGAATACAAAGCGAGTCAGCTTCGGACAGCTTCATCGCCATGCCGACAAAGCGCGCGTTGTTGACAATGTTTCGATGCGTCAGCGTTGCACCCTTGGGACTGCCGGTGGTGCCGCTCGTGAACTGGATATTGATCGGATCATGAGACGAAAGCGTTTGCTCGACGGCATCGATTACCTCATGCCCTTCGTGTCGAAGCATCCCCTCTCCGCGCTGCATGACCGAGTGGAACGACATGACGCCCGAAACGCGCCAGTCTCCCACGGAGATCACCGTACGAAGATCCGGCAGACGTTCCACCTTCAACTCGTCCGGCTGCTGCGACGCGAGTTCAGGCGCAATGTCGAGCAACATCGAAATGTAGTTCGATGTTTTGAAACTCTCGGCGGTGACGAGCGCCTTGCATTTCACTTTCCGCAACGCG
>DASVNP010000311.1:0-4866 GCA_036383775.1 Paraburkholderia sp. | reverse complement strand
ACTCGCCCTTGCGAGGCCGCGCGACTTGAGTCAATTCGATAGATGGGCATCCGTGCGGCATTATAAAGGGCGGGCCGCCGGCGTGCTCCATGAAGCTTTCCGATCGCACCGATAGTGCCGCTGCATGCGCGTTACCGGCCTGTTCCGCGCTTGTCACCGCATTCTGTGGCCAAACGGCCAAGTTACCGTCATTTACAGCCTCACGCGGGGCACAGCGTTTACAATAGGCCGGATCAAAGTTTCCGGAAGCCGGAATCGGGCCCGAAGCCACGCCGGGCGAGGCGCCGGCCGCGCCCCGGGCGGCCAATCGGGTACACACGCAACAGGATCAATGGCAAAAGCTCCCTATTCCGCGAGCGCGCAGGCATTGCCGCACCGCATGTCGCGCCTTTTCACCGAAATCCGCTGGATCCTGCAGGTGGCGCTCGGCGTGTTCCTGCTCATGGCGCTCGTCAGCTACAGCCGGCACGATCCGAGCTGGACCCATGCCGCCCAGGTCGACCATATTGCCAACTGGGCGGGCCGCGTCGGCGCGCGGACTTCGGACATCCTGCTGCTGCTGTTCGGTTTGTCCACCTACTGGTGGGTCGTACTGCTCGGCCGCCATATTTCCGCCAACTACCGGCGCATCACCCTCCGCGAAGACGATGAGGACGACGCGCCGCGCGGCGTTGGCTGGCTCACGGACGCGTTCGCTTTCGTGCTTGTGCTGCTTTCGTGCAGCGGCATCGAAGCGCTGCGCATGTGGTCGCTCAAGGTGCAGTTGCCGGGCGTCAAGGGCGGCGTAGTTGGGGACGCCGTCGCGCGTGGCGTGTCGCATGCGCTGGGCTTCACGGGCGGCACGCTCGCCTTGCTGATCGCGCTGGCAATCGGCCTGTCGCTGTATTTCCGTTTTTCGTGGCTGTCGGTGTCGGAAAAGGTCGGCGAGTCGATCATTTCCGCGGTGACGTTCGCCAAGCTGCGCCGCGAGGCCGGCCGCGACCGCAAACTCGGCGAAGCGGCGGCCGTGAAGCGCGAAGGCAAGGTCGAGAAGGGCCGCGTGCGCATCGAGGAACATGAACCGGTCATGATCGTGCCGCCGGTCGTCACGCCGGCCAAGTCGGAGCGCGTCGAGAAAGAACGGCAGGTGCCGCTCTTCACGGACCTGCCGGGCGATTCCACTTTGCCGCCCATCTCGCTGCTCGATGCCGCACCCGCCGCGCAGGAAACCATTTCCGCGGACACGCTGGAGTTCACCTCGCGTCTGATCGAGAAGAAGCTCAAGGATTTCGGCGTCGAGGTGAGCGTGGTCGCGGCCTATCCGGGGCCGGTCGTTACGCGCTATGAAATCGAGCCGGCCACGGGCGTGAAGGGCAGCCAGATCGTCGGTCTTGCCAAAGATCTCGCGCGTTCGTTGTCGCTGGTGTCGATCCGCGTGGTCGAAACGATTCCGGGCAAGAATTTCATGGCGCTGGAGTTGCCGAACCAGCGCCGCCAGACCGTGAGCCTGTCGGAAATTCTCGGCTCCGCGGTCTATGCCGACGCCGCGTCGCCGCTCACCATGGGCCTCGGCAAGGATATCGGCGGCAAGCCGGTGTGCGCCGACCTCGCCAAGATGCCGCACCTGCTGGTGGCGGGTACGACGGGTTCGGGCAAATCGGTGGGCATCAACGCCATGATCCTGTCGCTGCTCTACAAGGCGAGCGCCGAACAGGTCCGCATGATCCTGATCGATCCGAAGATGCTGGAAATGAGCGTCTACGAAGGCATTCCGCATCTGCTGTGTCCGGTGGTGACGGACATGCGCCAGGCCGGCCACGCGCTGAACTGGGCGGTCGCCGAAATGGAGCGCCGCTACAAGCTGATGAGCAAGCTCGGCGTGCGTAATCTGGCCGGCTACAACAACAAGATCGACGAAGCCACCAAACGCGAAGAGAAGCTGCCGAATCCGTTCAGCCTCACGCCGGACGATCCGGAGCCGCTCACGCGCCTGCCGAACATCGTTGTCGTGATCGACGAGCTGGCCGACCTGATGATGGTGGTCGGCAAGAAGGTCGAAGAGCTGATCGCGCGAATCGCGCAGAAAGCGCGCGCGGCCGGTATCCACCTGATTCTCGCCACGCAGCGGCCGTCGGTGGACGTGATCACCGGCCTCATCAAGGCCAACGTGCCGACGCGCATGGCCTTCCAGGTGTCGTCCAAGATCGACTCGCGCACCATTCTCGACCAGCAGGGCGCGGAATCGCTGCTCGGCATGGGTGACATGCTGTATCTGCCGCCGGGCTCGGGCTTGCCGGTGCGGGTGCACGGCGCCTTCGTGTCGGACGAGGAGGTGCATCGCGTTGTCGACAAACTGAAGGAGCAGGGCGAGCCGAATTACATCGAGGGCATTCTCGAAGGCGGCGTGACGGGCGAGGGCGACGAAGGCTCCGCGGGCGCAGGCGGTGGATCGGGCGACGGCGAGTCTGATCCGCTCTACGACCAGGCCGTCGACGTGGTGCTGAAGAACCGCCGCGCGTCGATCTCGCTGGTGCAGCGGCATTTGCGCATCGGCTATAACCGCGCGGCGCGCTTGCTCGAGCAGATGGAGAACTCGGGCGTGGTGTCGGCCATGTCGTCCAACGGCAATCGCGAGATTCTCGCGCCGGCGCGGGAAGCGGAATAAGAACGGAATAAGCGCGGAACAAGAGAGGCATGAGCCGTGTGCAACGCGGCGGGGCATGGACTTTGCGGCTGATGCATCAGCTAACCCGCTAAGCCTCGTTTAAGGCGGGTCGCCTAAGCTGTTACAAATACGACCGGCGATCAACCGCATGGCGCCGCGCCAGGCGCCTGCCGCCACGGGCACGCAGCAAGGCCCGTGTGCCGGCGGTCATGACCGCTCAACGAATTCAATCAAGGGAGAAAACACCATGCAGCTATTCGCGCAGCAGCACGCTCGACCGGGTGCTCATTCCGGCCGCTTCGGCCAGCTTGCCCGGACTCTCGTGCGTGGCGCCGGCAGCGTCGCGATCGGCGCCTCGATGCTCATCGCGTCGCAGGCATTCGCGAGTGGCACCGAGCAACTGAAGGCGTTCGTCGCGCAAGTGCACTCGGCGCGCGGCACCTTCGTGCAGCAGGAAGTGCGGGCGCCGAGCAAGGCTCAGGGCGCGAGCGGCACGCTGTCCACCACGGGGGCCGGCAAGGTCGGAACCTCGAGCGGCACCTTTACGTTCGCGCGTCCCGGCAAGTTCATCTGGCAATACGAGAAGCCTTATGCCCAGCTGCTGCAAGCGGATGGCGACAAGCTCTACGTGTACGACAAGGACCTGAATCAGGTGACCGTGCGCAGCTTGGGCGGCGCGCTCGGCGCAAGTCCCGCGGCGATCCTGTTCGGCAGCAATGATCTGGACAAGAACTTCACGCTGCGCGACGCGGGCGTGAAGGCGGGCATCGATTGGCTCGAACTCACGCCGAAGGCGAAGGACACGCAGTTCGAGCGGGTTGGTATCGGCTTCAAGGATGGCAATCTCGAGGCGATGGAATTGCACGATGTGTTCGGCAACGTGACGCTGCTGACGTTCTCGAACATTCAGAAGAATCCGCCGCTGCCGGCCGATGCGTTCAAGTTCACCGTCCCGAAGGGCGCGGACGTGATCAACGGATAAGCCGCCTGCGGGTGGTGCGTGATGGGCAAGAAACCGCGCTGAATCGAGCGCGGTTTTTTGTTGCGCGTAAATTGACTGGTGCTTGCGCTACTCGTTCACTTCCAGAACCCGCGCCGGATGCGCGGCCTTCATATCGTCGATAAAGGCTTCGACGATATCCGTACGATGCTGCCGCGCCCGCGTGACCATATGAAACGCGACGCGGTAGCGCATCTGCGCCGGATTCAGCGCGGCGAGCAGTCCTTCCTTGACGAACGGCGCCGCGAAATGCCCCGGCAAATAGCCGAGGTGATGTCCTGAGAGCACCAGCATCGCGACTGCTTCCATGTTGTCCGCGACGGCGGTCACGTTCTGCGGCGTGGTCGAACTCTCGGCCTCAGGCAGCGGATAGCTGCGCCACGCCCATTCATGCTGGGCCGCTTCGGCGGGCGACACGTCGCCGGCCTGGGCGAACAACGGGTGCCCCTTGGCGCAATAAGCGAGCTGATCTTCCGCGAACACTTCGGTGTATTCGAGCGACGGCACGCGATGCCAGAAGTAGCCGATGCCGATCTGAATCCGCCCGTTGAGCAGCAGTTCTTCCAGTTCACCCGGCGAGCGCACCAGAATCGAAAAACGCACCGACTGATCGCGCGCCCTGAACCTGCCGATCGCTTCGCTGATGCGCGCGCTGGCGGATACCGGCGTGTGGCCGATCATGCCAATATCGAGCGTGCCGACCAGCTTGCGGCCCACGTTGCGCGCCTGCATGCCGAACGTGTCGACGGCCGAGAGCAGGGCGCGAGCGGCCTCGATGAACTGCTCGCCGCGCGCGGTCAGGCTGAAGCCGCCGCGCCCGCGCTCGCACAGACGGTAGCCGAGGCGCGTTTCCAGCGTGGCGAGCTGCGTGCTGATGGTCGACTGGCCCACGTTGAGAGTGGCCTGGGCCGGCGAAACGCCGCCCGCGTCGACAATGGCGAGAAACACGCGGATCAGGCGCAGGTCGAGATCGGTGAGTTGGGAGAACATACGTCAGGATACATCGCCGGGAATCAATGTGAAGTTTATTCTGTCGGTATTTTAACTTCTGGAAAACTGCTCAAGAATCGAGATTCCTCCGGCAAGGTGCGGTGATGACGCTTCTCCTTGGCCGGTCTGCACGAATTCACTTGCCGCCCTTTTTCATTGCCGAGACACGATGAATACCTCTTCCTTCATTTCCCCCGAAGCCGGCGAACGGCCGCAGCCGCTGTCCGGCAAC
>DASVNP010000310.1:0-42010 GCA_036383775.1 Paraburkholderia sp. | reverse complement strand
TTTTCGCGACGCTCGCGCCGGGCGCGGGCGCCGCACCGGCCACACCAGGCCGGGCCGCCGGCGCGAGCACGGCGGAACAAGGCTTCCTGCACTGCGGACCGCAGGGCGCGGGACACTTCGTGAAGATGGTCCACAACGGTATCGAGTACGGGATGATGGCGGCGTATGCCGAGGGCCTGAACATTCTGCACCACGCCGACGCCGGCAAACACGCGCGGGAAGTCGACGCCGAAACGTCGCCGCTGCGCCGCCCCGAGTTGTACCAGTACGACCTGAATCTCGCGGACGTCACCGAAGTCTGGCGGCGCGGCAGCGTAATCGGATCGTGGCTGCTCGATCTGATCGCGGGTTCGCTCGTCAGCGACGCCCGGCTGCAGAGCTACGCAGGACGCGTATCGGACTCGGGCGAGGGGCGCTGGACGGTAGCGGCCGCCATCGACGAAGGCGTACCCACGCCGGTGCTGAGCGCGGCGCTGTTTGCTCGCTTCAGTTCGCGTGGCGAGGATGATTTTGCGAACCGGGTGCTCTCGGCGATGCGCCACGATTTCGGCGGACACGTCGAGAAAGCGGCCACACCGTCTAACGAACAAAAGAGCTGACTGCAGGAGCCACCATGCAAGCCACCACCTCCACGCCGCATGACGTCGTGTTTCTGTTCGACTGCGACAACACCTTGCTCGACAACGATCATGTGCTTGCGGATCTGCGCGGGCACATGATGGCGGAGTTCGGCGAAGAGAATGCCGCGCGGTACTGGCAAATCTTCGAGGACCTGCGCGGGGTGCTCGGCTACGCCGACTACCTGGGCGCGTTGCAGCGCTACCGGCAGGAGCATCCACGAGACACGCGGCTGTTGCTGATGTCGTCGTTCCTGATCGATTACCCGTTCGCGAACCGGCTGTATCCGGGCGCGCTGGATGCGCTGCGCCATGTGGCCGCGCGCGGGCCCACGGTAATTCTCTCGGATGGTGACGTGGTGTTCCAGCCGCGCAAGATTGCCCGCTCGGGCCTATGGGACGAAGTCGAGGGGCGGGTGCTGATCTACATCCACAAAGAGCTGATGCTCGATCAGGTCATGGCGTGCTATCCGGCGCGCCACTACGTGATGGTGGATGACAAACTGCGCATCCTGTCGGCCATGAAGAAGGCGTGGGGCGACAAGCTGACCACGGTCTTTCCGCGCCAGGGGCACTATGCGCACGATCCGAAAGAGATATTGAGCAATCAGCCCGCGGACGTGTCGATCGAGCGGATCGGGGAACTGGCGGAGATCGACATAGCGTCGCTCCTGAGCGGCAAAAGGTAAGCAAGGCAGGTCAGGCGCCGAGTTCCTTTAGGCGTGCCTGCGCATCACCGGCACCCACGCGGCGGCGTTCAGCCGTGGCCGAATAGTTTGATCAGCAAACCGAACACGCCGACCAGCACGGCGATGCCGGCAGACAACAGCACGAGTGAGAGCACGGCGATCAAGGCTGTTTTGAAGCTGCTGGGTGTCGACATGGTTGTGCGTTCAGGTAAGGGCCGAGCAAGGCGGGATGTGCCACATGCGGCCAGATGCGGTTCGTCAACGCGCATGCGGCACCAACACGCTAGACCCCTAAACTTAATACGCACTTAAAGCATGGCGCAAGCGCCGCTGCGTGAAATTCGCGCCGCTTGAATGGGAATGTAAGGTCTTCAGCATACTGATGCGGATCGCCTAACGTCACTCTACCTTGACGACCGTATGATCCGAGACACCTGTCACGCCGTACAGGCGCGTCACGTCTTCAAGCGCCGCCATGCGTTGCCAATCGCCTCGTAGTTCGCCGCGCAGCGTAATACGGCCGCGCGAGACCTGGACCTTCACCGCGTTGCGCGGGACCGCGGCATCCCAGGCGAGACGCCGCGTCACTTCCGCGGCGATCTGCGCATCGCTCATGCGGGTGTTGCCGGCGCGCTCTGCATGTTGCTTCGCTACGCGAACGTGTGCCATGACTCCCCAACCGATGTGATGCGGATGGAAGAACACTAGCAGATACGATTCATTTTGCCGTGCATCACAGCGATCGCGACGGTGCCCGCGGCGGCAGTGATCCGCCACAGGCCAGGCTTACTGAATCGCGCTCGCCAGCGCTTGCGCCGTCGCGGCGGAGAGCGTCCACCCCAGATGTCCGTGCCCGGTGTTGTAGAACACACCACGCCGCTTCCCGCGGCCGACCTTGGGCAACATGCTCGGCAGCATGGGGCGCAACCCGGCCCAGGGAATCACGCGCGCGGTCGACACCTCGGGGAAATAACGGCGCGTCCAGTCGACCAGCGGCGCGATCCGGTCCGAGCGGATATCCCGGTTGAAGCCGTTGATCTCCGCCGTGCCGGCTACGCGGAAACGGTCCGCGCCGAGCCGGCTCGTGACGATCTTCGCGCTGTCGTCGAGCAGGCTCACCCACGGTGCGCGCTGCTGGCTGACTTCGTCGTCGAGACAGACCGTGATCGAATAGCCTTTGACCGGGTAGATGTTCACGTGGTCGCCGAGCATGGCCGCGAAGTCGCGGCTCTTCACGCCGGCGCAGACCACGATGCGCTCGAAAGTGAAGCGCTGCGATTCTCCTTCGAGATCGACCATCAGCGAGAACTGTCCTTCGGCAGGCTGTTCGATCGATGTGATCTGTGCGTCGTAATGAAACTGGACGCCGTGCCGCTCGCATGCCTCGGCCAGTCCGCGTGTGAACTTGTGAATATCTCCGGTCGAATCGGAAGGCGTGAAAAATCCACCGTAAAAGTCGCCGTGCAGCGTGGGCTCGATGCGCTGCAACTCGCTTGCGGTTACCGGGCTGCGGTCGAGTCCGCCTTCGCGCAGCAGTTCGTTCACCTTGCTGGCGGCGTCGAATTCCTTGCGCGTCTTGTAGATGTGCAGAATGCCGCGCCGTTCGAGATCGAAGTCGATGCCTTCCTGTTCGGCAATCGAGAACAAATGCTCGCGCGCAGCAATCGCGAGCCGTACGGTTTCGACGGTATTCGCGCGATAGTGCGGAATCTGCCGCAGGAATTCGCCCATCCACGAGTACTTGTGCCAGGTGGGCGCGGGATTGAGCAGCAGCGGGGCGTCGCGCGTGAGCATCCAGCGCAGGCCCTTCAGCACGGTGGCCGCGCTGTTCCAGACTTCGGCATTGCTGGCGGATAGCTGGCCGCCGTTGGCGAACGAGGTCTCCATCGCGGCATAGCGATGGCGCTCGAACACGGTGACGTGGTGGCCGCGTTGGGCGAGGGCGTGCGCGGTCGTGACGCCGGTAATGCCGGCGCCGATAATGGCGATTCGTGACATGTCATGGTCCAGAGTAGTTGAGCATCACCGGTGTCGATTTCGTGTCGAAACCGGCGTCGATGCCCCATCTGTCCATGTACCTGAGAGTTTCTTCCCGCGGCATTCGGGCCGATTGCGCGATAGCAGGCCGTATGCGGGGAATCCCCTTCGGTGGGCGCACAAGGTGTTGCCATGCGCCGCTCTCCAGATGTTCCTGCTGCGCGGTCCTTTTGCCTGAGAGTTTCCGGGGCGGTTGCTCCGTCGGCGTCGTCACGTACGTCTGACGATCTCTCCCGCGCTGCATTGCAGAACGGTGTGACGATACCTTTCAAAAAGTTCGGCCGCAAGTGTTTCGTGCGATGCAGTGCGCAATCGGCGGTCGATGCGCGCCGCCGAGCGGGGCCGCGTGCTACCCGCCTAGCGTTTTGTACATGATGGTAGTCGCGTCGAACGCTTGATGATGCGGGTCGCGCGCGTAGCCTGGAATCACCCCGGCCGTCCGATATCCCAGCGCGGCATAAAGCGGTTCGGCGTGGTCGCCGGTTCGGGTGTCGAGCGTGAGCAGGCTGCGTTGCAATCTGTGTGCGTGGCGCTCCAGTTCCGTCATCAAGGCTCTCGCCGTGCCCTGGCGGCGGAATGTGGGGTGAACCAGCAGCTTGCGCACCTCCGCGCGATGCCGCTGATTCGGCATCGTGTCGTAATCGAGTTGCACGGTACCGGCAATCGCGCCGCCCTGACGCGCGACGAACAACATCAACCCGCCCGCACGCAACGAAGGCAGCACCTTGCCACGCCAGAACGCGTCGCTCTCCTCGACGCCGTACGGCATCACAAAGCCGACGCTGGCACCGTTGTGCACGCAGGCTCGCAACAATGCGCTGAGTTCGGGAAGATGCTTGACGAGGTCGTGGTCCGAGAAGGTGGCGATAGTCGTGACGGCAGGGGTGCTCATGCAGGCTCACACGATAAAGAGTAGGTAGCGGGCCGCGCTGTGCGCGGGCGTCACGAAAGCGCTGGGGCCGAATAGCTGATAGCGCAGGCAATCGCCAGGCTGCAGGTCGTGGCTGTGGCCGTCGACCGTGATTCGCAGTTGCCCTTCGAGTAAAAGCAGATGATGTTCGAGGCCGGGCCGCGGAGACGCGTCGTACGTGATGTGCGCACCTGCATCGAGTTCGCACTCCAGTACCTCCCCACTCAGCGCTTGCGCGGGTGGCGATACTGAGCGCCGCCTGAAGCCGACGCTGGGGTCTGTCCAGAGCGGCTGCATGGCGCGGGGCACCAGCGGCGCGAAATCCTCTTCGACCATGTGCATGAGGCGCGACATCGGCAAGCCGTACGCGACGCACAGCTTGCCGAGCACACTCGCCGTGGGGCTCACGGCAGCGTTTTCCAGGCGTGACAGGGTGGCGCGGCTGACGCCGCTGAGACTCGCGAGATCGTCGAGCGACCAGTTGCGCTCGGCGCGCAACGCCCGCAGACGCTGAGCGATGCGACGGTCGATGGCGTTGTCATCGGAGGGTGTGTTTTCCATATTCGAGAAATTATCTCGAATATGGAAATTGGTCAATGCGCGGATTTAAAACGCAGCCACATCGCGCGCCAAGGTCCCCCCCTCCCTGGACTGAGGACGCAAGAGCAGGTAGAACGCGAAAAAGTGCGTGATCATCAGCAGCGGCACGTAGAGGATCGGAATCCCGTACATCGAGCCCAGTTGTCCCGCCATAGCGGGAAGATCGACCCGGGTCGCGTGGTAATAGTCGACGAGAATGTCGACCACCCCCACGACATTGAACGCGACTACCAGAGACCAGAAGAGCGGCCGGACCCGGAAGGCGAGCAGCGCCAGCATGGCCAGCACGCCGGTTGCGAAGTCGCCATAAGCGGCGAACTGCGTGAAGCTGGCCGGCAGACTGGGGCCGACAACGCCAGGCAGCATGAAGACCAGCCCGAAGAAGCGGAAGCTATGCAGCGTCGCGATGGCTCGTTGCGCGTCGGCGCGATCCATCGACCTGAGCCTCGGCAGCACATACGGCACGAAGCAAAGCAGCCACGCAACATAGCCTAGAACGAGATGGATGCGGAAGAGGGTTTCGGTTGACATGGCGGAACTCCTGTCAGGAATGGGTCGACGCGGCCTCGAACACCGCGGTCAGGATGCCGAGCCGGCCTTCCAGGAGATTGCGTCCGAGGTTGGCGGCAAGCTGTGCGAATTCCGGCCCCATGACCACGCCGAGATTGGGCGACGGCGGGGACGCCGACGCGCGCATTTGAACGGCCCAGTCTTTGGCGGCCTCGGTGTCGTCTTGCCACGTCAGCGTGCGGAAGCCGGCCGATTCGATCGCCTCGCGCGTCGCCCCGGCCTCGAGCAGCCAGCTCGTCGCCGGCGTGCGTGCCCACGGAAGCGGATAATGAGGTTCGCCGCCATTCAACACGACGTCGTAGGTTGCAAACCTGCCGCCTGGTTTCAGCACGCGCCGCATCTCGCGGTAAAGCTGCGCACGGTCAGCGATGTTCATCGCCACATGCTGCAGCAGCACGGCATCGAAGCGGCCGTCGCCGAAGGGAAGCTCCAGTGCGCTGGCGGTCTGGAACGCCACCTGCGCGCTTTGTCCGGTGCGCGTGGTCAGGTAGCGCGCGGCGTCCACGAAGGGTTCGCTGAGGTCCACGCCTGTTACCTGGCAGCCATACGTCGCGGCGAGAAAGCGCGCTGGCCCGCCGACACCCGAACCGACGTCGAGGACCGAATTGTCGGCGGTGATCCCGGCGAGCCTGGCAAGCTCGACGGTCGCGGCAAGCCCGCGGGTGTGAAACTGGTCGAGCGTGCCCAGTTGCTGGGGCGTGAGCCGTTGGTCCTCCGGGCCAAACGCAGCGAGCACCGCTTTCAGCCGTTCGGTGAGGCCGGTTGCGCGGTAGTGGTCGCGCACGCCATCAAGGCGATCAGTCATTGCAAGTTACCTCGTGAGTTCAGGGGCTATCAGTGATGGGAGTCCGGCAAATCGCGGAATTCCCGATCCGCAAGCTGAGTGTAGGATCGCTTCCACCGAGTGACTATCCACGCTAATATCGACGCGTTATGAAGCAAAACTTCACAGTCCGGCAAGGCGCGCTCGACGGCGTCGAGGCGTTTCTGAGCGTTGTCCAGCACCGCAGTTTTCGTCGGGCGGCGGCGGCGCTTGGCGTCACGCCTTCGGCAATCAGTCAGACGGTGCGCGTACTCGAGGCGCGCATCGGCGCTGCGCTGTTCGTTCGCACAACGCGCAGCGTCGGCCTGACCGAGGCCGGCGAACGATTCCTGTCGCGGGCCAAGCCCGCCTTCGAGGAACTCATCGCGGCAGGAGAGGTGGCGCGTGAACTCGGGCAGCGGCCGTCCGGGCTGCTGCGACTCTCGGTGCCGAGCTCGGTCATGCCGACCGTGCTGGAGCCGCTGGTCGCGTCCTTCTGCCGTGCCTATCCCGAGGTCGAAGTTGAAATCGTCGCCAATGCGAAGTTCGTCGACCTCGCGGCGGAAGGGTTCGACGCCGGCGTCCGGATGGGCCAGTTCATCGAAGCCGACATGGTCGCGGTACGGCTAACGCCGCCGTTTCCGTTCGAGGTAGTCGGCAGCCCGGAGTATCTGGGAGGGCGAACGCGCCCGGAGCGCATCGAGGATCTGCGTGACCATGCCTGTCTGCGCTTGCGCCGCACGAACGGGTCGATTGCGCCCTGGTCCTTCGTCGACGGCGGCAAGCCGGTTGAGGCCATCGTCTCGGGCCCGCTCATCGCGCAGGACTACCCGACACTCGTCGGCGCTGCGATTCGAGGCGTGGGACTCGCACAGGTGCCGCGCCCGGTTGCCGCCGCGGCGCTTGCGGACGGCCAACTGCAGGCGCTGCTCACGCCCTTCGCGGTGATAACGCCAGGCGTATTTCTGTACCACTCAGGCAGACACCAGGTCTTGCCCAAACTGCGCGCCTTCATCGACCACGTTAAATTCCGCGGCGCCGACGCGAGAGATGCCGTAACAACTAGTGAGCAGCGCGCAACGCCTCGTCCGCCACCGCCAGCCGGGAAGCCATGACCTTGACGACGAAGCGATGAATCTGCTGGGCGGTCACCGGATCGTCGCGTTCGAGCGTATGCAACGACGCGAGCGTCAAACGCCGGACGCGCGCGGGCCCTTCGGCGAGCACATCCGCGCTGCGCGCATGCTGCGTGTACACCGCCATTTCGCCGACGATCGTCCCTGGCCCGAACGAGCGCAGCCGCAGAGACCGGCCGTGCGCAAGCGGCAATAAAACAGCCACCCGGCCACGCTCGACAAAGTACATGGCATCGCCGGGCTCGCCGTGACGGAATACCGGCTGCCCCGCATCGAGCTCGCGCACTTCCAGAAGGGTCAATAGCTTGTCGAGCGCATCTGGCGTGAAATGCGGCGAGAGCAGTGCCTCGAAGTCCTCGGCGCCCTCGCTGACATCAGGCGGTGCGAGCGGGTCCGATGCCAGCAGCGTATCTTCGACCCATTCCAATCCCTCATCCAGCGTAGCGAACTCATGAATCCGCAGGTTCAGCGTGCCGGTTTTCATGAGCAGCTCACGCGAGCGTGTGGGCAGCCCCGTCAGCACCAGGTCCGCGTCGCGCGTCGCGCATAGCTGCCTGAGCTTGACGAAGCTGAGCGAGACCGAGGCATCCATGCCGGATGTCGAAGCGAAGTCGAGGACAACGAAACGTATGCGTTTCGGCCCGTGCGCGGTCAGCCTTTCGCGCACGCGCTGCAAGATCGAATTGGCCGTGCCGAAGAAGAGGAATCCTTGCAGACACGTTCCACACACCTGTGCACCGAGTTCGCGAAGCCGTTGCGTCGTTTCGATACTGCGCTCGACGTTCGAGGTGCGCGTGCTGCCGTCGAACTCCATGCGCACGCAACTGACCCGGCCATACAGGAGTACGAACATCACGCATGCGGCAATGACGCCGGCCACCACGCCGGCGACGACACCGTAGAACGCAATGGCGCCCAGAATGAGCGGCACAAGCAGATACTCGTGCCAGTTGAGCTTGCTATACGCACCGGCCAGCCACTGGATCAGCAGCCTCAGTCCCATGAATAGCTGCAGCCCAACCAGAACCGGCACCGGAAAGAGCGCCACCAGACCGGGCCAGACGGCCAGCACCACCAGGCACGCGAGGGAGGCGAATACGCCCGCCATGCGGCTTGACGCGCCCGCCCGGGCGTTGAGCATCGACCGGTTGTAGGACTGGTAGCCGACCATTCCACCCAACATTCCGCTCGCGATATTGGCAATGCCCGCCGCCCGCATCTCGCGGTTCAGGTCGATGTCTTCGCCGGTGGCCGCGCCGATCGCCGTCGAGTTCATCAGGATCGTGATCGCCGAGATCGACGTGACCATGAGCGTCTCCGGCAGGTGCGCGGCGATGGCTGACCAGTCGACGCCGCCCTGTGCCAACGATCCCAGTGAAGCAGGCAGATGCAGTTCAGGAAGACGGAACGGATGTGCCGCGACGCGCGGCAGCAGTAACCCGGTGCTGCGGGCGTCGTCGATCGACAGGCCGGCGGCAAACAGAAGCAGGTAAAACAGTGCGACGCCGAATGCCAGTGTGACCGGCAGGGCGGCGGCGTGTTTCGAGGTGCGCGACAGCAGCGTGGCCAACGTACATACCAGCACCGCGGGGGTCCACATCAGCCAGTTCAGATGCGTCAGTAGCGCCAGGCTGTGCCAGTTCAAAGGTTCGCCGGTCACGACACGAAACGCGCCCGCCATCAGCAGATAACCCGTGCCGGCGAGGAAGCCGCCCAGCACCGGGTAGGGGAGGAATTGCAGGGAACGGCTGCGCCTGGAAGAGCCAACCGCATAGAGAATGATGCCCGTCACCACCGAACATAGCGCGATGGTAATCAGCACCGTCAGCAGAATCGTCTGAGGCGTCCCGCCGTCGGCCCGCACGCTGCTCGCGACCCCGGCTGCCACACCGGCAAGAAACGCCGTTGCGTTGCCGTCGGGTCCGCCGATGCTCATCCGCATCGAACTCGTCAATGCGATCACCAGCGCCGTCACCACGCAACTAATGAATGCCGTGGGTACGCCAAGCCCGGCGTAACGGGCGAGATCCGCGCTGAAGATCAGCGTGCCCAGGCTCATGGCGTAGCAGAGCATGACGAGAGTCGACACCATGCCGGCCGACAGGTCTCCGAGCAGGCCCGTCATGCGCGGCCCGGCGCGGACATCGGGTGACGAACCTGTCGTGGCTGGCTTCACAGCGCTCCCCGGTAAGGGCGGACGGAATCTCGCCTGGGCCGTGCGGTTCACGTGGCGTGCTGAATCTCACCAATCGTTCCGGAGGACGAACGACCGCGCGTTGCGTCTCGCGACTCGAGTGTGCGCGCCCGGCACCATGGCCGATACACGATGCAGTATCCGGCGTCGCCACAAGCAGTGTCAAACCCGGCGTCAGGCATGCTGCGGCAAGCCACCGTGGTTTTGGCCGAATCGGCCGTCACCTCGTCGCCCGTACCCCGTATCCGCCTCCTTCACGTTGGACGTACACTGCGCGGTATGGGTGGTCTAGCGTACCGGATTGGGCGGCGGCGATGGATATCGGTCAGTGGCTGCAGGCGTTGGGGCTTGAGCAATACGTACCGGCATTTGCCGACAACGACATCGACTTCCCGATGCTGGCGCAGCTCGACGACGCCGACCTGAAAGAACTCGGTGTTGTCTCACTCGGCCACCGCAAGCGCCTGCTGGCGGCGATCGCCGCACAGCGCGGCGCTCCACCGGAGGCGGAACCGCCCGCGGTGAATTCACCGGCGAGCGAGCGCCGGCAAGTCACCATTCTCTTTGCCGATCTGTGCGGTTTTACCGCACTGTCGCAAACGCTCGATCCCGAAGAGTTGCGCGAATTGACGGGGCGCTATACGGCACTCGTCGATGGGATCGTCCTCGATTATGGCGGCACGATCGACAAGCACATCGGCGATGCCGTCATGGCGATTTTCGGCGCGCCGCGCGCGCACGACACCGATCCGCTGCGCGCGGTGCGTGCCGCGCTGGAGATTCATGAGGCACTTAATGGACTGTGCGAGCACGCGTCGCCGCCGCTGAGGGCGCACGTCGGCATCGCCAGCGGCGAAGTTCTGGCGGGGCCGCTGGAACGGGCGGACGTGCGGGACTACACGGTGCTTGGCGACTCCGTGAATCTGGCGGCCCGGCTGGTTGCCGCCGCCGGTCCCGGAGAAACGCTGCTTTCGGAGAGCGTGCATCGCGCGCTCGGTGACGGCGTGCTGTGCGACGCCGTTGGCGCGATGAGCTTCAAGGGCATCGATTCGCCGGTGCGCGTGTGGCGCTTGCGCGGGCTCGCCTTTGAACCCGTCACGGCAAGCCGCAGCGTGTTTGTCGGCCGCAAGGCCGAGCTCGAGCAGTTCAAGGGCCTTGCCCGCGCGTGCCTCGAACAGAGGGCGGGCCACGTCGTCTATGTCCGCGGCGAAGCGGGCATCGGCAAGACGCGGCTCGTGGATGAGATGCGCCGTTTCGTCGAAACGCTGGGCTTTGCCAGCCACCGCGCGCTCGTGCTGGATTTCGGCGTGGGCAAGGGCCAGGATCCGGTGCGCGCGATTGTCGGCAGCCTGCTGGACCTGCGGCCCGCGGACGGGCCCGCTGAACAGCGCGCGGCCGCCGCACGGCTTGCCGCATCGGGGGCTGTGGGCACCGATCAGTTGATGTTTCTCCACGACATTCTCGACCTCGCGCAAACCGGTGAAGGGCGCACGCTTTACGACGCCATGGATAGCGCCGCGCGCACGCGTGGCAAGCGCGCGGTCATCGCGGCGATTGCCGCGGACGTCTGCCGGCGCAAGCCAGCCATGATTGCCGTGGAGGACCTTCATTGGGCCGATCCACAAGTGCTCGGCGACCTGGGCGCGCTCGCTGTGGCTTTCGCGAGCGGTCCGGGCCTGCTGGTGATGACCTCGCGCGTGGAGGGCGATCCGCTCGACGCGGCATGGCGCGCAGGTTGCCGTGGCACGCCTTTCGCCACGATCGACCTCGGTCCGCTGCGCAGCGACGAAGCGCTGAGCCTTGCCGGCACGTTCATCGACGCCACCGAGCGTGTCGCGTTGGCCTGCATCGCGCGAGCCGGCGGCAACCCGTTGTTTCTCGAGCAACTGCTGCATAACGCCGAAGAGGGCAGTGAGGAGGCGGTTCCCGCGACGATCCAGAGCCTCGTGCTGGCGCGCATGGACCGGCTGACTGCGCGCGACCGCGAAGCCTTCCAGGCCGCCGCGGTCATCGGCCAGCGTTTTGGGCTTGCCTTGCTGCGGCGGTTGATCAATGAGCCGGACTACGTGTGCCACGGACTCGTCGCCAACGCGCTTGTCTTGCCGGAAGGCGAAGATTTTCTGTTCGCCCACGCGCTCATTCAGGAGAGTGCCTACTCGACGCTGCTGCGCTCGCGCCGGCGCGACTTGCATCGCCTCGCGGCCGATTGGTTTGCGGCGACTGATCCCGTGCTGCGCGCCCAGCATCTCGACCGCGCCGAAGACGAGCGAGCGCCGCGCGCCTATCTGGATGCAGCCGTTGCGCAACGCGCGGCCTATTTCACCGACGCGGCATTCCGGCTGGTCGAGCGAGGTCTGCAAATCGCGCAACGCGATGAGGATCGCCACGCGCTGATTCGCATCAAGGGCGAATTGCAGCGCGATCTGGGCGACATAGCCGCCTCGATCGCAACTTACCGTGAAGCTGTCGCCGCCGCGCCGGACGAAGCCAGTCTTTGCCAATCCCAGCTTGGGCTCGCCGAAGGACTGCGGGTCAGCGAAGGCCTCGCGGAAGCGCTCACGCTGCTCGACGCGGCCCAGCAGGTGGCGCAACGGCTGGACCGAGTGCCAGAGCTGGCACGCCTGCATCACTTGCGCGGCAATATCCTCTTTCCGCTTGGCCGGATCGACGATTGCCGCGCCGAGCACGAGCGCGGACTCGCCTACGCGCGGCGTCTCGGCTTGCCGGAAGCGGAGGCGCGGGCACTCGGCGGTCTCGCGGACGCCGCCTATGCGCAAGGACGCATGCGCACCGCCTTCGAACATTTCAGTCAATGCGTTGCGCTGAGCCGCGAACACGGCTTCGGCCGCATCGAAGTCGCCAATCGTTCGATGACCGGCTTTAGCCGGATCTACCTCAATCAGGCCAGCGCGGCGCGCGAGGATGCCAATGCCGCCGCGCGAGCCGCTGCGCTGGTCGGTCAGCCACGAGCGCAGATGCTGTGCGAGACGTTAGGCGTTTTTGTCTGCTGCGAAATGGGCGATCTGCCGGCTACGCTGATCCACCTCGAGCGCGAGACGCAGATCATCCGTCAACTCGGGGCGCGCCGCTTCGAGGCGCAGAATCTGGAAATGCGCGCGCGGGTGCTGCTCGACGGCGGGCATCGGCGGGAGGCGGCCGAATTGCTGCGCGAAGCGCTGAAGATTTGCCACGAGGTGGGGCCGCAGTTCAGCGCACCCAAGACGGTGAGCGCACTGAGCCGTGCCGTCGATGACGCCGGCGAACGCGCGAGCCTGCTCGCCGAAGGCGCGCAGATGTTGCAGCGCGGCGCGGTGGGCCACAATCATCTGTGGTACTACCGCGACGCGATTGAAGCGGCGTTGTCGGCCGGCGACGCGCAAGGCGCCTTGCGCTATGCTGCGGCGCTCGAAGATTACACCAGCGTCGAACCGCTGCCGTGGGCCGAACTGTTTGTCCTGCGCGGCCGCGCGCTGGCGCATGTGCTGCAGGACCGTTGCGGGGAAGAGGCGCGGCGTGAACTCGCGCGAGCACGCGTGGCGCTCGTTGAAGCGGGCTTCAGCGGCTATCTGCCTGCGGTAGACGCGGCGCTTGCCGCGTAGCCGAGGCGGGCGGAGCATACTCATCGGAATCCCGGCCCCGGAGCGGCGATCATGAGCGAGGCGGCATTCACCTTCACCGACAGCAACGCCGCGCCATGGCTGGACTCGAAAGCAGCCCGTGGCGTCACGGTAAAAAATCTCGGCAAGGCGAACGGACGCGCAATGCAGCTAGTACGCTTCGAACCCGGCGTGGTTTTTCCGGATCATCTGCATGATGGGCCGGAGTTCATCTTCATGCTGGAAGGCGAGGCGATTCAGAACGGTCGGCTGTTGACGGCCGGCTGGGCAGGTGTCGCGGCGCAAGGCACCGTCGACGAGCGGTTCCGTAGCGATACCGGCTGTCTGTTTCTGCTCTGTTACGCTGTGTGACGCCGCACCAGCGATATAACAACAACGGATGGAGATTCGAGTGAACAGCCGTTCCTTGCCTGAGATTGAAAGATTGATCGCAACGTTCTATGCCGCCTTCGACAATCGAGATTCGCGACCGCTGGCGATCGCGGAACTTCGCGCAATGTTCACCGCCCAGGCCACCATTACACGCCTGACACCCGAGCGCATCGATACATGGACGACAGACGCTTTTATCGCGCCGCGTGCCGCCATGCTGTCAGATGGGACGCTCACGGAATTCCACGAGTGGGAAGTCGATGGTCAGACAACCGCATTCGACAACATTGCCAGCCGCTGCTCTCACTATAGAAAAGCGGGCATGCTGAATGGCGCGCCCTACGGTGGCGAAGGGCGCAAGTTCATCCAGCTTTGTCGGATCGATGACCGTTGGCTGATCAGTTCGATTCTTTGGCAGGACGTCTGATTGCACGTCCCCTATACAAACCGCATCCGCCATTCGTCGGTCACAGGCCTCGCCACGCGCTTCACCTGACGCTCCCAGGCAGCACGACAAAATCCTCAATCTTGTCGATCTTGTCGAGCGCCCGCAGCAAGGGTTCAGGTGGGGCCGTGAGCTTGCGGCCGTTCAGATCGAGCCAGCCCACTGTGGACGTGACCCGCGCGGCCAGCGTCTCGCCACGAAAGAATTCATTGCGTATGACCATGCGGCTGCCGTCGTTCGACAGACCCACCATCGTCAGGCGGACGGTCATGCGTTCGAGCAGGTGAAACTCACGAAAATATTCGATCTCGTCTTTCATGACGACAGGCCCGATGCGCAGCCGCATGAACTCCGTCATTGAAAAACCTTGCTCCGCAAAGTAGAGCATTCGCACATCGGCGGACTTGTCCAGATAGGCCGTATTCTTCATGTGCGAATTGAAATCCATGTCGCCCCATCCGGCGAACAGTTCCTGCTCGAACATACTCTCTCCTTCGTGTTCCTTGCGATGCTGCTTTGATGTTGCGTTGAAGCGGCGCGGAGGATTTCCGGCTCCGGCAGCAGCCGGCGGCCAATCCCCCGCGAACGCCCGGCAAACCCTGTCATGCCTGATTCTTCAGACCGAGCACTTCAATCGGCTCGATAACCGGCGGGCTGGCAAGCAATTCACCTGCGTTCGCCATCAGTGCCTGCGCAATGGGACCGTTCAGGTGTGCCTGCCGGTCGGCTTCGGAGGAAAACGCGTCGAATATGCCAAAGGTGGTGGGTGAGAGGCGCAAGGCGAACCAGATTGGGGTCGTGGTCTCCTGATTGGCCAGATCGAGGCCGGCCGCGAGAAAATCCGCGACGGCCTGCTCCTTGCCGGGTTTTGCTTCGAGTCGTGCAAACAATGCATGTTTGATCATCTCTGCTCTCCAGAATCCGCGCGCGGGCGCGTCCAAAGCACACAGCGAGTTGCCGTGCCGGTTCCCATGCTACCGCGTACGGACGTTGGCGATGCAACCGCGGTCTTGCGCCGCGCCGTTGCGCAGATTCGCGCCCGATCGCGGCGCCGGCCGTTTATGATAGAGCCCACCCATCAGAAGGCGCCGCACGGCCCATCATCCACGAGCTCCGGCGACTCATGCCGCAACGTCATCCATGAATTCCACTCCTGACGCTACTTCCCGCCCTTCGATTCGCGCGTTGACCTTGCTTGAAGGACGCGTGCTCGGCGTGCTCGTCGAAAAGCAGCACACCGTGCCGGATAGTTATCCGTTGTCGCTGAACGCGCTGACCTTGGGCTGCAACCAGAAAACCGGCCGCTCGCCGGTCATGAACGCCACCGAGGCCGAAGTGCTGACCGCCGTCGACGGTTTGAAGCGGCTGAGCCTCGTGATGGAGGGCAGCAGCAGCCGCGTGCCGCGCTTCGAGCACAACCTGAACCGGGTGCTGGGTTTGCCGAGCCAGTCGGCGGCGTTGCTTACCACCTTGCTGTTGCGCGGGCCGCAGACGGCGGCCGAGTTGCGCCTGAATAGCGCGCGCCTGCATGGCTTTGCCGACATCTCATCGGTCGAGGCGTTCCTCGACGAACTCGCCGCCAACGATCCGCCACGGGTTGTGAAACTCGCGCGCACGCCAGGCGAGCGTGAGAATCGCTGGATGCATCTGCTCTGCGGGGAAGTCAGCGCCGCCGATCTGGCGCAGCCAGGCGATGAAGACGAGGCGGTGCCATTGTCCACGTTCGAGGCCGTGAAGGCCGAACAGAAGCGGCTCGCCGACGAAGTGAGCCGGCTTCAGTCCGTGGTGCGCCGCATCGCGGCAGAGTTGGGGATCGACGCGGGCGATCTCACGCCCGGCGAGTAAGTCGGCAACCAGAAGATGCTTCGCCTTTTGCGCACACCGAACCCGCAAAAGGCGAATCGCAATCAGATAATCGCGGCCTAAAACTTGTAGTTCACGGAAGCAATCGTATTCAGCTCGAAGCGCTTTTCAGTGATCGGGCTATTCGCCGCATTATGCTCGAGGCGCCCGAAGGTCGCTGCCACCGAGCCGTTCCAGTGGCGGGAAAAATCGTACGTCACCTGGGCATTCAGATGAATGTCCCGTATCCCGGCGCTGGTGTTGTACGTGGGCAGTCCCGAGGCGGCGCTTTGCTGCCCCGACACGCCGAAAAACGTGCGCGTGTACGTGCCGTTCGCCCACGTCACGCCCGGGCCGACGGAAAAGAGCCACCCGCCCACCGGGGCCGAGGCCACGAGGTCGGTGCTGACCGTCGTGCCTTGGTGATTCCCTGCGATGTCCTGATACAGCTGCACCGAGCCGGTGAACGCCCACCACGTATAGTCGGCGAACAGGCGCAGCTTGGGGCCGCCGTCCACGTCGCCGAGACCGTGCAGGTGCTGCGGATCGTCGGACTCCTTGCGCGACTGGAAATCGAAGCTCAGCGAGGCGCCCACGTGATAAGCCGGTCCGCGCAGCACATTCACGCCGAGCACGTCCGGGCCCTGCGAGAAAAACCGGTCGTCGTAAGAGATGTCGAGCGCGGGGAACGGTATATAGCTCAACTGCCGCGAGCCCGGATATCTAGGCGTGATCACGAGGCCGGGGCCGACACCTATCTTCCATTTGCTCCCGGTGGACGCACCGGTGCTCGTGTTCGCGCTTGAGTCCGCAGCTGCCTCGTCCGCATGGGCGGCTTGCGCGGCGCCAAGACCCAACGCCACGGCCACGAGCAACGACAGCCTCGATACCTGCGCCTCCCGCACCGCCTTGTACCGCGTGAACGCCCTCATGCGCGCTCCTTGCCGAGCGCGGCGAGCTGCCTGAGGCGGCGCGCGAGCGCCTTCGAGACGACCTGCTTGCCGCTGTCGTCGCCGCTGCGGGCGACTTCACTTTCGCGCAGGAACAGCGCGGTTTCGCGCGCGACGATTTCGCGCTCGTTGTCCGACGTAATCATGTGATACGAATCATCCAGCCAGATTGTGCGTAAGAAGGCCGCGCCGATATGGCGGGCCACGAAGCGGGCATTGCGCGGGCTCGAGGTTTCGTCGTCGATCGCATGGACGATCAGGCAATCGGTCCTGACGTCATGCACGAGCGTGCGCACCTTCGAAGCGAGGCGGCTCGCCTCATGCAACGCGGGCAACGAGATCGTGGACGGCCCGACTTCGCTGAAGTCGCTGCGCTGCATCGCGCGGGCGATCTTGGCCCGCAGCGCCTCGTTGCGCAGGCCGAACGGCGCTTCCTCGCGATAGCGCCAGTGCTTGCGCATCGGCGTGTAATACGCCCAGTTGAGCAGGAAGCGATACCACGGTATTGCCCAGCCGTCGTACGAGAGCGTGAGCGACAGCAGCACGAGCGACTGCGCCTGCGGCCGGCGCTGTGCAAGCGCCAGCGCGAGCGCCGCGCCGATCGACAGCCCGCAGATCGAGACGCGCTCAAATCGCTCGGCGAGCGCGTCGTACTCGCGCACGGCGGCCTCGATCCAGACTTCCATGGCGGCTTCGTCGGAACCCGCGCTATAGCCGGGCAACAGGGGCGCGCAGACCGTGAAGCCTTCCTCGTTCAGAAAGCGCGCGAGAAAACGCAATTCCAGCGGCGAACTCGACAGACCGTGCAACATCAGCACGGCGTGCTCGTCGCCGGCAAGGAAGAGGGGGCTCGGTTGATTCACGTGTTCAGGCTCCGATCCGCAGCACGAGGAAGTCGCCCGCATGGGTCGTGAACCGCTCGCACACACAATCGGTCAGCTTCGAGGCGCCGTCGCCGGTTTTCAGGCGCACGCGATGGCTGCCTGGGCACAGTGACTTGCTCAGGCGGTGAATGTCGTCGGGATGCACATCCGCAAAGCGCGGTCCGGGAGCGATCTCGTTGGGCAGGCGCGGCAGCGCGCCGTGCGGTTTGACCTCCGTCGCCGGCTGCAACGCGTTGCGTTCGAGGGCCTGAATGAAAATGAAGGTCCGGTGATGATGCGACAGGTGCCGCAGCAGCCGGTGCGTTTCGTCCACCGCGCGACGCGCGAGCAGGCGGTCGTTATCGTGGCGCAGCAGCATTTCATAGCGCGACTGCGCCACCGAGGCGATCAGTTCCGCGCGAAACTGCGAGCGCCGCAACCGCTCGATCAACGCGATGACCAGCAGCGTGACCAGCGGATAGGAAATCAGCAGAACCAGATCCGCGCGATCGAACACAGTAATGACCGCATACGGGGGCACGAACAGATAGTCGGCAATGCACAGGCCGAGCAGCATGACGACCAGCGCCGGCGCCAGTCCGAAAAAATACTCGATCAACGATGCCGCGATACAAAACGCGGTGCCCGGCAGGAACGGGCCGATAAACGGGTGGAGCAACATGCGCAAGCCGCCGGCAATCGCCAATGCAGCGGCTGCCGCGAGCCAGGCGCGCGTTCCCCGAGGTGCCCAGCGTCGGGCGTTCTGAACTTCCATGATATTTTTTTAAGGGCGCAATGACGCTGCCCGATTGAGTGTGACACACGCGTTAAAGCGCAGGTCGGACAATACCATATGCGCTTGAATGCAATGGCAAGGCAGACGTAATTTCGCGCGGCTAAGGGCTCGAACGTCAGCTTTCGATTTGATAACGGTCAACGCCCTGATGAAATGGGGCCATCCGACCATGGCCGATGGTGCGGGACGTCAGCTTAAGTAACGCTTAAGCGACGTCCCGGTGATGTTTCCGTGAGCCCTGAATTCGAGCAGCCGGCGCGGTGGGCAGAAGGGCAGGCTCAAACGTCCCGGCTGCGCTGCGGGTTCGTGGAGAGGGTGCGCTGGGTGCGATGGAAGATGCGCGGCGGCACATTGGGCGAGTCTTCGGCGAGCCGGTCGAGCTCGTCGCGGATCGCGGTGAGATAGTGGCCATCGCGCGCATCGGCGTCGCCGGAATAGATCGCCTCGAGTCTGCGGCGCACGGCGCCATAGCGCGCGCCGGCAGCGCGATGCTTTTCCGCGCGCTCGGCGTAGCGCAGGAACGTTTGCAGCGCGGCGGAGGCGGTGGCGGTCACGCTCACGAGGCCGACCACGATCCGCAATTGCGGCGAGACCGCGGCGGAATTCAGCGAGGCAAACACCGCCGTTCCCACGAAGGCGGTCAGCGCGGTCACCAGCCAGCCGACCTGGCGGTCGCGCGCCGAAAGCAGGTCGGCCATGTCGTAGTGGCTCATCTGGGATTCGCGCGCGCGGCGGATCCACTTCAGCAGTAGCTCGTTCTCGTCAACCGGGGGCTCGTAGGCCGGCAGATTCTTCATGTCGCTCGTCAGGGCTGGTGGATGGCGCAAGCTTGGCGCATGCGTCTGACGATACTGTGCCACATGAAGGCGGCGCGCCGCGCACCGCCACTGCGTTGGCGCTACTGCACCGCTGCCGCTTGCCGCGCCACGTTGAAGCGCTCGTCATGCGCCTTGCCGTTCAGATAGAAGCCGCCGATCGCGGCCTCGCGGATGATCGCCGGATTGTGCGAGGCCAGCACGCGCGCGTTGCGCCAGTAGCGATCGAAGCGGCGCGTCTCGCTGGTGGCCGTGGCGCCGCCCACTTCGAACAGCAGGGTGGCCGCCTGCAGCGTCTGCTCGATGGCGATCTGTTGCGCCTGGAAGGTCTGGATGTCGAGGTGGATGTAGGTTTGCTCGCCGGTACGGCCCGCCTGCCGCGCCACCGTGACGTCTTCGAGCGCCCGGGCAAGCGACGCGCTGACGCTCTGCGTCGAGTAAGCGAGGCTCGCCAGACGGCCGATCACGCGCTGCACCAACGGGTTGTCGCGCGGGCTGGATTCACCCGGCACGCCGAAGGTGCGGGTTTTAGCTTGCGTGAAGGCGACCGCATCGCGCAGCGCCGCGCGGCTGATGCCCGCGAGATTCGCTACGTGCAAAGCCTGGTAATACGCTGTGAGCAGGCTGTTGCGGCGCGGCTCGGACGCGTCATATCGGCGGTAGAGATTCTCGTGCGAGACCGGCACGTGCGTGAAGCGCGTGGTGCCGCTGCCGGTAAGGCGTTGCCCGAAACCATCCCAGTCGTCGATACGGTCGAGCCCCGGCGCGTCGGTTTTGACGAGCACGCGCACGTCGCTTACGCCGTCGTGCGCGGTGACGTCGACCCAATCCGCGTAGAGCGTGCCGGTGGTGTAGTACTTCTCGCCGTCGAGATGCCACGCATCGCCGGTTTGCGTGAGACGCACGCTGTTGCCGGTGACCTCGGTGCGCTCGGACACCGCGCCGCCGACAATCTGCCCTTGCGCGATCCGCGTAAGCCAGCGCTCGCGCAGTGCTTCATCGTCCTGTTCAAGCAGCGATTCGATAAAGGCGCCGTGCACGCGCAGAATTTGCGGCAGATTCGAATCCGCTTCGCCGAGACGCGTCGCGAGCGCGAAGAACTGCGTGAGCGAGATGCCTTCGCCGCCGTACTGTTTGGGCACACGCAGTTTTGTGTAGCCCGCCTCACGCAGCCACTCCACCGGTGCATAAGCGAGTTCGCGATCCTGCTCGCGCTTGACCGCGCCTTGCGCGATACGCGCAAAGACCGGGGCGAAGCGATGGGTCAGCGGATCGTCGCCGAAGAGTTGCGCGGCGTCGGCGATGGTGTGAGCCGGATTCGTTGGCGATTCAACTGCGGACATGGGTTCTCCGAAAGAAGCGCGCGCGGGGCGCAATCAGAGAACGGTACGGGAGGAGGCAAGCTGCGAGCAACGAAGTATTTGGCCGATTCTTAGCAGCCGGCGTGCAATGGGCGGGAAAATGTGAGAGTCGGCAAGGCAGCGCGAGTGCCTTGCCTCTGCTCGCTCAGTCGTACGAAAACGCGCCGCCGAACTTCTCGATACGTTCGAGCGCCATGCCCGAGCCGCGCACCACGCAGGTCAGCGGCTCTTCGGCCACGAACACCGGCAAGCCGGTTTCCTCGGCGAGCAGCCGGTCGAGATCGCGCAGCAGCGCGCCGCCGCCCGCCAGCATGATGCCGCGCTCGGCGATGTCGGCGCCGAGTTCCGGCGGCGTCTGCTCCAGCGCGATCTTCACGGCCGAAACGATCTGATTGAGCGGATCGGTCAGCGCTTCGAGAATCTCGTTGCTGGACACCGTGAAACTGCGCGGAATGCCTTCGGACATATTGCGGCCCTTGACCTCCATCTCCCTGATCTCGGAGCCTGGAAACGCGGAGCCGATCTCCTTCTTGATCGCTTCGGCGGTTTGTTCGCCGATCAGCATGCCGTAGTTGCGGCGAATGTAGTTGACGATCGCGTCGTCGAACTTGTCGCCGCCCACGCGCACCGAACCTTTGTAAACGATACCGCCGAGCGAGATCACGCCCACCTCGGTGGTGCCGCCGCCGATATCGACCACCATCGACCCGGTGGCCTCCGAGACCGGCAAGCCCGCGCCGGTGGCCGCGGCCATCGGCTCCTCGATCAGATAGACCTGCGAGGCGCCCGCGCTGTGCGCGGCCTCCTTGATCGCGCGCCGTTCCACCTGGGTGGACCCGCACGGCACGCAGATGATGATGCGCGGCGACGGCGCGAACATGCGTGTTTCATGCACCATCTGGATGAAGCGCTTGATCATCTGCTGGGTGATGTTGAAGTCGGCGATCACCCCGTCTTTCATGGGGCGGATCGCCTCGATATTGCCCGGCACTTTGCCGAGCATCTGTTTCGCTTCCTTGCCCACGGCCAGAATGATCTTCTTGCCGTTCGGGCCGCCTTCCTGGCGAATCGACACCACCGAGGGTTCGTCCAGCACGACGCCCTTGCCGCGCATGTAAATCAGAGTGTTCGACGTGCCGAGGTCGATGGCCAGGTCGTTGGAAAAAAAGCCGCGCAAAAAGCCGAACATGCGAATTCCTGTTTCGCGGGTGCCGAGCGCGCAAGCACCGCTTGGGGGCGCCGCCCGGAGGCGGCAGGCGACCGGTTGACGGCCGGGGGAGACGCAAGAATAACAGCTTCGCGCGCGCGGGCCATTTCAACCGCGAGGCTGACGCCGCAACGACGAATTCGGCGCCACGCCGACGTGCAGCGTACGCCGCCGCACACAGCGCAATCCCGGCTCGGCGCATGCTTTTATCATCCGTTTCTGTCCGCCCCGGCGGCGTAGTGCGCGAGGACACGCAAGCGGACACAGCATGATGCGAGGCAACATGGACGGGACAACTCAGTCTGCGCGACGCTACGAGGTGATCAGCGGCGAAGCTGAATTTCGCGCCTTGCAGTCCGAATGGGATGCGCTGTGGTCGAACGCCCAGGGTTACGCCTATCAGTCGTTCGGCTTTTGCTGGCTGGCATGGAAGTACGTGTCGAAGCCGCATGGACGCAAGCTCAAATGCATCGTCTGCCGCGAAGACGGCAAACTGGTGCTGGTCTGGCCGCTCGCCACCATCAGGCGCCTGCTGTGGCGCTGTCTCGTGCCGCTCGGACCCGAGGGAGGCGACCTGACGAGCGTGCTCGTCGAGGACAACGAATTAACCGCGGAACTCGTCGCCGGCGCGTGGGACGTCGCGCGCAAGCGTTGCGGCGCCGATTTCATTCACCTGTCCTATGTGCGCGAGGGGCTCGAACTGTGCTCGCTGGTGTCGCGCGAGCGCAGGGTGCAGTTCGCCGAACCGTACACCGTGTCCGCCGCCAGCTTGCGCGGGCAGGGTAGCTGGGACGACTATTGCCACACGCTCGGCACCTTGTTCCACAAGCGGCCGGGCGGTTTCGCGAAGAAGTTGTCCAAGGAGGGCACGGTCGTTGTACGCATGCTCGATCCGGCCGAAGAAAGCGAAACGGCGGCCGTTATCGAATGGATGCTCAAATGCAAGCGCGTCTGGAGCGAGCGGACCGGCAAGTGGAGCGAGTGGCTCGATTCACGCGAGTTCGAGCGCTTCCTCGGCAAGCTGATCTATTCTGGCGAGGTACCGTCGATGGCGCGCCTGATTGTGGTCACGCTCGACGAAGCGCCGGTATCCGCGATTGTCGTCACCTTGGGGAACCCATGTGCAAGCGCGCTCATTGCCGGCTTCGACCCGCACTACGGTAAATGCTGTCCGGGGCTGATCACGATCGAGCAATGCGTCAAATGGGCCTTCGAGAGTGGCTACGACCTCGATTTCGGCGTGGGCACCGAGGACTTCAAGATTTACTGGTCGCGCGGCCAAACCAGTACCGCGTGGACCGTGCGCACGATCGATACGCACTGGGGCCTGCTGGCGGCGCATGCGCGCGATGCGGTGCGCAAGCTCGTCGAGCATGCGAAAGCCCCGTGGCAGTCTGGTGCGGCGGCGCCGCACGCAGATGAGCCGGGCTCGCCTCACGCACCGGCCATACCGCCCCACAGAGCTTAACGACGCAGCCGACGGGAAGCACGCGCGCCCCCGTACAGGTGGTGCAGGTGGCGCGCCGCGCCAGCCGTTTTCCTTACCGGATCGTAATCATCCGCCGGCGTGCTTGACGGTATCATTTCACCGTCAATGCACAGCGGAGCAATCGATGCGAATCCTGGTGATCGAGGACGAGCTGAAAACAGCGGCGTATCTGAAGAAAGGCCTGGAAGAATCCGGCTACGCGGTCGACGTGGCGAACGACGGCCCGCAAGGGCTGATCCTCGCCCAGGAAGAAGACTACGACGTGATCGTGCTCGACGTGATGCTGCCCGGCATGGACGGCTGGACGATCGTCAAGACGTTGCGCAGCACGCGCACCACGCCGGTGCTGTTCCTGACCGCACGCGACGACGTCGACGACCGCGTGCGCGGTCTCGAACTCGGCGCGGACGACTATCTCGTCAAGCCGTTTGCCTTCGTCGAATTGCTGGCGCGCGTGCGCACGCTCGCGCGCCGCGGTCCGCCACGCGAGAGTGAACTGATCAAGGTGGGCGATCTGGAGATGGACGTGAATCGCCGCCGCGTGAAACGGGGCGGCACGCGTATCGATCTCACGCCGCGTGAATTTTCGCTGCTGCAGCTGCTGGCGCGGCGTCAAGGCGAAGTGCTGAGCCGCACGCAGATCGCCTCGTATGTGTGGGATATGAACTTCGACAGCGACACCAATGTGGTCGAGGTCGCGATCCGCCGGCTGCGCACCAAGATCGACGATAACTTTGCCGTCAAGCTGATCCACACCGTGCGCGGCGTGGGCTACGTGCTCGAACTGAAGGACACGGTTTGATGCGCGGCCGCTCGCTTGCCGCCGCGCTCGCGCTGGCGTTCGGCGCCACCACTCTGGCGGTTTTCGTGCTCGTCGGCAGCTTCCTGTACCTCGCGCTCGATAAGCAGATCAAGGCGCAGGACGATCTCGACATCGTCCTCGCCGCGCGTCACGCACGGCGCCTCGCGGAAGAACTGGCGTCGCCGCTGGGCATTCGCGAGCATGACGAGCGTTTGAGCAGCATCGTCCTCGGCAACGCAGCCATGTCGATGGAAGTGTTCGATCCCAGCGGCAACCGCGCGCTCGAACACAATGCCGCGGCGACGCTCGCGGTGCCGGATAGCGCCAGCGGCGCGGCCACTTTCACCACCACGTTCGCGGCATTGCCGCAGCTCACGCGCGTGGCCGCAGCCGACCGTATTACCGAAGCCGATATCGGCGAATGGACCGGCCCCAACGGTGCGCCGATTCGCGGCATTCTCACCGACGCGCGCCTGCGCGACGGCGAAACAGCCAGCGTGCTGGTGGCGCGCAACATGAGCGACCATTGGCAGCTGCTGGACCGGTATCGCGACAAACTCCATATCGCGGGCGTGGCCGGCGTGCTGCTGTCCATGCTGCTCGGCTACCTGCTGATCCGCGCCGCGCTGCGACCGGTACGGGACATCGCGGCAAGCGCGAGTCTCGTGACCGTGAATCGCCTCAACACGCGCATTGTGGTGGCGCGCGTGCCGAACGAGCTCGAGGCGCTGGTGGAGTCGCTGAACGCGATGCTCGGGCGCGTCGAGCGGGGCTTTCAGAACCTGTCGCGCTTCACTGCCGATCTGGCGCACGATATGCGCACGCCGCTTAGCAATATGCGCGGCGCCGCCGAAGTGGCGCTCGCCCGGCCGCGTTCCGTCGACGAATACGAGTCGTTGCTCGCCTCGAATCTGGAGGAATACGACCGGTTGTCGAGAATGATCGAAAACGTGCTGTTTCTCGCGCGCGCCGAACATCCGCAGTTCGTCAAACACATGCGCGAGTTCGACGCTGGACAGGAGTTGCACCATATCGCCGACTACTTCGAAGGAATCGCCGACGAAGCCGGTGTGCGCATACGTGTCAGCGGCACGGCGAGCGTGACGGCGGATCTCGAACTGTTCCGCCGAGCCGTGAGCAATCTGCTGGCCAATGCGATTCGCTATACGCCACAGGGTGAAGAAATCGTGCTGGACGCGAGCGCCTCGGCCGAGCAGGTGCGCGTGAGCGTGGCGAACCCGGGGCAGCCGATCCCCGCCGAACATCTCGAGCGCATTTTCGACCGCTTTTACCGGGTCGATCCGTCGCGCAGTGCGCTGCCTTCATCGGGTCTGTCGCAAGGGTCAAGCGGGTCGACGGGGCTCGGGCTTGCCATCGTGCGCTCAATCATGGAGCTGCATGGCGGCTCGGTGCAGGCACAGAGCGACGCGAAGAGCACGCGCTTCGTGCTGACGTTCCGGCGCGGCGGGTGACGCCCGCCGCGCATACGGCAAGTGTGCCTTCGCTTGTGCCGAGGGGTGCCAACTACGCACCCCACGTGCCCCCCAATGCCTTCAGCAGCAACACGCTCGACTCCAGTTGCCGCGCGGCGATCTGATCCGCAGTGCGCTCGTTCGTCAATGCAATCGTCTGGGCGGTCACCACGTCGAGATAGCTCACGGCACCCGCATTGAAGCGATTCGTCGTGAGCTTCAACGAAAGATCGGCGGCGGTGGTGGCACGCTGCTGGCTGACGGCTTCGTCGGAGAGTGCGTGCAGGGCCGAGAGGTTGTCTTCGACCTGCTGGAACGCCACCAGCACCGATTGACGGTAGTCCGCCACCGCGCCGTCGTATTGCGCCGTGGCGCCATGCAGGGTCGCTTTGCGCTGGCCGCCGTCGAACAGTGTGCCGGCCAGTTGTGAGCCGAGCGACCAGAAGAGACTGGGCGCGCTCAGCCACGGCGCAAAAAATGTGCTCTCCAGCCCGGTGCTAGCCGACAGCACCAGATCCGGATAGAACGCCGCGCGCGCCAGGCCGATATGCGCGTTCGCCGACGCCACGCGCCGTTCGGCAGCGGCGATATCGGGCCGCCGTTCCAGCAGTTGCGACGGCACGCCAACCGGAATGGCGGGTGGCGCGACAGCCGAGCCGTTCGGCGGCAACGTGAAGCTCGACGCCGGTTCGTCGATCAGCGTGGCGATCGCGTGCTCCATTTGCGAGCGTGTCACGTCGATGTCGGTATCCTGCGTGCGCGCCGCTTCGAGTTGCGTCGTGGCCTGGGCAACGGCGGAAGCGTCGATGGCGCCGTTCTTCAGCTGCTGCTGCAACAGGTTCAACGCGGCGGCGTAGGCCGTCACGCTGTCGTCGAGCAGCTTCTTCTGCGTGTCGAATGAGCGCAGCGAGAAGTAGTCGATGGCAAGATCGGCGCTCATCGAGAGCCGCACGCCTTCGAGGTCCGCCTCGCTCGCCTGGGCGTCGGCTTTCGCGCCGGCCACGCTGTCGCGTATCCGGCCGAAAAGATCCGGCTCCCAGCTCGCCGCCACGCCGACGGAATAATCCGGCACGGTCTGGCCCGCGAGCGATTTCCCTTCGACATTCTGCGAAAGCCGCGTGCGGTCCACCCCGACACCGGCGGTCACTGTCGGGAAGAAGCCGGCGTGCTGATAGTCCACCATCGAACGCGCTTGCTGAACCTGTGCGACCGCCTTCAGCACGGTTTGATTCGACACGTCGATGCGCGCTTCGAGCTGGTTCAGCACCGGGTCGCCGAAGATCGTCCACCATGGGCCACGCGGCGCCGCATCGGCCGGTGCGGCCTGGGTCCAGCCGGGCGCCGTGCCTGCGTACTGGGCGGGGACCTCGGCGCTCGGACGCTGATAGGGCGGCAGGGTCGTGCACGCGCTGAGCAGCGCGCCGATTGTCGCGGCAGCGAGCGTGCGGCGCACCATCGGCCGTGAAAAAGACAGGGAAAACATCGGCGAATCCTTCTTGTGATGGCGCACTTAGCTGTGCGTGGCGGGCGCGATCTGCACCATCTGACCGGAGCTCAACGCATCGCCGGGGTTGTCGATCACGCGGTCGGTGGCGGCGAGGCCCGTGGTGATTTCCACGTGCGTGCCGAAATCGCGCCCGATATGCACGGTCTTCAACTGCGCGTGGCCCTGGCTGTCGACCACGGCGACCGTCACGCCGTCCGGGCGGAACAGCAGGGCGCTGACGGGCAGATCGAGTGCCGGGGTGGACGATTGCAACTGCAGATGCACCTGGACGTAAGCACCGGGCAGCAACGCGTGATCCTTGTTGTCGACGTCCACCTCGACACGCAGCGTGCGGCTCGACGGATCGATCGAGCCAGTGCTGCGCGCGACCTTCGCGGCGATATGGCGGCCCGGATACTGTTGGGCGGTGAGGTACACCTGGGTGTCCGGCGTGACGTACGGCGCCTCGTTCTGCGGCACGTCGACAAAGACCCGCAGCTCGGCCGTCTGCTGGATGTGGAACAGCTCGCCCGACATGCCCGCGGTGCCCGGCGTGCCGCCCGCCGTGACCAGCGCGCCGACGTCGACGTTGCGCGCGGTGATCACGCCGTCGAACGGCGCGGTGATCTTTTCGTACGAGACCAGTTCGGCCAGACGCGCGACATTGGCCTGCGCCGACGCGAGCATCGCGCGGCGCGCGTCCATGTCGCTGACTTTGGCGTCGGCGTCCTGTTGCGCGACAGACTGGGTTTTCAGCATCGCCTGCCAGCGGTCCGAGGTGGTCTTCGCGTAGTCGAAGTTGGCTTGCGCGGTGGCTTCGTCGGCGCGGGCCTGGCGCAGTTGCGCATCGAGGTCCGGCGCCTCGATCGTCGCGAGGGTCTGGCCGCTCTTGACCTCGGTGCCGATGTCGGTGTTCCAGTGGGCCAGATAGCCGCTCGTGCGCGCGTAGATCGAGGCGTCTGCGAACGGCGTGACGGCGCCGGGCAGCAGCAGTTCGTTGGAGGTCGGCGCGGCGCGCGGCGTGACGACGGACACGCTGACCATGCTTTGCGCCTGCGTTTGCTGCGTCAGTGCGGCACTGGCATGAAGGCGCGGCACGATGCCGACGATCAGCAGGGCCGCGGCGAGTCCGGCAAGCGCGAACGGCCAGACGCGGCGGCGCGGGGCTTGGGTGCTGGGTTGGGCACTGGCTTGAGTGCTGGACCCGGCCGCCTCGGCGGTCCGCTCGTCCAGCTCCGGCGGAAGTGATGAATGGTTCATGGACAAGGTCTCGTCGTAATCAAAGGGTGCGGGCGGGAAGGCCGGATTCGTGTTTTTCAGCGCGGGCCGCACGGCGTTTGTCCAGCCACGCATGCACCATCCCGTAGACCACGGGGACGAACAACAGGGTCGACACGGTGCCGAGCGCGAGGCCGCCGATCACGGCGCGGCCGAGCGGCGCGTTCTGTTCGCCGCCGTCGCCAAGGCCGAGCGCCATCGGCAGCATGCCGATCAGCATGGCGAGCGCGGTCATCAGCACCGGACGGAAGCGGCTGAAACCGGCTTCGAGCGCGGCCTGCAGCGGAGGTTTGCCGCCGTGGTGGAATTCACGCGCGGTGCTGATCACCAGAATGCTGTTGGCCGTGGCTATGCCGATACACAGAATGGTGCCGGTGAGCGCCGGCACGCTCAGGCTCGTGCCGGTGCTGAACAGCATCCAGGCGATACCGGCGAGCGAGCCCGGCAAGCCGCTGATAATGATGAACGGATCGAGCCACGACTGGAAATTGACGACCATCAGCAGATAGACGAGGGCGATCGCGAACACGAGCCCGCTCGCGAGGCCGCTGAACGAGTCGTGCATGGCCTGCACCTGGCCGCGCACCACGATCGACGCCCCCGGCGGCAGTTGCGGCCGGATCTGATCGACTAGCCGCGTCACGTCCGCTGCCACGCCACCGAGATCGCGCCCCTGCGCCGACGCGAAAATATCGAGCACCGGCTGCACGTTGTAGTGCGAGACGACCGCTTGCTGCGTGCCGCGGTTCAGCGTGCTCAGCGCGCCGAGCAGATTCTGCGGCGCAGGGGCGCCTGGAATGGCCGGGCCCGACGCGCCCGCTGCATTGGCGCCGCCATTCTGTGCGACCGGAATGTTAGCGAGCGACTGCAGCGAATTGATGTCGTACTGCGGCATCATCGCCACCAGCGGATAGCTCACGCCGTTTTTCGGATCCAGCCAGAAATTCGGCGAAGTCTGCGAGCTGCCCGACAAGGCCGTCAAGAGATTTTGCGACACATCGCGCTGCAACAGGCCGGCCTGAATCGCCCGCGTGCGGTCGACGTTGACGTTGATCGCGGGAGCGTCGCCGGGCTGCTGGATCCGTGCGTCGACAAGGCCGCGCACGCCGCGCAGTTGCTCGAGCAGGTGGTTCGCCACGGCGCGGTTGGCGTCGAGCTTGTTGCCAACAATCTGGATATCGATCGGCGCGGGCAGGCCGAAGTTGAGAATCTGGCTGACGATGTCGGCCGGCAGGAACGCAAACGTCACGCCGGGGAAATCTTTGGCAAGCGTCGTGCGCAGCGTCGCCACGTATTGCGCGGTGGGGCGGTGCTTGGGCGCGAGCGTGATCATCACTTCGGCATCTTCCGGGCCGATCGGGTCGGATGAATCGTAGGTCAGGTTGATGCCGCTCACCGGCACGCCGATATTGTCGAGCATGGCCGCAAGTTCCTGCTTCGGAATCACGTCGCGCACCCGCGCTTCGACTTCGTCGGTAATGCGCGCGGTGTCTTCGATACGCGTGCCGGTCGGCGCGCGCAGATGCAGGCGGATCTCGCCGGTATCGACCGCGGGGAAGAAGTCGCGGCCCGCAAACGGCACCAGCGCGAGCGAGCCGATGCACAGCAGCAGGAAGATCACGACGAAGCGCCGTGGATGCGAGATGGCTGAGCGAAGCACCTCGCGATAGCGAGCGCGCAGCAGTTCGAATCGATGTTCGAAGCCCGCCTGAAACCGGACCAGGCGCGCGATCGGCCCGTTGCCGGTAACCGGCGCGTTGCTGCGAGCGCGCATCAGGTACATCGCGAGCGTGGGCACCAGCGTGCGCGAGAAGAAGTACGACGCGATCATCGCGAACACCACCGCTTCGGCGAGCGGCACGAACAGATAGCGCGCGACGCCGGAGAGCAGGAACATCGGCACGAACACAATACAGATCGACAGCGTGGAGACGAAGGTCGGCACGGCGATTTCGCCTGAGCCGTTCAGAATCGCGTCGTGCAGCGGCGCGCCGTTCTCCAGGTGATGCGTGATGTTCTCGATGGCAACCGTGGCGTCGTCCACCAGGATGCCGACGGCAAGCGCGAGGCCACCAAGCGTCATGATGTTGATGGTCTGGCCGAGCGCGGACAACGCGATCAGCGAGGTCAGCACGGCAAGCGGAATCGATACCGCGATGATCAGCGTGGCGCGCCAGCTGCCGAGAAACAGCAGGATCATCAGCGCGGTGAGTGCGGCGGCGATCACCGCTTCGCGTGCCACGCCCGCGACCGCCGACTTCACGAACACCGACTGATCCGAGAGCGCCGTGATGTGCAGCGCGCTCGGCAGACCGGCCGCGATATGCGGCAGCATCGCCTTGACCTGCTGGATGATGGAGAGCGTCGAGGTGCTGCCGGATTTTTCCACCGTGAGCAGCGCGGCGCGTTTGCCGTCGCTGCGCACGATGTTGGTCTGCGGCGCGTAGCCGTCGCGCACATGAGCCACATCGCGCACATACACCACACCGCCGTTCGACGTCTTGATCGGCAGATTGTTGAGCGCTGCCACCGTGTCGGTGCTGCCGTTCATCTGCACGTTGTATTCCTTAGTGCCGATCTTCGCGGTGCCGCCGGGCAGGATCAGGTTCTGCGCATTAACTGCGTTGACCACGTCGAGCGGCGCGAGGCCTTTGGCCTGCAACGCGGCCGGGTCGATATCGACCATGATCTGGCGCACCTTGCCGCCGAACGGCAGCGGCACCGAGGCGCCTTGCACCGTCGCGAGCTGCGTGCGGATCTGGCTGTTGCCGAGATCGTAGAGCTGCTGTTCGGAGAGCGTGTCGCTGGACAGGCCGAGCTGCAGGATCGGCACCGTGGAGGCGTTATACGTAATGATGTTCGGCGGCAGCGTGCCGGGCGGCAGCACGCGCAGGATCGACGCGGAGTTGGAGGCGGCTTCGGCAATCGCGCGGTTGATATCGGCGCCCGGATGAAAAAATATCTTCACTACCGAAACGCCGTTCAGCGATTGCGATTCGATGTGCTCGATATCGTCGACGTCGGAGGTCAGCGCGCGCTCGTAGTTGGACGTGATGCGATTGGCCATGTCCTGTGCGGAAAAGCCGTTATACGTCCAGACAATGCTGACCACCGGGATATCGATGTTCGGAAAGATATCGGTCGGCGTGCGCAAGATGGCGAGCGGACCGACGATAAAGATCAGCACGGCGAGGACCACAAAGGTATAGGGGCGGCGCAGCGCGAGCTTGACGATCCACATGACGGTTTCCTGATGAGAGGCGGGTGAAGGCGCTTTTGCGTTGCCGCGATGGCGGATGCGCGGCGCGAGCTTCGTGAGTCAGGAGTGTGGCGGGGAGTCGCTTACGGGCTGCGGACGGCTAGATTACCGTTTTGTTATCTGAATGGCGGTGCGAAGGGCGGCCGCGCGAGGTGCTGTGCACGAGGCGATGGCTAGATAACAAAACCGTAATCCACGGGTCAGTGCGCGGACAGGTGAAATGACAAGAATGGGAAGCGTGGTTCAAGCCACTCATTTCTTGCACATACCCGGAGAGACATCATGAAACTGCTTAACGCTCTTGCCATCACCGTACTCGGTTTGACTTTCGGCGCGAATGCCTTCGCGCAAACCACCTCGTCGGGGCTCACGCACGCAGAAGTAATCCAGCAGTTGCAGCAGGCCCAGGCCGAAGGGCTGGTGCCGACTTCCAAGAGCGACTATCCGCCCTCGGATGCGGAGATCGCGCGCAATCGGGAGATCTACGCGATCCAGCACCACACGGATGGCGCCGGCTCCGTCAACACGGCCGGGGCGCCGGTGGCGACCCCGTCGACGGCGACAAATTGATTTCAGGTGTGCGCGGGTGCGGCGCCGACGGCCCAGTCCGCCGCCGCATCGAACAAACTCGCCCCGGCCGGCAAGAGGTTGCCGAACGTATCGTTGTTCAGGAAGAACATCACCCGACGTGCCGGCGCCAGTGACTCATAGTCCATCGTCGCGCCTTTCTCGTACGCGAAAATCGCAGCCTTCTCCGGCTGGCCGTACAGTGTGGCGATGATTGCCGCGCCGAGGCCGGGCTTGCCCCAGCTCATCGCGGCCTGTTTGCCGTAGACGTTCGTCACGCCCGCCGGCAAGCCCGCCGCGATCGGGTGAGGCGCGTTGACGAGCCACAGGTAGCGTTCCTTCTCCGCCTCGCCGAAATCGACGTCGTGCCGCTTGCCGGTCATCGCGAAGTCGTCGAGCAGGTCGTTTTCCCAAGTCAGCAGCGGTTTGGCCAGATAGCGCCAGTCGCTCGCCACCTGTTTCGACGATACGGTTGACGAGATCACCACCAGATCCGCATCGCCTGCCGCTTCGGGCGGCTCTGCCTGGTCGATCAGACGCACGCTGTAACCGCGTGCGCCGAGGTGTGCGGCGATCTTCTGGTCGATGGCGAGGTTTGGGCCATTCAGTTGAACGACCATCACAACGGTCTTTCCCGCGCCGGGTGCGCCGCGCGACGCCGCCCGTGCGGCGGGTGGCGTGGCGGTGATCAAGACGCCGAGGCCCGCAGCGGCAGCGGTAAGCAAGCGACGGCGTTGGCGGGTGAACGCGAGGCCGGTCTCAATGCGGCGTTTCAGACGCTTCATGGCATGTCCCATTCCGGGTTGATCGATCAAACGCGCAGTTGTTGCGCACGTTTCTCGTGGCTCAGAACTCGAGCGTGGAGAGCAGCGACACCTGACGAGCGTCGCCCACCGAGACGAAATATTTGTTCACGCTCGACGGGTAGTAAGTTGTATTGAACAGATTCTTCACGTTGAGCTGGAACGACAGATGGCGGTTACCCAGTTTCGTGTCGTAGGTGGCGAAGGCATTCGCAACGGTATACGCAGGCAGCGTGAAGCTATTAGCCGAGTCGCCCGGCCGCGCGCCGACGTAATGCGCGCCCGCGCCCACACGCAACTGGTCGCCGCCGAGGATCGCGCCGAAGTCGTACACCGCTGCGAACGATGCCGTCTGCTGCGGCGCATTCCAGAGCCGGTTGCCCGCATAAAGCGGATCTTCGGTGGTCTTTGCGTCGAGGTAGGCGTAGCTCGCGATCACGCTCCAATGCTGGCCGATCTGCCCGGCCACGTCGAGCTCGACGCCGCGCGAACGCGCACGGCCGGCGGTGCGCCAGTCGGTTTGCTTGGTGGTGTCGTTGTACTGCTGAACCAGCACGTTCTTCTTGTCGATATTGAAGAGCGCCAGCGTGCCGGTCAGGCCGCCTGGCATCGCCATTTTCGCGCCCAGTTCCCACGAGGTGGCTTCCTCTGGCCGCACCGACGAATCGATCACCACGCCGGACGATAGAGGCGCGATGGTCGAGGTCGGTTTGAGAGACTGCGTGTAGCTGCCGTACAGCGACACCGTGTCGGTCCACTTGTACACCACGCCCGCGCGCGGCAGCCACTTGTTGCCGCTGATATCCGTGTTGACGACGAACGGCCGGCCCTTGCCCGCGACCTGGTTGTAGCTCAGAAAGCGTGCACCGCCGATCAGAATCCACTTGTCGGTGAGATGCAGACTGTCCTGGAAGAAGATCGACCGGTCGTGCAGCGTGTCGGTCTGATCGCTGTCACTTGCCGACACCGTGGTTGCCGGGCTTTCCCGTCCGTAAACCGGATTGAAATAGTTGAACGGATATTTCGTGGCCTGGCGCAGCAGGTCGCGGCGATAGATGCGCCGGTATTCATCGTCGACGCCGACCTGCAGATCGTTGCGCAATCCGGCGATGCTGAAATGCCCGTCCACATAGGCGATTGCATAGCTATCCGTGCTCAGCGCGCCGTGGGTCGCGTCGTTGCTGCGCGACACCGCGCCCGTGGTGCTGTTGATGCCTTGCACGCGCAGCTGGTTCGCGTCGTAGGTTTCGCGGTTGTAGCTATAGCCCACATGCGTCTTCCAGTCGGCGTTGATCTGATGATCGACGCTGAGCTGTGCGAGATGCGATTCGCCGTCCATCTCGTTGAAGGGCTCGTCCAGACGTTCGCGGCTCGAAATCGCAAGCGGCTTGTTGGTCTTCGGATCGAGCGCGGTGCCGCGATCGAACGGATACATGAAGTTGCGATATTCATATGACGCGACCACCTGGGTATCGCGTCCGTACCATGCGAGCGACGGCGCCACGAGCGTCTCGCGATGCTCGCCGAAGTTGCGCCAGTACTGGTCTTCGGCTTCGTCAACGACCAGCCGGTAGGCAAGGCCCGAGTCGCCGATCGGGCCCGTTGTATCGAGCGTCGCGCCCGCGCCGTTGCGACCGTGACCGTAGGTCGAACCGAGCACGGAGATCGCGTGATAGGGCGTGAGCAGGGGCTGCTTGCTCACCACGTTGACGACGCCGCCGGGGTCCATGATCCCGTACAGCAGGGACGTCGGCCCCTTGAGCACTTCGACGCTGTCGGCCGCCGCGTTCAGGCCGCGTCCCTGCACGAGCGGCATGCCGTTGTGCATGATCGAGCCATCGCGATTGCCGCCGAAGCCGCGCTTGAGCAGCGTGTCCTGCGTGCCGGCCAGCGTGTTGCCTTGCACGATGCCGCTCACGTTCGCGAGCGCTTCGTCGAGATTGCGTGGACGCTGGTCGCGCAGCACCTGAGCGGGCACCACGTTGACAGCCTGCGCGGTATCGAGCACCGGCGTGTCCGAGCGCGTCACGCCGGCTTCGGCGGGAGGCCGGTAGCTACCGGCTTTCACCAGTTGCGAGGTGACGGCCACGACGGGGAGGGTGGTGTTTTGGTTGTCCGGGCTATCGTTCGCTGCTGAGGGGGCGTGTTCGACGAGCGCGACAAGCGTATAGCCGCCGTTGGGCTGTTGCACCGCGCCGAGTCCGGTGCCGCGCAATAGGCGCTCGAGCGCCTGCGGCACGGCGTAGTCGCCATGCAGCCCTTCGCTCAAGCGCCCGGCCGTCAGCGCGGAAGGGAACGACAGCAGCAGTCCGGTTTCGCGCCCGAAGCGATTGAGCGCGCCTTCCAGCGGTCCGGCCGGAATGTCGTAGCTCCGGCGCTGCGGTGCTTCGTTCGCTGCCGGTGCGTTGGCGGAGAGTTCGGCCGCGAGCGTCGCGTTGAACGGCAACCCCGTCGAAATCAGCGCAGTCATTGCGAGATGCCGCGCGAAGCGGGCGGGCGGCCGCATGCGCGACGTGCTACGGCTGCCGCGCCCGCCTCGGGCGGCGCCGGTCTTTCGATACTGTCCCATGTTCAAAGCTCGCAGGAAGATAGACGATGTGTTGCTCTCATCTCCCTTGTCACGCGAGATTCGAAAACAGCTCACAGTTCTTTGAATTTTTTTACGCGAGTGATGCCCGAGTGGTGCCCGTGAGTCTCACGCTGAGCGTGCCGCGCGCACGGTGGCCCAGTAGCGCGTGATGAATACGACCTCGACGGGCAAGGTCCGGGTGACGGTATCGAGCACGCGGCCGGTATCCGCGAGCGGGAAGGTGCCGGACAGGCGCAGCCGGGCCACATCCTCGTCGCAGCTCAGATGTCCCGCGCGATAGCGCCCGAGTTCGCTGACGAAATCGCCGAGCCGCATGCCGCTCGCGACGATCAGGCCGTCGGTCCAGGCCGCTTCGTTTTCGCTGATCGACTCCGGCACGCCGACGTCGGCGCGCGTGAAGCGCACGCGCTGGCCTGCGTGCACGATCCGTGCGAGACCGGGCACCTCGGCTGGCTCGATCCGGACCGCGCCTTCGAATACGTCGAGACGGCACAGCGCGTTTTGCTGTCTGAGCGCGAAGCGTGTGCCGAGCGGCTGCAAACTGCCTTGCGCGGTCTCGACGATGAATGGACGACGCTCGCCGCGCGCATGTCCGGTCCTGACCATGATTTCTCCGCTCAAGAGACGCAGGCGCCGTTGGGTGGCGGTGAAGCGCACGTCTACTGCGCTTTTTGTGTTCAACGTGACGCGCGTGCCGTCTGCGAGAGTGAGCGTGCGGCGTTCGGCAAAGGCGGTGCGTACATCTGCATTCCATGCGCGCCACGGCACATGTTCGCTCGCCATCCACGCCGCGCCGCCGGTGAACAGAAGCGTCGCGAGCGCCTTGACGCTGGTCCGGCGCCGAGCCGTGCCGGCGCGCGTGAGTGCGGCGCGTGCGGCGGCCGCGCCATGATTGTCGCCGGTGGCGTCGGCGAGACTGCGGAAACCGCGGCTGACGTGGCAGATATGCTGCCAGGCGCGTTCGTGGTCGGGATGTTCGGCCCGCCACTGCGTGAGCGCAAGCTGTTGCGCGCGCGTGTCCCGGCCGGATTGCAGCTCCATCCACCACTCGACGGCGCGCATGGCGATGTGCCGCGGGATATCGGGTCGCGCGCTAGCGTTCACGGTGAAGGCGCGTCATGCGGCGCTCAACGCGAAGAAACATTGCGCGCCGGCGCGCACCAGGTGGCGCTTGACCGTGGCAATGGAAATTTTCAGTTGCGCGGCGATGTCGGCGTGGCTCAAGCCGTCCAGCTGGGCAAGCAGGAACGCACGCTTGACGGCCACCGGCAGGCGCTCCAGCAAGCTGTCGATCTCGCACAGCGCCTCCAGCAGCAACGCGCGCTCCTCCGGCGACGGCGCGAACTGTTCCGGTGCGTGGGCCAAGGCCTCCAGATACGCGCGTTCGATCTGCTCGCGACGCCAGTGATTGGCCATCACGCGTTGCGCAACCGTGGTGAGGAAGGCCCTCGGTTCGTTCAGGCCAAGTGGCTCGTCACGGGCGAGCAGGCGCAGAAACGTGTCGTGCGCGAGGTCAGCGGCGCTATGCGTGCAGCCGAGCTTCTTGCGCAGCCATGCGTGCAGCCAGCCGTGATGATCGCTGTAGAGCGCCTGCATTTCGTGATGCAGAGTCGAAGGGTTTGCCGACATGGCTTGCCATGTGCGCCAGATCGGTTGATGTGGCGTCTTTCTAAATGAGAATGATTCGCATCATAGCATGGCGATTTGTAAGGCGGGAGTAGGGTTTTGTCAGGTTGCGGGTGTTGTGTGGTGGCTGGTGGGGGAGGCGCCCAGACCTAAGGTGTTGCTTACCAAGGTCTGAAACAGTTCGCCACCCTGTGGCGCAGGTCCAGAGCAACATTGACTATGACGCTAGTCAGGCAAGAGGCTCCAACTCCAACTCGAACCCTTCATCAATCCATCCGGTCATGCCACCTGCCATGATCTTCACCGGAAATCCCAGCCGCGCCAGCTGCGCAGCGGCACGTGCTGCACCGTTGCAATGCGGGCCGGCGCAGTACGTGACAAAGAGTGTGTCGCTGGCGTAGGTGCTCATGCGGGACGCGACAATCTTCCCCCGCGGTAGATTGATTGCACCGGGAACGTGTCCCTTTGCAAACATTGCAGGACTCCGAACGTCCAGCAGAATGAATCCGGGTTCAGGACTGCGCATGGCGTCATGCGTATCCCAGCAATCGGTTTCGAACATGAGTTCCGACTCGAAATGCTGAATGGCGATCTCTGACGGCGCGGCCGGTACGAGGGTTACCGCATTGGGCATGGTGTATCTCCTGGATGACTGACGGTCACTATTGTTTCAACAGGGGCCGGAGTGCACAATTGGCGAAATTGCCATTTATCGATCAAATCATGCCAAAGCGAGTCAAGCAGTCTGCAGCCTTCAATCCGCTGGTGGCAGCGTTGGTGTACGACGGCCTGTGCGTGTTTGAATTTTCCTGTGCGGCGGAAGTGTTCGGCTTGCCGCGGCCGGAGTTCGGACCGAACTGGTACCGCTTCGAAAGCTGTTCAGTCAGCAGAAGAAAAGTGAAGAGCCAGTATGGCCTGACCATCGAGAGCGATGGCGCAGCGGATCGCTTGGTGACGGCGGGCACAATCATCATCCCGGGATGGCGAAGTCCCGACGATCCCGTTCCAATGCGCGTCATCGAGGCGCTCCGTGAAGCACACAGCCGCGGTGCACGTCTGCTATCCATCTGCTCAGGCGCATTTGTACTGGCGGCAACCGGCCTGCTCGACGGCAAGCGTGCGACGACCCATTGGCGTTACGCCGACGCCTTGCGACGGCGCTACCCGCTGATTCAAGTAGACCCGGATGTGCTGTACGTCGATGAAGGCCAGATCCTGACGTCGGCGGGGAGTGCGGCCGGTCTGGATCTTTGTCTGCATCTTGTTCGCCGCGATTTCGGCCCCGCGCGTGCCAATCAGGTGGCGCGCAGGCTGGTCATATCGCCTCACCGTGACGGCGGCCAGGCGCAGTTTGTGGAAACGCCGGTCAACAAGCATGACGCCGGATCGCTCTCGCCGCTGCTGGACGAGATGCGGGCCCGGATCGATCAGCCGATGCGGATCGTCGACCTCGCCCGGTTGGCCTCGATGAGCGAGCGGACGTTCCTGCGCCGCTTTCAGGCAACGACTGGCCTCACGCCGGCGGAATGGATAACTCGCACACGCCTCGATGTCGCCCGTGAACTATTGGAGAGTTCAAAACTTTCGATCGAACGGATCGCGACGCGCGCGGGGCTCGGAACAGCGACAACCATGCGCCATCACTTTCGCAGGAAAGTCGGTGTAAGCCCGGCGGAGTACCGTCGGCAGTTTGTCCAGACCGAAGAATGAAAGACCGAGAAGGCGCGAGGCCGACGCTGAGCGCCGGGTGGTAGGATCATCCATGCAGGCCGTTTGGCCGGCACACTGCCCAACACCAGGAGCGCACCCATGTGCGGCCGTTACGCTCGAGCCCGTTACGGGATCGACTACCTGATTCCCCTTGCAGCCGACCGCGATAGCCGCTGGCCGCTCCTGAACGGCGCGCCGCCCGCCGATACCCCAAGCTGGAATGCCGCGCCGGGCAGCCGGCAGCCCGTGATCTATCCCGACGGCATCGTCAGACTTGTGCATTGGGGCTATCGGCCCGCTTGGGCCGTCGCGAAGGGCATTCCTCAGATGGTCAATGCCAAGCTCGAAAAAGCAGGGAGTTCGGCATGGGCGGCAATGTGGAAAAACGGGCGCATCCTCGTGCCGGCCGACTACTGGTATGAATGGAAAACGGAGAGCAACGGCAAGCAGCCCTATGCCATTCAGGCCAAGAGCGGCGAACCACTGTATGTCGCCGGTCTGACGAATGTTCGCCCGGACATGGAGCCACGGGAGTGCGACGGATTCGTGATCGTGACAGCGGAGGCGGGCGCCGGTCTGGTGGACGTCCACGACCGGCGGCCAGTGGTGTTCTCGGCAGATGTCGCGCGCGAATACCTGGATCCTGGAACCTCCGCGGAACGTGCGGTTCAACTAGCGCAAACGGAGGCTGAGCCGCCTGAGGCGTTCACCTGGTTTCCTGTGTCCCGCAAAGTTAACCGGCCCGGGCCCGATGGACCGGACCTCGTCGAGCCGATACAGCAGGGCCCGGCATAAAAGTACAACGCCGGAAGCGGCGGGCGTTCGCTGCATTGCTAGACCAGGTCCAGCCGCGCGCCCATCTCCACCACACGGTTGGGCGGCAAGCCCAGGTGCGCCGTTGCATCCAGCTCGTTCTTGCGTAGCCGGCTGAACAGGCTCAACAGCATGTGCCGTAATGGGCGCTGCTTCGTTTGAACCGCGAGCGAATCGCGCCCCAGGTAGAAAGTGGTCATCATCGCCTCATAGGCCGGACATCCCGCGCACTGCAGAGCTTGCGCGAGCAGTTGCGGCACGTCGAGCATTTCGAGGTAGCCGTAACGGCCTTCGATTCGTACAAAGCCCTGTTCCAGCCGCTTCACCGTGAACCGCTCGGCGGGTTCCACGCGTGGGATTTCCTCCGTTAACAACGTCAGAAGCACGATCTGTTCGTGAAGTATCTGATTGTGTTTGAGGTGATGCAGCAAGGTGACGGGGACCGAGTTGCCCGCGGCCATCAGAAACACGCCCGTGCCGCTCACACGATGTGGCGGGGTGGCGGCAATGCTCGAAATAAATGCATCCAGCGGCAGGCCCGAGTCCCTGCGAGCCTCCTGCAATGCGCGCAGCCCGATGAGCCAGGACGTCGATACCAGGAACGTGACTGCGCCGATGCTGAGCGGTAGCCAGCCGCCGTCCGCGAATTTCATGGCGTTCGCCGCGACGAACGCCAGATCCACCACCATGAACACGCCGGCGACCAGCGCGATGCGCCACACCGGCCACTCCAGACGCACGCGTGCATAAGCGGCAAACAGCATGGTGGTGATCGCCATGGTTGTCGACACGGCGATGCCGAAAGCAGCCGCCAGGCTATCCGAAGTACGGAACCCCAGCACCACGGCAATCGTGCCGATCATCAGCACCCAGTTGAGGCCCGGCAAATAGATCTGTCCGGCGGTGCTGGACGATGTGTGCCTGATCGTCACACGGGGCGACAGGCCGAGTTGCGCGGCCTGCCGCGTCAGGGAGAACACCGCCGAGATCAGCGCTTGCGACGCCACGATGGTGGCAAGCGTGGCCAGCACCACCATCGGATATAGCAGCGATGAGGGCACGGTCGTATAGAACGGGCGGGCTGCGGCGCTGGGATCGCGCAGCAGCAAAGCGCCTTGCCCCAGGTAGCTGACAGTGAGCGCCGGCAAGGCGAGGCAATACCAGGCGAGGCGAATCGGTCGCGCGCCGAAGTGCCCCATGTCGGCGTACAGCGCTTCGCCCCCGGTGAGACACAGCACCACGGCGCCCAGAGCGACAAAGCCCTTGAAACCGTTATGAGCGAAGAATGAGATTCCGTTAAGCGGGTTGAAAGCGGCCAGGATGGCCGGTGTCTGCGTCAGCGATATGAGTCCCAGAACGAAGATGACAACGAACCAGATGGCGAGGATCGGACCGAATGCCACGCCGACGCGACCGGAACCCAACGGCTGGACAGCGAACAGTATGACCAGGATCACGACCGTAATCGGCACCGTGTAATGCGCGAACGTGGGCGTAGCCACTTCGACTCCTTCAATCGCGCTCAGCACCGAGATCGCGGGGGTAATGACGCCGTCGCCGTACAGCATGGCCGTACCGAACATCGCCATGAACACCCAAGGCAGGGCGCCGCGCCGGGTCACGCGCCCGGTGCGCTCCCCAACGAGCAGCGCCAGCAGTGCCAGCAGTCCGCCTTCACCTCGATTGTCGGCCTGCATCAGCACGAGCACGTACTTGATGCTGACCATCAGGATCAGCGACCACAGGAACAGCGAGACGATGCCGATCACGTTGGCATGCGTCGGCGCCACCCCAAGCTCGCCACCGAAAGAGGCCTGGAGCGCGTAGAGGGGGCTGGTTCCCAGATCGCCGAACACGATGCCGAGCGCGGAAAGCGCCAGTGCCATCGTTCCATGGGTTCCGCTCGAAGACTGCGGAGTTTGCAGCGCACGCACATTGTTCATGGAATGTAGGATGCGTAGAAATGCCGGTTAGAGTCTGATGCGGCGTTGAATGACGCGGGTCCAGCTTCGATCGATCAAGGCGGGTTCAGCAGATTGTGCATCAATTGAAATGGCTTCAACGAGTCCCGCGCGCATGCTCAACCTAGTGTCGAGACGTGACATCTGTATTTAGCCAGAACACGACATCTGAACTTTGGACTAACATCAGTGTCAAGGCTGGATTCAGATGTCCGGGTTCCGGCTAGATAGAAATGTCCGGGTTTAAGGGGTTCAGGGTTTGCTTCTCATGGGTTAAAGAGCACGCACTGTTGAAGGATCCGGTCTGAATGGGCAGGGCGCTTACGCCTGT
>DASVNP010000309.1:0-35835 GCA_036383775.1 Paraburkholderia sp. | reverse complement strand
AGACAGCTGGTTGCCCACACTCAACATGCATCCTGCCCTATGAAGGCGACACTCAACATGAAGTCAGAATCGACGCTGCATAAGATGCCGATCCCTAACCTGGCGTCAGCCGGTGCCGAAGAAGACATTAGTCTTCTGACTCTCTGGCACAACGTTCAGAGCCATGCCCGTCTGTTTGCAGGCGTAGCCGCGGGAATTGCCACCTTGGCGCTCCTCTATGTGCTGGTCGCATCGCCTGTGTACAAGGCCGACGCGCTGATCCAGGTCGACGAGCAGCAAGGCTCCGCGCTCGGGGCGTTGTCGGACGTAGCCAGTGCGCTTAGCCTCAACAAGCCGATCGATGGCGAGCTCGACATCGTTGCTTCACGCGCTGTACTCGAGCAGGCTATCAACGCCACGCAAGCGCGCACCGCGATATCGGTGGCGAACCGTATTCCGGTGTTGGGGCGGCTCTATGGCCGCTACGCCACGCCGCCGGGCGGTCTCGCCGATCCGCCGCTTGGACTCTCGGGATTCTCCTGGGGCGGCGAGCGGCTTGAACTTGCTGCCTTCGACGTGCCCAGAGCACTCTTTGGCGAGAAATTCCGACTGCATGTGCAGCCCGGCAATCGCTGGACGCTCGTCGATCGCGACGACATGACGGTGGCGTCGGGAGGCGTCGGCCAGCGCGTGGACTTTACTGTGCAGACCGACTACGGCCCGGGCAAAGGTTCGATTGAGGTGCGTATGCTGCGCGGACGTCCGGGCACATCGTTCAAGCTCGCCGAAGCGTCGTTGCAAGACACGATTGAGGGGATCAGCAAGCGCCTGAAAGTCGAGGAGACGACAAAGGATTCGTCGATGATCGCGCTGTCGTTCAAAAATACGGACCCGGAACTGGCCGCCAGCTTTACCAACGAGGTTGCACGCGCCTATGTGGCGCTGAACATTCGCCATCGTGCCGAGCAATCGCGTTTGAGCCTCCAATTCCTCAGTCGCAAGCTGCCCGCGTTTCGCCAGGAGCTCGAGCAATCCGAAGACCGCTTGAACGCGTATCGCATCCGCACGAAAACGATCGATGTGGAAGCGCAAACAGAGGCGCTGCTCACGCGCGCCGTGGATCTGACGAAACAGAAGACGCTAGTCGATCTGAATCTGCAGGCGACGCGCGAGCAGTTCCGAGCCGGGCACCCGGCCGTGCAGACCCTGCAGGCGCAGGATGCGGCGCTCGACCAGGCGCTGCACGGGATCGACAAGGAGGTACAGGCACTCCCTTCGACACAGCAGGACTACCTGCGCCTTGCGCGTGATGTAGCGGTGGACACTCAGCTCTATACGGCGCTGGTGGCCAATGCGCAGCAACTCGAGGTCGCTGAGGCGGGGACGACGGGTAACGTATCCATCATCGATTTCGCGGTCCCGCCGGAGTCGGCTGACTGGCCAAAGGTCCCGATCGTGATCGCCGGCGGCGTGCTTGGCGGATTGTTGATCGCATTCGTCGTGGTGCAGGCGCTGGCAGCGATGAAAGATGCACTGAGTGATCCTCTGGAGGTGGAGCGCGTGGCGCAGGTGCCGATCTTTGCGGTCGTGCCGTCCAGCCCTGCCGAGCTGGAGATCGCGAGAGACAGGAGCAAGACTGGCAAGCGTGTGATGGCGCTTTTGGCCGGTACGGATGCATCCGACCCTAGCGTGGAAGCCCTACGCTCGCTGCGAACCACACTCAAATTTGCTTTGCTTGGCAAGGAAGGCGGCTCGATCCTGTTCACGGGTCCGACGCAGGGTGTCGGCAAGACGTTCGTCGCCGCGAACTTCGCTTATCTTCTCGCGATGAAAGGGCTGCGCGTGCTCCTGATCGACGCCGACATGCGGCGTTCAGGACTCAAGCGGTATTTCTCGCTGGCACCGGCACATCTCGGGCTTGCGAACGTCCTTGCTGATAGCACGGCACTCGACAAGGCAGTCATCAAGACTGGATTCGACGGGCTTGAATTTTTACCTGCCGGCGGGAATTTGCCGCCGAATCCAGGTGAGTTGCTGGAGAGGCCCGCGTTCGCAGCGTTGCTAAAGGACGCGGAAGCTCACTACGACTATGTGATTGTCGACTCGCCGCCGGTTCTGCCCGTGAGTGACGCCGTGACCGTCTCACAGGTCTGCAGCGCCGTCTTCGTGGTCTCGCGAGCCGAAGTGACGAGCCGGCACCAGCTGGTTGAAACTATGAATCGCTTCAATCAATTTGGCATCAAGGTCGCGGGGCAGGTGTTCAACGGCTTCCACGCGACGCGCTATGACTACGGCTATGGCTACCGGTACGCGCGTCAAGGCTGATTGAAAATGGCACCGTGACAGGATGTTGGGCCGCGGGGTGCTCTCTTTAGCGCACCCCGGGCATTGACGGTGAGGACGGAGCGCACGGACCATGGCCTGAGCGACGTTCATGGTAGCTGCGAAAAGTCAGGAAACTCACGAGTCTTCTCAAGCCTTACTTGCAATGAATATATATCGGATACCTAATTTAAAATCCATGTCCACGAACGGTCAAGATGTGGCCTGATTCGGCCAGCCCGGTCGTTTCGAGCGGAGTGTTTCGTAACATGGGCTTGTTTGAAAGACGGCGTGGTTGGCGAGCATCGCGGTGTTCGTGCCTCTAAATTGCCGCAGCGGATATGGCCGGCGCACCTTACACAGCAATGACACAGTGAAAACAATAGGCATCGCATTATTCGATGGCTTTGCGCTTCCTGAGATCGCTTGCATTATGGAAGCTTTCCAATGCGCGAACGAGATCACCAGGTCGGGTGAGAGCAGTTCGGCACGCTTTAACGTTTGTCTGCTATCGACAATCGGCGGCCGTATCGCAAGTTCGTCATCGGTCTTCGTCTGGACGGAAAGCATCGAGACACGACGGCATCCGGACCGTTTTCATGCGCTCTTTATCGCGGGAGGGTCGGATGTCAATCATGCATTGCGGGACGAGGAACTGCTCGCGTGGCTGCGCCGCACGTGCCCCATGACCGAAAACGTATATCCGGTTGGTGAAGGACGGCTGCTGCTTGAAGCCGCGGGCTACCGGCGTTATTTCGAGGCCGAGTCGGCAGGCGAAAAAACAACCTATCGCGCCGCTGGAGAGCAGGACGCGTGGGAGATGACTCGTGGCAGCGTGTCAAGTCCGCTGCGCTCGGCTCTGACGTTGATCCACGATGAGTTGGGTCCGCATGCAGTCCGCCATATCACGGATGTCGTGTCGCCTCCCGCGCCGACCCAGTTCACCGATATCGTGCGCCGGAATGCGACGCACGGCGTTAGCGAAAAAATCCGGGCATCTGCCCGTTGGCTGGAGGAGAACGGCCATCGTCAGGTGGGTATTGACGAAGCAGCGGTGGTCGCCGCGATGAGCGAACGCAATTTTCTGCGGCGCTTCAAGGCAGAACTCGGCGTGACGCCTTCCGACTACCTGCTTTATGTCCGGCTCGACATGTCTTGCCGGTTATTGGCGGAGACCACGTTGCCGGTCGATAAGATCGCGCGACGCTGCGGCATCGGGAGCGGTGGTCGGCTCGCGAAGCTGTTCCGCAAGCATCTAGGCAAGACACCGACCGACTATCGTGCCAACCTTCGGCAGGTCTTTCGATCCAGTTAGGACAATGTTTTTGGAGGGTTATTCATGTTCTCCGCTATGCTCAACCTGACCTATCTCGTGCTCGCTGTGATCGGAGCGTCGCTGGTGGCCAAGGCCGCACTCAGTCAAGTGGCCAGGTTCGGTGGCCGTGCGCCGCGCGATAGCTCGCCGGTAGCGATCGCGATTGGCCCGACGTCGGGTGCCTTGCTCGACCACGTCCTCGCTTCTACCTCCGGACCGTTCTCACCGGAGCTCGTGTTCGATGAGCATGCGCAGGAAGCGGGCAACGTGGCGGGCCTGCCGCTTGTCAACTCGCTGGAAACACTGGGCGCCTTGGTGCGCCTGCGTGGAATCAGGGAGCTCTGGCTTCTCGGCTATCCCATGCGCCAACCGTCGATCGAGCATTACGTTCGCGAGTTCCGGCACGACTTCGTCAATATCCGGCTGATACCGGATTTGCGCGACTTTGCACTTGCGAAGCCGGCTTTCGTTAATGTGCATGGATTGCCCGCAATCAATCTTGTGGCCTCGCCGTTGACGCCGAACGTCGAGTGGCCCAAGCGTCTTTTCGATTGTCTGTTCGCAGCGTTCGTGCTGTTGTCTATCTCGCCGCTTCTCGTGATGATTGCGATTGCCGTGCGGTTCTCTTCGCCAGGGCCGATTCTGTTCAGGCAGATGCGCAAAGGCGTCGACGGACGAGAGTTTGCGATCTACAAGTTTCGCACGATGCACCAGCATGTCGAGGAGGCGGGCCGGTTGACCCAGGCCCGTCGTGGCGACAAGCGCATTACCCGAGTCGGTGCATTCCTGCGCAAGACGAGCCTCGACGAATTGCCGCAGTTCATCAATGTGCTCAAAGGGCAGATGTCGGTGGTCGGACCTCGCCCCCACGCAGTCGAGCACGATGAGTTGTACAAGGACCTGGTCGACGACTATATGTACCGGTATCGCATCAAGCCAGGTATCACGGGTTGGGCGCAGATCAACGGATTGCGTGGTGAAACCGACCGCGTCGAGAAGATGGCGGCTCGCGTGATGTTCGATCTCTACTACATTCAGAACTGGAGTTTCTGGTTGGATATCAAGATTATCGGGATGACGTTCTTCAAAGGCTTCATCGCCAAAGCTGCGTATTGATCCCACGGTTGCGCATACCGTTTGCCGTTTCTATTCCAGGTTCACATGAAATCTTTCTCGAAGTATTTCGCACACGGTCTGGTTGTCTCCGCAATGATTGCTGCGCTCGGTTTTCCGGTCGCACAGGCACAGATGGTAGGCGACTCCGGCCTGCGATCAGCGTTGACTTCGTCGCTTCTGCAAACGACTCAGCAAAAGCACCGTCGGCGGATATCGAATGATCCGTATATGGCGCTCATTGCACAGAGCGATCCGGACCGGCGTTTGCGGGAACTCACGTCCAACACCGATCCGCTGTCGCCGACAGCGCAGATCACAACGTCCCGGACCATGTTGGCGGGCCAGATGGCTCTTGCGAGTGGCATGGGTGGTGCAGGTGCGCTGGCCGGCGCGATGTCGATGAAGAACAGTGCGTTGCTGAGTCTGCCTGGCATGCGCAAAGCGGGCGGCGGGGTGGTCCTGCCATCGATGGTGCCGGGAATGAATGCGGCTTCGTTATCGCCCGCATCGATGTCGAACATGTCTGGCATTGCCTGTTCGATGCCGCTATCAGGCATGACGACCGAGCTCCATGGAGCGAGCTCGTGTCGTTGAACTGGAGCCTGTTCGAGCCGTCTACGGTGCCGCCTGGTTGCGCACGCGATAGTCCGTCGGTGTCGTCGCCAGATATTTTCTGAACAGCTTCGACAACTGCCCGCCACTGCCGATACCGCAGCGGCGCGCAATCTTGTCGACCGGCAGACGCGAATCAATGAGCATCCGGCAACTCATCTTTAAACGTGCCCGGAGCAGATAGTCGGAAGGCGTCATACCGATCTCGCTCTTGAAGCGGCGCAGGAAGTTGCGCTCGCTCATTGCCGCGACCTGAGCGGCATCGTCGATCGAGATGGGGCGATCGACGTTCGCTTCCAGCCAACGTGCCGACGCCAGGATCTTCTCGCTGACCTGCGGCGTCATGCCAAGCGTGAACGATGAACAGAACGAGGGCGTGGGTTGCGGTGCGATCGATTCGGCAACCTGTTGCGCCAGATCGGCCCCGAGATCCTCTTCGACGATGCGCAGCGCCGTCGTTACGGCGCCTGGCGCTTCTGTCAGCGAGCGCGCCGGTTGCAGGCCGTTTGCTTCGTTGCCTCCTGAAACAAGCGGGTAATAGCGACTGGGTAGCCCGGCTGCCTGAAGTAGGAGTTGGCCTTCCGCGATAGGGTGCACGATCTCGCTGAACGGATGCCTGCGGCGAATCCAGGTGCACAACCGCTCGTCGCGGCATGCCTGCTGTACGCCCGCACCACCGGCAACGAACAAGAGGTGTGCCTCGTTCGTGCCTCGATGCGACTGCACGTCATCCGTCCAGACAAATACTGACGACGAACTGGCAATGCGTCCACCCGCAGCCGAAAGCAACGAGACATCGTAGCGGGCACGGCCCGGTCGCTGCGCCGCAACAAGCGAGTTAGCCTTCTGAAATATCTCGATGATTGCTGCGACTGTAGGTAGTGCGAATCCGTTAAACAGCGCAATATCGACGCGAGTCAAAACGTTCGTTTGTATCGGCACGGCACTTTGCCGCGAGCTGCGCGGTAGAGCTTCTACCAAGTCCATTTATTTTTCCCCGGAATGTTTGGTCCGCAAAGTCTTCTCTCCAAGACCCTGTATTTTTCTTATTTGAGCATGCTATACGTTTGATTCCCTTGGCAATATTTCATGTCGGAATTAGCCAACACATTGGCCGTTGGCGACACTGGGCGGTCAGGTCGCCAGCAGCCCTTCTGGGCTTCTGATTTGGCGTCTGCATCCGTTATCCCGGCGTCAAGAAAGCGTAAGGTTAGCAAAATTCAAATGGATTTACGAGTCCGCTTAGTGCATGTCGCATACAAAAATGAGACAAAATGTATAGTGCATATATTTATTACTTATATAAGGCATCGAATTATTGTTGCCCAATATTGGTGGTTTAAGCAACGCAGGGGAAATATATCGTAAGGCATTCATTTTGCGTTACGTTGACTTTCTTTGGTGCGTTCGCTAAGCAGGCTGGTGCGTTGTCACGAATGTCGCGCGCTGGCGCCGGGAAAGCGGACGCCTCAGGTGATTCGGAAGGCGGTGTTCACGGGTTTGGTCTTCTAAGACAGAAGCTTTCCGAAAACCGCCGCAAAGTGGTGCGGCGCACCGCAACAGTTAGAATTACGTTCGGTTACTCAGGATAGGCGCTTGCAGACACATACCACGCGTATCGTTGCCCGCCTATGCCGTTATCCGGGGGCCTCAACTCTATTTCGAGGACTCGGCAACGAGATACGTCTGCGGACACGGCTCTTCCACATTCATTCGCTGTGACACTTCGTGCGTCGACTCGACTCTCCTTTCATAGCGGAATCGGGCGATCACGCTTCGGAGACCCGGAGTCGTTCCGGGCGGCAAGCTTTAAACGTGTCGAGCACCTCGGGATTATCCAGTCCTATGGAGCCGCGCCAGCCGCTGAATGGTGGCTTTTCCGGCGTGTGCCCGCTGCTGTGTTCTACAGGTGTTCGCGTGCGACTCGCCCGGGTTTTCAAGTAAGGAGTTTCCTGCCTGCTTACGCACGTCGTAGGCTTGTATCATGGGATGCGCTATGTTCAGCTCGCCCACCGCACAGGCCGGGGGGAGGTGGATAAAATTTTTGGCAAACGATTGCGCCTGGGGCTAAAAAAGTTTCACGCGCGACCGTTAACGGGTTCATGCACAAACAAGACATTCAGACAATTGTTTCCGCAGCTCGCGAAACGGCCGATTCTATCGTCGGTGCGCGCGAGTGGAAGACGACCGAAGATGCATGCGCGATGCACGCCGTGATCTTCTGGGACATGGTTGCCAAGCGGCTGCCTAACACGGACATTGCCGATTTGCTCTCAATGTTCGAATAGCTGGCGCCGTACGGTTCACATTCGGTGTGGGCCTGATCTTGCAAGCGTCACGTGATTTTCCTGTGCGCCGGTATCTCTGGAATTGCGTGAAGCTCCATGCAGGTAGTCCCCGGCGTCATCCATGCCGCTTGATATTGAATAGATCGACGAAAAAGAACCTGCCGCCCGAGGGAGCGGCAGGCTAAAAATCGAGGGGTGGGGTTTGCTTGAGAGAAGCGCCCCTCGAAAGACCGGAGCTGAGTTTAGTCGTTCAAAGTAGGCAAGGGAGTCAAGCGGCGGATGGGGTCCCGTTCTTGACCGAACACGACATGAAAAAGGACTCTTCAAGCGGGTTTGCCGCTGCTGATCTGACCTTGCGAGTCAATCGCGGTGCCGGGTTTCAGGTCATTGCATCGACGCGTGAATATCTCGAGCACGGTGTCGTGGTGATTGATGAAGGCCACGCAGGCGTAGCCTTCTTTCTTCGTTTGACCTTCTTCAGTCAAAACATTGGCGCAAATCGCCGCTAGCACTCGCCGCGAAAATTGCAGGACTACACTGCGCGCTGGTCGTTCGAGGTAGTCGGCTAGATGAACTCCACCCCTCGAATTTTCAGACTGCCATATCAAGACTGAAGGCTTATCTTTGATACATTGCAGACGCTCAACAGCTTGAGTGGGGAGTCCCTTGTCCGAAATATGAACACTACATTGTCCACTCCCGCTGCATGCTTTGAGGAGACGCTTGACCCCGAGCTTGGTCGAGAGAGCTCGAGCGTGCAAAGCAAGCCGTCTACCTTTCTGCCACGGCATGGTGAAACGAAACACCATCACGCTCAGATGGGCACGCCAGACACAGTGGCAACGCGGAAGGTACCCCGCATCCTCGTAACGGGCAAGGACGGTCAGCTCGGCTTCGAACTGTCGCGCAGTTTGCAAACGGTGGGGCAGGTTATCGCCGTCGGCCGCGATGCGCTCGATATGACGGACGGTCAGAAAATCCGTAACCTGATCGCGCAGGAGTGCCCGGACTTCATCGTTAACGCAGCAGCTTATACCGCTGTAGACAAGGCTGAGTCGGACAGAGAGACCTGCCGGCTCGTGAACGCTGTCGCACCGCAGATGATGGCTGAAGCGGCGCTTGCATGTGGTGCGACGCTACTCCATTACTCCACCGACTATGTCTTCGATGGCAGATCGCTCGCGCCGTACAAGGAAACCGACGCTTGTGCGCCAGAGTCCGTTTACGGCGCCACGAAGTACGCCGGCGAAGAAGGGATCGCCGCAAGCGGCGCTGCCCACTTCATCTTCCGTACCAGTTGGGTAGTCGGCGCATACGGCAATAACTTCGCGAAGACGGTGCTTCGATTGGCACGCGAACGCGACGAGATCCGCATCGTGGCCGATCAGAAGGGGGCTCCCACACCCGCCTGGCTGCTCGCGGACCTTGCGGCTTTCGTGATCCGCTCGGCACAATTCGACCGCGATTTCGTCGACCGTCACGCGGGCGTGTATCACGTCAGCCCGCAGGGCGAGACCACGTGGCACGGCTATGCGCAGCACGTCGTACGCCGGCTCGCCGCGCTCGGCGTGAAGCTGCGTGCCGATGAACAGCGCGTCGTGCCGATCTCGACTTCCGACTACCCTGTATTGGCTAAGCGTCCTGCCAACTCGATGCTCGACACGGCGAAGCTGCGTGCGATTCCAGGTATCGTCCTACCCGACTGGCAGTCGACGCTGGAGCCTGTACTGCGGCTGATTGCGCAAGATGCACGGTTGGTTTCGTGAATGGGACTTGTGCGCGAGAAGGCCGGACTCGGTACGGGCGGTACCGATTGTCCGACAGCGGACGTATGTATCTGCAGATCGACAAGTCGGGCGCAAACTATTGGCGCTTGAACTACCGCTTCGCAGGGAAGGAGAAGACGCTCGCGCTCGGCGTGTACCCTGAGGTGTCGCGGGCGGCCGCGCTCGGCAGGCGTCCCATCGCTGACATCGACACGCCGATGATTCTGACGATTCTGAAACGCATTGACGGTCGGGGCGCACGCTTCACGGCTCATCGTGTGGGCAGCGAGATCAGTCGCGTGTGTCGTTTCGCCATCAAGGAGGGGTAGTGCAAGTCAGGCCCGGTGCGTGACTTGCCCCGATGCTCTTTATGCGGCCCGGTGAACTGCGGCAGGCCAGATGGTCTCAGTTCGATCTCGACAAAAAAGAGCGGCGCTATGCCTCGCCATTGCAGTGATGTTGGCGATCTATTGCGCGATCCAAATCAACACGAAACCGTACACATGCCTTGCCTACGTTTGACCGCCGATAGCCTTGCGCTCCTTTCCTTGTAATTTTCGACAGACGTCCGATAGCAGCCAGCGCGCAACGACGTCGGGTAGGTTCATCCCGTGCGGCGCGAACTTGATCTCATCTTTGTAATAGACGATGACCGAGCCACTGATGACGCGGAACATCCCCTTGTACTTCACACCGTCAAGCTCGACTTCGACGGGTTTCGTTGTTTCGTAGTCTTCTGCTGGCACGTTTGGCAAGTTAAAGTCAAAAGGCAAACTTAGCCGGTCAGCACGCGTGCGTCAATGCGATATGCACGCATGCGGCAACATTGGGCAAAACGTGTCGCACGCGGCATGCGACCACATCCTCGCACCCACTCGCGAACAGGACGCGGTATTGGTGAGAAGACAATACGGGCGGACGGCGTCCATTCTATCTCGGCCGACTTGAGTTGATCGTCGTCGCACAGGGATCGGCCTGGAAGCTGGTTGGATTCCTACAAGAATTTCAGGAAATCCCTACGCAATTCCAACTGCAGAGCTAACTGTACAGTGCCGTATACCGATGTAGCTGCCATAGTTATTTTCATGCCGCCTCTGGCATTGCGATATCTCCATGGCTGGACTCCGATTCGATGGGCGCAATGAAGACAACATCGCGCAAACAATAACATTCTCAATCATCCGCGCTCCTGCACCGAGATCATGTTGGAACAATTGAGTTAATCCGGTCTCGACATGAATTGCCTGGTTGTTGGTCTATTGTGAAGAGGATTGCTAATTATATTATGAATGTTCTTGATAGCCTGTCGCCATCTTCAGATGAATCTGGATTGCGGGGCGCAGATTTTCTTACCTGGAGCTGCGTACAAGACAGTGCGCGTCCAGAGCAATGATCTGCAGAGTAAGGGTTCTTGGACTTCACGGGAGGGTGTATGAAATTAAACAACATGAGACTCGGCACCAAGCTCATCAGCGCTTTTGTGCTGGTGTGCGTGATCGGTGCGGTCGTAAGCGGAATCGGAATCCGCAACATGGCCAGAATCAACGATGCGGGCGACAAAGTCTACCGGTTTGACCTGATCGGATTATCCCTGGTGCAGAAGGGAGACGTCGGACTGCTCGAGGCGGCACGCTCGCTGCGCAACGCCATTCTGTCTTCCACCTCCGAACAGCGAGCCGGGTTCCTTGGCCAAAGCGAGCAAAGCCTTGTCGCGGCGCGCGATTCGCTCGACAAAGCCAGGCCGTTGTTTCAAAGCGAGGAAGGTAAAGCGATGTTCGCCAATCTCGATCAGGCCTGGCATGACTACGACCAGGCCTTCAAGGAGATGGCAAAGAAAATCAGCGCTGCCCCTTTGCAGGATCACACGGAACTTGCCGAGCACCTGTTCGGCGAGTTCCGTGAGAAGGCCAACAAGATTGATGGGCTGGTGAACACCCTGGTGAGCAGGAAGCAGGAGAACGCTAAGGTTGCCGCCGCATCCAATCAGGACCTGTACGTGGAAAGCCGGAATTTGATGATCGCGTTGGTGAGTTTCTCTGCCTTGGCGGGAATCGGAATCGGCATGTGGCTCACGCATAGCCTGACGCGGCAGCTCGGAACGGAGCCCGCGATTGCTGCTGACCTTGCGAAAAGCGTCGCGCAAGGCGATCTCAGCGTGAACATCGACTTGCGGCCTGGCGACACGAGTAGCCTGATGGCCTCGCTGAAGAACATGCGCGACAGCCTGTTGCGGGTTGTTTCGAATGTACGTCAGAACGCCGATGGTGTCGCTACCGCAAGCGCACAGATCGCCCAGGGTAATCTGGATCTATCGAGTCGCACCGAGGAGCAGGCGAGTGCGCTGGAAGAAACTGCTGCTTCAATGGAGCAACTCACCGCAACTGTCAAACAGAATGCAGAAAATTCCGCAGTGGCCAGCGAGCTGTCGCGCACCGCGAGTGCGATTGCGGTAAAAGGCGGGGAGGTTGTCGATGAGGTCGTCGAAACGATGGCTGGGATCAACGACAGCTCGAAGAAGATTGCTGAAATTATCAGCGTGATCGACGGTATCGCGTTCCAGACCAATATCCTGGCGCTGAACGCTGCGGTGGAAGCGGCGCGTGCCGGTGATCAGGGGCGTGGCTTCGCTGTGGTCGCTGGAGAAGTGCGCAATCTGGCACAGCGCAGCGCTGCTGCGGCGAAAGAAATCAAGACCCTGATCTCGACCAGCGTGGAGCGTGTGAGCCAGGGCACTGCCTTGGTAAATCAGGCTGGCACGACGATGTCCGAGATCGTGGGTGCGATCAAACGTGTGACCGATGTCATTGGTGAGATCAGTGTTGCCAGCAACGAGCAGAGCGTCGGCGTGGGACAAGTGGGTGAGGCAGTGAGCCAGATGGACCAGGTTACGCAGCAGAACGCTGCGTTGGTGGAAGAGAGCGCTGCCGCGGCAGAAAGCCTGAAATCCCAAGCCCAGCAACTGGTGCATGCGGTGGCGGTGTTCAAACTCTCGGACGGGGCCGCATCGGCTAGTCATGGCCCGACGGCATCGGAAAGAATCCCAGTCACGGAATTTGCCTCTTTTCCAGATATTGCTCGATAAAACTAAGGACTGCCTTGGATCGGTAATTCTTCGCTAGCTGGCAAAGGTGGTCGGCGAAAGGGCGATAGCACTCGTCAAGCTCGGTCAGGTGCGCGGTGCGTTGCACGATGGCACGCATGTCGCCGAGTCGAGCCAGGTGGTGCAGCGCTTCGATTTCCTCATGCGGTGGCACGATCAAGGTCCCTGGGGAGGAGTCGGTGACACGGACAGCCGTGTGGCCCGCTACGGCGGCTTGCGTCTGCGGAACTTCGTCGCTCCATTCGATATTCAGGAGCACCGCGATCTGTGACAACAGCCCGCTGAAGTCAATCGGTTTTGACAGGAAGGCGTTCGCACCGGCTGCCAGGCTTTTCGTCGCATCGCTCCCCGAAGCGCCTGCGGAGACTGCAATGATGGGCAGATCCCCGAGCTCCGACATTTCGCGCAGGCGCCGCGTGGCTTCGAGTCCGTCCATTGCGGGCATGACGACATCCATCAGGATGAGCGCCGGCCGCAACGCTTTGGCTTTCTCCAACGCTTCCAATCCGTCGCCGGCCTCCACCATGTCGAATCCGAGCTGCCCGAGCATATCGACCACCACAGCTCGGTTTGCCGCTACGTCATCGACTACGAGGACGGTCTTGCGCGCCCCCTTATAGCCGCTAGCCGTCCATTCGGGCGCAACGACAGCAGCCTGAGGCGTCACCACCGGGACGTTCAGTTCGAACGAGAAGGTGCTTCCCGCACCGTGGTGGCTTTCGACGTGGATTTCGCCACCCATCAGGCGCACAAGCTGCCGGCTAATGGCGAGACCCAACCCCGTGCCTCCAACCCGGTGCCGTGTATCGCTCACTTGCTCGAAAGGCCGGAAGATCGTCTCCAGATGCGTTTCTTCTATGCCGATGCCGGTGTCCTGCACTTCGAAACGCAACCGCTCGGGCGGCAGGCAACCGACGCGCAAGCGCACGCTACCCGTTTCGGTAAATTTGATTGCGTTGGAGAGCAGGTTGAGCAGCACCTGGCGCAGCCGTAGCTCGTCGACCCGCACGCCGGCGGGCAGATCAGGTGCCATCTCGCAAGCGAAGGTTAAGCCCTTTTCCGCAGCCTTCACCCGAATCGTCTCGGCGATGAAGTGGATGAATCGGGCAAGCATAATCTCGGAGAGGCTGAGCTCCACCTTTCCAGCCTCGATTTTCGCCATATCCAGGATGTCGTTGATGATCGCAAGCAGGTGTTCGCCGCTGCGCTGGATCACCGTGATTCCGTCGGCCTGGCGTTGGTCGAGGCTCTTGTCGCGCTTAAGAATCTGCGCGTAGCCTAGAATCCCGTTCAACGGCGTGCGCACCTCGTGGCTCATATGCGCAAGAAAATCGCTCTTGGCCTGGTTGGCCGTATCGGCGAGTTCCTTGGCGACGGCCAGTTCAGCCGTTCGCTCGCGGATCATGTCCTCGAGGTGCTCGCGATAGCGTCGCAGCTCCTCTTCGGCACGCTTTTGCTCCGTGATGTCGCGTGAGATGCCGAGCAGGAACTGCGGCTCGCCGCGCACGTCGAGGATCGGGATCTTCATCGTGTGCACGAGGCGCGGCCCGTGACGCGTGTGAACCGGCTCCTCCGGCACGTCGACCAGCAGCCGCGACTCCAGCACGTCACGATCCTTCAGCGCGAAGAAATCGGCCTCTTGCGCCGGAAACAGGTCGTGAACGGACTTGCCGATGAGTTCTTCGCGCCGGGCGCCGAGCAGTTGCTCTCCCGCTTTGTTAAAACGCACGAAGCGCAGCGTCGCCGCATCCTTGACGAAGATCATGTCGGGAATGTTCTCGATGATGCTGTCCAGGAAGTGCTCGCTCGCACGCGCGGCTTCTTCGGCGTGCTGTCGTTCACCGATCTCGGCCGTCTGGCCCGCAAGCGCCGTGCTGAGTTCAGCCGTGCGCTGCGTGACGCGTGCCTCGAGTTCGGCGTTGAGTTCCTTCAGCGCATTCTCGGCCTGCGTGCGCTGGCGCCGGTCTTCGAGAAACTGCTCGACTGCGCGCGCCATATCGGCAATCTCGTCGCGGCCGTGAACGGGGACGCCGACGCGCTCGCTGTCGACATTTCCGTGCCGCAGAAAGTGGCTGACCCGGCGCAAGCGGGCCACGACGTGGCGACCGAGGAATGCGCGGGCGATCAGCCAGGCGAGCAGCAGGCTCACCGCAACTTCGCCGCCTACCCATTTGCGTGTGCGGTCCACGTCGTCGGCGAGATCCTGGACCGCTTTGCGGTAGTCGCGCGTGAAATAATCCGACTGCTGGCGTGCCGCGGCAGCCAAAGCGTCGGCCTGGCGGCGCAGATCGTCGTCCAGGCTGGCCAATGACGCGCCGGGCCGCGGCGCGGACGCAGGCGCGGCTCCGGCGCCCAGCGCGGTCTCGCGCACCTGCGCCGCGATATTGATCGTGTTGCGGAAGCGCTGACTGGATCGATGCAGCGCGAGCGCATCGACACCGATGTCGTCACTCGTGGTCGCGGAGGCGAGCCGGTCCACCAGGTGGTCGAAAAATGCCAGCTGCTCGATGACATGCCGATGCGTCTCGCGCACAGCGTCCACCGTATCGTCACTGGACAACTGCAATGCCAGGCGCTCGATCATCAGGGTGCGCTGTGCCAGGTCCTGCGCCTCCTCCTGACGCGCCAGCCGCTCTTCGGCCAACTGGCGGATCGCGTGGGCCGAGCCGGCCAACGAGTAGACGGTCGTGGCACCGACCGCGACCACCAGGGCGGCCAGGCACGAAACCACCAGCGCAAACTGCGCGGTGAGCGACTGTGGGAGCGGAAGTTTCACGGGCGTTGCCAGATGTGGCGATAGATGTCTCGATAGCCATTGGCCGGGTCGTAGAGCAGACGATCGCCGCCGTCCGCGGCGATGTTGTCCGCCGTGACGAGATGCACCGGAACCATGTAATCCGTCACACCTCCCCCGGCGAAGAGCCGGTTCATCTCGTCGACCAACTGCCAGCCGTGCAGATTCAGGGGTTCGGCCACGGTGCCCGTCTGGAAGGTGTCCGTCTTGATACGCAGGAAGGCGGATTCGCTGCCGTCACCAGCCGACAGCATGGTCATGGCGGCGCTCGGCATTCCGGCCTGGGTTAGCACCGGGGCGGCGTAGTCGAAGTAGATGTCGTTCACGGCCAGCGCATACGTCCAGCGCTTGCCATACCGCGCGAGCAAAGTGCGTGTCGTGCCCGGCATCAGTTCCTGGCTGCGCGAGATCGCCACGTCGTGCACGTCGAGCAAGGTGCAGCCGCTGCACTCGCGTACGACGGCAGCCATTTCATCCGCCTTGGCTTGCGCAATCCGGAAATTGGAGTCGGTAAAGATGACGACTCCCGCATGCCCGCCGGACTGCACGATAGCCGCCAGCGCGGTCACGCGTGCGACCTCGAGCGGATCAGTCTCCACGTTCATCGCCACGGGTGTGCCACGTACCGGTCCGGGTTGGGCCGCGACATGCCAGCCGACGATAGGAATGCTGCGTTCGGCAAACGGCTGCAACCCAGGCAGCAGGGCGCGTGCATCGCCACCGACAATGATCAGACCATCTGGACGGCTTGCCAGTGCATTCGCCAGCATCTTCAGCCGCAGGTCCGGCGTGCCGCCGGAGTCGAATATCCTTACGTTCCAGCCGATGACCTTGGCCGCCTCCAGCACTCCGTCGACAACGCCGACGATGCCGCCATTGCGCAAATCCTCCGCGACGATAGCGACGCGTTTGCCGGGTTGTGCGCGCGGCCCATTGCGCGGGCCGTTCCAGCGTGCAGCGGGTTGCGCCGCGGCATCGACAACGCGCTTCGCGTCGGCCAGATAGTCCTTCGCGGCGACTGTGGTCCCGGGCAAAGGGGCGGTCGGCATACCTTGCGCCGCGGCAACCGAAAGCGCACACGCGCAACTCCATGCCAGAAGCAAGCCCCTCATGCTTTTCCCCAAGGGCCCCAGCGGGGTTGAATGACCGCATTGACGACGTAGCTAAATGCCTTGCGCAGCGTGACCCTGTGAACAAAGATAGTACACCCCGATGGCAGCGAGGTATCGGTCATGCGCTGAATTGGAGTGCGCAGTTGCGCCGGATGGCGGATCGATCATCGGCAGCGCATATTGAGCCGGAAGAGAGCGGACGCGAGGAAGCGCACGGTCGGGTAAGTCGTCAGCAAATGATCGGCGGTAATCAAACAGCGTGCTGGCGGCAACTATTGTCTTCATTCGCCTTGAGGCTGAGAGATTCGCGTAAGGCATCTGCGAATCGCTGAAGCGCCTGCAGCGACCCGGACACGCTGTGATATTCCTCACGGCCGATTCGTCCGTCCAGCATCACGAGCAGGCCGGAATTGCGCGCCATTTCAAGGATGTCCATCGCATCCACTCCTTTCAATTACTGGCGAAGGCGACTTACGCTGCCATCAAGCAGGCACGCATGGTCGGCTGTGTGGGGCGAGGCGGGAAAACCCGCCATTCACCATCAGGATGTCTAAAGAAAAATATAGTCTTCGACTGCGTTTCTGAAATCAGCTCTGCTCGCACGCATTGAAGTTTCGGGCTGCCGTGTCGAGTCAATTTCACCGATGTGCTAATCGCTGGGGCAAACCATTTTTTTACCTGGCCTCGGAGCGATTGACAGACCCTCGGTAGGCCTTCCTCGTTGTGCAGCGACGGGGGATTTGCCTGGTACTCGCTTTGGCGCTCGAGCAACGCGTAGGACGGCAACATCTCAATGTCTCCGACTGCACAGACCAAATGCCGACACAAAAGCGCTGCGACCTAATTGTCAGTGCAAAGTGACCAAAAATATCCGGTTCTTTGACCTAAGATTAGTGTGTGGGTGACCTAAAATCAAGGCTGAAAAGCGAGTGAAAACACCTATCTGTATGACGTTACGCGATAGATCGCGGCGCAGATCCGTAATGATGCTCAAGCCTTCTGGCAGGGCCTGTCACGGCCCGTGAGGTTGCCGGAATCTCACATGCGCGATTGATTTGACCCGTTAGAGAGCGTCGGAACAAAAAAGGCATCGGCACTTAGCGCGCATCAGCCGCGCTGCCGAACGAAATTTCCGTTCCCCGGTGCTGTGACCTACAATCAATTCAAAGTATTTCCTTTGTTGGAGGGGATAGCGTGTCGAGCAAGACGATGTTGCCAGTGGTAGCAACGCCCGCCGAGGTCGACCTCACTGCACCTGATATCACGCGAGGCCAGCGCAGCAAGGGAGAGCTTCGCGTTGCCGAAATTGTGCAGGTCGCCCGACAGGTCTTCGAAGAGGATGGGTACGCGACTTTTTCAGCACGCCGTGTGGCTGCGCGAGTTGGGATTACGTTAGGAAATTTGCAGTACTACTTTCGAACCAAAGAAGAATTGCTGCGAGTGACGCTCGAATCGGGCATGCGCGAGACGCTGGAACGCTACGCGGATCTGATCAACAGGCGAGGGGAAAATGCTTCAAGTCGCTACACTGCGTTAGCGGAGCGTATCTTCCTTGATATCTACGAGACGAGGCTGACGAGTTTCCTCATCGAAGCGTGGGCATTCGGTCATCGCGAATCCTATGCCGCGGAGTTGATGGGTGACATGTATTCGCAGTATCTCGACGGCATCGCCGGCCTCATCAAGCAAATCAATCAAGCCTTCACAAACGAAGAATGCCATGTGCGCGCATTTGCACTTGCTGCTCTGGCGGGCGGCATGATGCTATTCGAGCGCGAAAGCGGGGAGTCCGAGAAGGATAACGCGGCATTCGCGCGCACCGCAAAGCGTTACATGCAGAAGATCGCCGGACTCCCAGGGAAGCAGACTCTGGCAGGTAACCACGCTGAGCTTGATTGCCTCGACGCAGTCAAAAAAGTGCAATCCGGCATTGCAGGGACAGGACCGCTGCACGCCGCAGTATTCGGGTCCGATATCTATGTGCTGCAAGGCGGTCTCGAATTGGCCGTGCAGCGCAAGGGCAAGGATGCCATTTATAGCAGACCAACGATGCAGGCGAAGCGCCGGGAGGCGAAGATCAATGAGATCATAACCATGGCCGCGAACGTTTTCGCATCCGAGGGTTATGCGAACTTTACTCAGACGCGCATTGCACGCGAGTTGGGGGTGTTGCCATCAGCACTGCAGCACTATTTCCCGACACGTGAGGATCTTTTCAACTTCACGGTAGCCACACTCATGAACACGTATCTCGACCGATATGCAGACATGGGAAGGCCAAGTGACAAATCGCCATTGCAACGGCTTTGCGAGTTGGTCGAGGATGTATTCGAGGAGAATTGCGATCCGCGTGTCTGCCGGTTCTGGCTCGAGATGTTATCGGTTACAGGGCGTTCTGAAATGACCCGGGAGCTGCTGAAGAGGGCGTATTTCGCGTATCGTGCGATCTACGTGGATCTGGTGCGCGAAATTGATCGGAAGGCTACAGCGCGTGAATGTCTGGCGCGTGCGACGCTCATCGTGACGCAACTCGAAGGCTTGTTGATTTTCATCGGGCGCGGCAGTCTAAGATTGCCTGGCCTTGAAGATGTTCTCAAGCTGATAAAAGTGAGCGCAATCGACATCGCGCAAGGCGGTCGTCGCCCAAAGGAGGCCCGCTAGCCTTGAGCGGCAACGCCTTCGGAAATGACATGGCGAGCGGTTGCCGGGTCACCTATCACCGGCGGCGGTCAGGACGTTCGCATCGTCCGACGGTTCTGACCACCACAGATGTAGATGCGTTGATTGCAGGTTACGCATAAACCTTCAATCAACCCCTTTTAGCCTGAGCCAGCCACTGGTCGAGACTGACGCGGCCAATCCGTGCGTCGCCGAGCGGTACAAGCGACTGTTCTTCGACAAGGCCGCCGTAGTACCGCGCATCGCGATCCGTCACTACCGGTCGGGCGTCGCCTACTGATTTCAGATAGCGGCTCACGATTTCCGCGAAGGGCGCGCGGTCCGGTCCGGCGATGTCGACCCTGCCGTTCAGCGGCGCGGCGAGGGCGACCTGCGCGAGGTTCGCCGCGACATCGTCCGCGGCGATCGGCTGAAACAGTCCGTCACCGATGCGCACCGTGCCGTTATCCGTGCCGAAATCCGCGATACCGCCGATGAATTCCATGAACTGAGTCGCGCGTACGATCGTGTACGGCACGCCCGCCGCTTCGATCACCTCTTCCTGCGCGACCTTGGCAACGAAATAGGCGTTCTCCGGCGTACGATCGCAGCCGACGATCGATAGCGCGACGTGATGGCGCACTCCCGCGGCCACTTCGGCTTTGCCGAGGTTGCGCGCCGAGGTGCGGAAAAAGTCGAGCACCGCCTGCGGCTCCCATGAAGGCGCGTTTGTCACATCCACTACGACATCAGCGGCCGTCAGCGCGTTGCTCAAGCCCTCGCCCGTGACGGCGTTCACGCCGGTACGCGGGGAAGCCGCGAGCGCCTCATGGCCGGCTTCGCTGAGCAGCGTAACCAGACGCGAGCCGATCAGTCCGGAACCACCGATTACGACGATTTTCATGGCAGATTCTCCAGATGAGAGTAAATGAACGCGGGGCGCCGGGCGGGTTTCATGTCGTGTGAAAGTGTTCGCCGGGGTCGCATTGCGTGAGCCCATTGTGGAAGAATCATGTTTTATCGAAAAGTGCCAAGAATTGCCGGTCCGACTAGTCCATGCCGGTTGCCGCTCCCTTTGCACGCGAGACCGTCATGACCGCACCGACTCCCGCACCGACTCCCGCATTGACCATCGAAATCGACCGGCAGCAGCAGTTGCCGGTCTATCTGCAGATCTGCGAGCGTTTCAGGACCGCGATCGCCGCTGGGCATCTACGTCCCGGCGAGCGCGTGCCCGCGCTGCGCGGTCTTGCCACGCAGTTGAACACGGCGCGCGGCACGGTCGAACTCGCCTACACAATCCTTGTCGATGAAGGCTATTTGCAGATGCGCGGCGCGGCGGGCACGTTCGTATCGCCGTCGCTGCCGGCGTCGGTGACGCGCGCGTCGCGCGCGCAAGACAATCAGGACGCGCGCGGTAGCCAAGGTACTCAAGGCGCTGTCACGCCGCGGACGCCGGCTGGATCGCGCGACGGTGAAGCGGCGCCGCGTCAGCCGGCCTTGACCGTCGCCATGAGCGGCGAACCGCGGCCGTTGCAACCGGGGCTGCCCGCGCTCGACGCGTTTCCGGTCAAGGTATGGAACCGGCTTGTTTCGCATCACGCGCGCAGCGGTGAACGCGCGATGCTCGGGTATCCGGATCCGGCCGGCTTCCGGCCGCTGCGCGAACATATCGCCACGTATCTCGGGTTGTCGCGCGGCGTGACCTGCTTGCCGGAACAGGTGTTCGTGACCGGCGGCTACCGTGCGACGCTCGAGCTCGTGTTGCGCAGTCTCGCCCGCCCGAACGATCGCGTATGGTTCGAGGATCCCGGCTATCTTCTCGCGCGTGGGTTTCTGGCCGAGACCGGCGTGCAGCTCGTGCCGGTCCCGGTGGACGGCGAGGGGATCGATGTCGAGCGCGGCATGCTGCTGGATGCGCAGGCGCGCTTTGCCATGGTTACGCCGTCGCATCAGAGCCCGCTCGGGCATACGCTGTCGCTCGCAAGACGCATGGCGCTGCTGGACTGGGCAGAGAAAGCGTCCAGCTGGATCATCGAGGACGACTACGACAGCGAGTTCCGTTATCTGGGCCGGCCGTTGCCAGCTTTAAAGAGCCTCGACCGGTGTGATCGCGTGGTCTATTGCGGCACGTTCAGCAAGGTGATGTTTCCCGGCTTGCGGCTTGCGTATGTGGTGGTGCCGGAGCGAGCCATCGAGCGCGTCGGGCGCGTGGCGTGCAGCATGAACGCCGGATCGCCGACGCTATTGCAGGCGGCCGCCGCGGATTTCCTCGGACAGGGACATTTTGCGCGGCATCTGAAGCGCATGCGTGCGTTGTACGGCGAGCGGCGCGTTCTGATCGTACATGCGCTGGAGCAGGCGTTTGGCGAACGGCTGATTGTCGATCTGCCGCCAGGGGGAATCCAGTTTGCAGTGCAATTCGCCGAAGGCTCCGATGGTCCGGTCGATGACGTGGCCGTCGCCGCGCGCGCTCGCGAAGCGGGGCTCGCGGTGCTGCCGCTTTCGATCTGGTACGCGAATGGCCGCGCGCGGCACGCGCGGCGCGGCCTCGTGATGGGCTTCGCGAACATCGCCGATGCGGATGAAGCAGGCCGTCTCGCGCGAACGTTGCGCGCGTGTCTGGACGGCTGACGCGAGGGACATGTGTCCAGATCCCGGAGAAGTGCGGCGCGGCATGCCTTTGCGCGATGCGCCACGGATGCCGATCGAACCGAACGCGTCGCGCGGTTAAGGCGTCAGGAAATCCGGCTGCCGCGCGCGTTCGCCGCTACTGGAGGCGAAAGAGGGGCGAATGGTTCGACGAAATGCATGCCCCGGGCGAGCAGCCCATTGCGAAAATAGAAGCGTTGCGCAAGCGGCATGTGCAGGCCCGTGTCGAGTGCGAACTGCGCGCAGCCGGCATCACGCGCAATCTGCCGTACCGCGTCGAGCATTTGGGCGCCGATGCCGCCTCGCTGCAGCCTGCTGTCGACAACCAGATCGTCGATATAGACAAAGCGACCATACAGCAGATTGGTCAGCGTGCGATAACCGGCGAGGCCGACGATTTTGCCCGCCTCGGACGCAGCGAGCAGGCGATAACCTTCGGCGTGCTGGCTGGCCACTTGCGCGGCGAACGAGGGCGCGTCCGTCAGATGCGGGCGCAACTGACGCATGACATCGAATGCGGGCAGCAGCGAGTCGAGCGTGTCGAGGTGATCGAAGCGAAGCGAGGCGGGCATGGGCGTCTCCAGGAGGAACGACGCTCACGATACCCGGCGCACGGCCTCGTCGATAGAGCCAAGAATGTGCGATTGGACCGTGCCATTAGGCGGACGCAGTGTGTCGCTAGCCGAATTCGACGCAGTCAACGTGTCTACCAAACAAAGGCACTGAACTCTCTATAGCGCAATGATTGTCTGGCTTGATGGCTCGTCGGCATGTTCCCCGAGCATCTCCTTCAGATCGCGCTCAATGATGCTGCACAGCGTTGAGATGGGAACGTCGTTTGCACCGCCTTCAAACGGATTCTCCGTGCTTTCTCCAACCTGTTCGAGCGACGTGTACATCCACGATACCGCGACACTGCATGGCACCACCAGCCATACCATGTTGCCATGCATGAAGCCACTCACTCCATCATTGAGTTTATCGAATTCGTGAAGCAGCCCGAATGGGAAAAGCAAACAAAAAAACCTCACGAATAGCGAGCTGACCGTTGCATATTGACGTGGATAGGGAAAATTCTTGAAACGTTCCGATCTTGACTGAAGATCAATGAAATCCCCAACCGCCCTTTGAAGCTCCATGTAGAAGTTTGAATTCAGATGCCCCGCAATGTGAAGCATCTTGAGCGAAGCGCCTTGCAGGCTCAGTAGGAACGTAGGAATGGAAATGGAAGAAAGCGCTTGCGCTGCTTCCGCGGGAGACAAATATTCCGGCAATAATTCGTCGATGTTCTTTTCCCACTCCGGCACACGATAAAACCGACGGTATTCAGCATTGGCACGCTTGCTTGTACTTTCCCAGATACGGGGTCGACGTAGCTCATATCGCAGCGCGGTCAGCCACGCAAGGTGTCGATACACCAGTTTTCGGGAAATTTCATCGTCGTTGACAAGATCGCGCGCGATCTGGCCCCAGCGACGGCTTCCGCTCAGTATGTCAATCCAGATTTCGAGGGCTTCCATTGCCCTGTTGTAGGTTTGAACGTTTTTGAAGCCGACGATAAACGACGTCGCGGTTCCGAGCAAAACCACAATCGTCAGAGGTACCGACAACCATGTAAAAGCGAAGAACTTGTACAGAACGACCGGTACAGAGCCGCAAATGAGCAGTCCGTAGATTTGTCGTCGAGTCCAGATCAAAAACTCCAATAACTTATACGATTTACCAAGGTGCATTTTGTGTGTCTCAGGTTACCGCAGGTGAGTAATGAAAAAAGACGCGAACAACGTGCGCACCCAGCGCCACGTTCCGCGCCCAATTGACACTGACCGAACTGCTCCTCCCCTAAGACGTTGCACACTCGACTTTTGTGACATACGACAGCGAAAATCTTCCGCCAGACTGCATGCTACGGTTGATTCAAGTTGCGATTGTTGTTCTTCAGGCAACACGGAGGCGTTCGTTTCTGGTCTTCTGTTGAGGACCAGGCAGGCATATGATGTCGGCCAGGTTCGATTCCGGCGCTGCACTATGTTCGGACCATCCGGGCAACATCACACGGCGATCTCAACTCCATGCGTGGCAATATCCTGCTGTCAGAGGGTTGTTGGACTGGCGCTCAAGTTTTCACACGGCTGGAGAGATTTGTTCATGAACGACGACGCGCGTGCCTTCAATGGGCTTCGCCCTCGGCTACACAAGATTGCGTATCGGATGCTGGGGTCAATTGCCGAGGCCGAGGATATCGTGCAGGACGTCTGGTTGCGCTGGCACGCGGCGCCCCGGGAGGCCATCGAAAATGCTGAAGCGTGGCTTGTCGCAGTTGCGACGCGCCTGTGCATCGACCGTCTTCGTGCGGCAAAGATTCAACGTGAACATTACTCGGGTATATGGTTGCCGGAACCTGAAATGACCGACCCGTCTGCTACGCCAGAAGGGGTTAGAGAGCGCGCCGACGACGTCTCCGTGGCATTTCTGATGGTGCTTGAGCGGCTTACGCCGGAAGCACGCGCTGCGTTCCTGTTGCGCGAGGTCTTCGACGCGGACTATGACGAAGTCGCCGAAGCCATCGGCAAGACGGAGGCCGCGTGCCGCCAACTGGTCAGCCGTGCCAAAGCGCAGCTGCGGGAAGAGCGCCCACGCTATGCCGTGCCGCGCGAAACCCATCGCCGCCTGCTGAAAACGTTCGCGCACGCGCTGGAGCGCGGCGATTTCACTGCGATCAATACCTTGCTGGCCGAAGACGCGATGCTGATCGGCGACGGCGGCGGCAAGGTGCCTAGCTTCCCGAAACCGATGGTGGGCGGCCGGCGCATCGCACAGCTTTTCTACGCTGCGTGCCGGCGCTACGGCAGCGGACTCGGCATCAAGCTCGTGATGCTCAACGGTCAATGGGCGCTGCTGCGATTTGTCGAAGGCAAGCTCGAATCGGCCCAGTCGTTCGAAACAGACGGCGCGCGCATCGTCCGTATTCTCGTGCAGCGCAATCCCGACAAGCTGGCACGTATTGCCGCAGCACACGGCAGTAACTGAACGCTGATATTTCTCCGGCCTGCCTGCGTTAGCTTGCGTTTGATTGGTGCCAAAGCGACAACACCGTGAGCTCGTCTGGGGGTCTACCGCGCTACGCCACGCCGGCCTACGATGACTTCGTGCGGCGCATTGCCGCTAACGACATCCGCCAAGCGCGAGTATTCACCAGGAGAGGTCCATGACACAGCGTATCAACTACATTCAGCAATCGCCGGAGCTGTTCAAGAAATTCCTTGAATTCAGCAATCAACTGAAGGGCAGCGCAATCGAAGAATCGATCCGCGATCTCGTTTCGATCCGCGCGTCGCAGATCAATGGCTGTGGATTTTGCGTCGACATGCACGTAAAGGAAGCACGCCTGCACGGCGAGCGTGAACTGCGGCTCCATCACCTGGCGATCTGGCGTGAATCGACGCTCTTCGCGCCACGCGAGCGCGCCGCACTCGCGTGGACCGAAGCGTTGACCAGGCTTGCCGAACTCGGCGTGCCGGACGATATCTACACACACGTGCGTACCCAGTTCTCCGAGAAGGAACTGTCCGACCTGACGTACGAAGTGATGTCCATCAACGCCTGGAACCGCGCGAACGTCGCGTTCAGGACCGTGCCGGGTTCTGCCGACAAGGCGTTCGGCCTCGACAAGGCGAACCTCGCCTGAACCGTCTGGTTCTTCCATTCCTATCCACCTTCGTCCCGCTTGTGCGGGACGCGTCATTTGGCAGGCACACCATGTTTTCACTCAAGAACATCGCAGTCGCAATGCTCGTCGTCGCGGGCGCACATATCGGCGTGGCTTGCGCGGCGGCCCCCGAAGCCGTCGTGACACCGCTGATGACAAAGCTGCTCGACGACTATCCCGGCAAGGAAGCGCTGATGATCACCGTCACCTATCCACCGGGTTCTGTCGATCCGGTTCATCGGCATTACGCGGATGCCTTCGTCTATGTGCTGGAGGGATCGATCGTGATGCAGGTCAAGGGCGGCAAGGAAGTCACGCTCACGCCTGGGCAGACCTTCTATGAAGGTCCGAACGATGTACATACCGTCGGGCGCAACGCGAGCCAGACCCAACCCGCGAAGTTCATCGTGCTTCTTCTGAAGGACAAGGGCGCGCCTGTTCTCGTGCCGGAGAAGTAAGCACGTTCGTGTGGTGAAGCTCGGGTTGTGTTCGTTTGGCCTGCGCTGACGTCGGCGTTTACGTCGTCGCGGGACGATTCCAGCTTCGGCGGATCTGCCCAGCGAAAGCGGTCCCAGATGCATCAGCCGCAGAGAAATAGAAGCATTCGGACGTTGCCGTACGCGGCGGCGACACGCGCCAGCTCGCCTTGGTTGAGCTGCTCATGTGCTCTCGCGTAAGGCCGCGGCCATGCGTTGCGCGGCCCGGTCCATTTCATCTTCATTGAAGGGCGTGTGTTCGAACGCCTGTGCGCGAGTCGCATAGATCTTTCTGGTGCGACGCACGTGCTTATCGAAATGTCCGTCGCCGAGAAAGTCCGCCATGACGGCCTGTGTCAAACCGTTAGCACTTCTGTCAGTGACTGACGTCGCCCGGATAAACGGCTCGACGAGACGCGGGGGTAAAACGACAAAGGCAAGCCGTAGAGAGGGAAACATCAGCTTGCTGAATGTTCCAGCCAATATGACGCGGGAATCGGCGCCCGGAAGGCTCCGGAGTGCTGGAAGCGGTCTTGAATGAAAGCAATACTCGCTGTCGTAGTCGTCTTCGAAAATGAATGCTTCGCTCGAAGTCGCCCATCGAAGCAAGGCAGAGCGCCGTTTTTCGGACAGCGGCATGCCGAGCGGAGCCTGACGCGACGGAGTGACATAGGCGAGAACAGCTGACGGCGCCATGCGTATGCCGTCCTGCACGCAAAGACCGTCTCGGTCAACGGGCACATCAATCACTCGAGTGCCGCTCGCATGCATGATCTGACGCGCACCCGGATATCCGGGGTCCTCCATCCAGACGGAATCCCCCGGCTTGCTCAGCAGGCGCATGCAAAGGTCGAGAGCCTGCTGCACGCTCCCGACAATGACGATCTGGTCCTGCGACACTCTCACTGCGCGCGCGATCGCCAGATGTTCCGCGATGGCGAATCGCAGCGCGCGCCACCCGCCAGGACTAGTGTCGTTGAGCGTGAGCAGACGCGAGGGGCGCAATTGCCGTACATGAAGTTGTCGCCATAGATCGATTGAAAACAGGCGAATATCGCCGCGATGCGGAAAGAATGGCTGCGGTAGTGCGTTCGCTCCAGAGAGCGGGAAGGGAGGCTCATGCTCCCTGAGCCGTCTGAACCACGGAGCGTGTAGTTCTTTCGCTGCCTCGTCACCGGCAACAGCTTGCCGCGGAGCCACCGCTTCAGACGGAAATAGGTGATCGGGCAAAGCGGTACTCACCCGCGTGCCACTTCCGGCGCGTGCGACCAGATAACCTTCCGACAGCAATTGTTCGTATGCTCCGGCGACTGTGCCCCTGGCAAGACCGTACTGTTGCGCCAGTGTGCGCGTACCCGGGAGGAGGCCACCTTTGGGCAAGCGGCCGGTAATGATCGCCTGGCTCAGTGCCTTATATAGCCACTGCTGCAAGCTTTCGTTTGCATTGGGTGCTCCCAAAGGAAGGGACCATACGATGGTGGACCGCTTGCGTCTGCGCCTTCCCATTGGAGCTTCACATCGGCCGTTCATGACGTTGGAATCCACCGCTTACGTTAGGGCAAGAATGGAGCCGGTGCAGATGCCAACTGCACACATAGATGCTTCCAAGACGTCCTGGGCGCAGAAATTGTGACATTCAGACAGGCGGTATCGAGGGAGATTTTGCGAAAGAAGCTCGCCGCAACGGACGGGAAAAGTGGCTCATCGCACCAATCCCAAAGTGGCACATTACACGTGAGCCCTTTGGCGGCAATATCTGCAGCAGCCACATGCTGACTTCGACTTGAACGGACGTAGTCAGCAGGTCGCCCTATGAACTGTTGCAAAGATGAGTGTTCGCCTATTTCACACTCTGTTCTTATTTCGCGACACGGAGTTCCTGATGTGTGCACGATCGTCGTCGCAAGCAACGGTTGCCCGTTATTCCAGCCTGGCCAACGAGTCCCGAGAAGTGGCACGTACCGCAACCCCGAAAATTGCTGCGTCATTCACACGCCGCGACCACAGTCGAAGCCATGTTCAAGGCGGCGATGCAAATATTGGTCGTGCAAGGCTCGCAACGGACGAGCGCCAGACGCACGCTCGCGACCTTCGCCAATCCGAATGGTCTCGTGAATCCTGGAAACAACGCGTATGCGCAGACGTCTGAATCTGGTGTTGCGCAAATCTCCACTCCCGGTTCAACCAATCATGGGGTGCTGCAAGGCGGTGAGACTGAGGATTCAAACGTGGACCTGACATTGGAGCTTGTTGAGCTGATTACGGCGCAGCGTAACTACCAGGCAAACGCACAGACGATCAAGACCCAGCAGACCGTCGATCAGACGCTTATCAATATGTAGTTGAGACGTTATCCATCAGCAATAGCCCGCGATGCCGACGGCACAAGGGGGCGTGCCCGGCGGCCTCTCTGCCGTTGGGGTTCGAGTGAGAGCCCTATGAGCGAGCCATAGAAAGCAAAGGAAAACCACCGTGGCGATGCCCAACAATGACGCCTGCCCTCCAGATTGATGGAGGTGTGCGAACAATGGGGCGAGTCGGCCCCCCAACAACGCGCCCGCAAGGAGGCCAGCGCATGCCCATAGGCTTACGCTGGCGCAGTCGTGCAAAAGAAAGGAGCGCGTTTTGATCGCCATCGCTCCACAAAGGGGAACGGCGATCAGCGAAAGTCCGGGCACAAAGCGGACAATCATCAATGCTCGTGCGCCACGTCGAGAAAGGAAGTACTCGAATCTCGTAACGCATCGTTGCCCCCTGAACGACAGTTTGCATACCAACTGGAGGACACGTGTGCCGTAGTGTTTGCCGCCTTGAAACCAGAGAAAATCGCCAAGAACACCACCTGAAACGGCCGCGCCGAGCAGAATGACGAAGTGAAGAAGCGTACGTGCGAGGTCGTATCTCGCGCTGGCGATGCTCGCACCGATTGTCATGAGCGTCGTGATGGAAGGAAACGGCAGACCGAGGGATGAGGCAAGCACGCTGAAGAATACGATCAAAGCGCCATACTGAGAAAGCAGTTCATGGGAAAACATTTTGTGATCCTGAGAAAATGATTTCGTCGTGGTCGTAACACTAGAGCGGGAAAGATCTGCAAAAGGTTTTTCAGTGCCGTTTTCCCGTTGATTCAGAAATCTGCGCAAATAGCTTTAGAGCGCTCCACCCAGCCACAGTGCGACGTTGACCGAGTAACGGTGAATGTCCAGCAGGGCTTGCCGCTTGGTCTGCATCCCGTTCCCAGGAGGTTCGGTCACAAAGCTCGGACAACCAAGTCGCGTGTCCCAGTTGTAGTCGGCAAAATGATGAAAAGTACTTTGGGCGACTGCGGGACCTCCACGGACCGAAGGTTCGAATGCGACTGCAAGATTAAAACCCTTTCCTGTTACTTTGCTTTTGCCTCGCGCGATCACTCGAGCTGATTCGCCGTCGGGAGCGTCAACGGCGCCCTCATGAGGGTGTGCGGGCAGGAACCGGATTGCGCCGCCGGGAGAGTCAGGATCCGCCAATATGGGATGTGTGGGACCAACGATCGTGATTTCCTGAAAATCTCCGTTGGTGCCCGAGTGAAAGTTGGGCCAGGAGATGTGGGTTGAGAACGGATCGTCGGCCACACGTCTGGATTTGTCGGGATCTGGATTGCGCGTGTGAAAGTGATGTGCCTTGCCCACCCCGCCCAAACTGCACAGTGAACTGCCCAGATCCATGTGATCTCTGGTGACCAGCAAACCACGACCTGCCCGACGGAATCGCGTGATCCCTTCGCAATCTTCGGAGGTCAAACCGTTGCCTTCGTCAACGGCGAACAACCACAGCTCGTCGAACCCGGTTTCATCGAGACGAGAAAGAATCGGATCCGGTCGCCCGAGCCGCTCGCGGTCCCGAGCAACGACATTGGACGTCACGCGCCCTTCAGGATCCTGACGTGTCCGCAGTAATTCCGCCAGGCGGCTGAATCGCGCAATCGACCAGTCGTCGCCGCAAGGCAGAATGGTCGTTTGAAGCAGGATCTGGATGGTACGCATGGTGGTTAGTTAGCCATGTTAATCAATTACTGGGCAGAGCGAGCCGCCTGGTAGACGTTAGATGAAGGATGCATCCGAGATGCGGGTGCCCGGGCGAGTAGCCGCCCGGGCAGGCTGGCGGATGCGGGTTCAAGCGCCTGCCTGCGAGTGGCGGAGCCATTCGTCGAAACCGATGCGGCCGAGGCGTGCCTCGCCCAACGGCACGAGCGAATGCTCCCCGACCAGGCCACCGAAATATCGGGCCTCGAGGTCTCGCACAACCTCACGCGGATCACCGACTGCCTTCAGAAAGCGGGCGATGATTTCATTGAACGGCGCTCGTTGCGGGCCGGCGATCTCGACGATATCGTTTCGCGGCGCCGTGAGCGCTACGTCGGCAACGATCGCAGCAACGTCGTCAGCCGCGATGGGCTGGAACAGCCCTGGTGAAACCCTGATTACGTTTCCATCCGCACTTGACGTGGCGATGCCGCCGAGGAACTCCAGGAACTGGGTGGAGCGAATGATGGTGTAGGGAATGCCGGAGGTCGCGATCAGCTTCTCCTGGGCGACCTTGGCGCGGAAATAGCCGTTAGCGGGCGTCCGGTCGATTCCGACGATGGATAGCGCGACATGGTGCCGGACGCCCGCTGCTGCCTCGGCCGCGAGAAGATTGCGGCTGGAAGCCTCGAAGAATTCCAGCACTGCCTGGTCTTCAAATGATGGTGAATTAGCGAGGTCGATCACCACCTGCGCGCCGGCCACTGCCTCCTTGAGTCCCTCTCCGGTGATGCTGTTGATACCGCTTCTGGGCGAGGCAGCGACGACCTCGTGGCCGTTCTGGCGAAGAATGGCGACGGCCTTCGAGCCGATCAGGCCGGTGCCGCCGATGACGACGATCTTCATGGTTTGCTATCCTTTGTTGACCACTCGATACCCCAATCGGGCTCGAATACAGGTGAGGAAAGTCTGGGATTTTTACATCTTGATCGTAGGCGAGCGCCGCCCGGTGCGGTAGACACGCAAACAGACACACGGCGTTGCCCGATCGGCACCAATCAAAGACAGACAAAGCGCTTCACCCACTGGAAAGCGCTGCCCTTTCATCGCGCATGTCATCTACGGACAATTACCCGTACTCGCGCCCGGACGTTCGAACATCGGCTTCGTTTCCGGCAACGGACGTAAGCGGGGCAATTGATACCGATGTCGTCCCGTCTTGTTGATTGTTGTCGTCGAGGCAACATGATGAGTTCCCTCGCGGGGCTACTAGCCCTCGATATCAGAGTCTACGATCTGTCCTGACGGTGCCGCGCAAGCGACGTCTGTGATGTCGATCAGGTGCGCGAGCGCCATCGTTCTCCGAGTTCGGGAATCAAGCTCAGTGATCTCGACACTCGACGCTGAATAAAGCAGGCACCCGTTGCTATGAGTTCGGTGCTTATCGTCGACTTCGTAATTTTCAAACCGAAGGCAATAATCATGTCGCAGAAAATCCTGATAGTGGGTGCCGGCTTCGCTGGAGTGTGGGGTGCACTAGGCGCGGCTCGCGTGCTCGATGGTGCCGGCGTAAGAAGCAGTGACGTTGAAATCACCTTGATCTCCCCGAAGCCGGAATTGCAGATCCGTCCGCGGCTGTATGAAAGCGAGCCGCAGCGGATGGCTGCACCGTTGCTTCCGCTGCTGGACGCCGTGGGCGTGAAATTTCTGGAAGGCAGTGTCGAAGAGATCGCCGTTCATGACAAGACGGTCAGCGTCGTGTCGGCCGACGGGTCGACGCGTTCGCTTGCCTACGACCGGTTGCTGTTGACGAGTGGCAGCAGGTTGAACAGGCCGCCGATTCCGGGTCTCACGGAGTATGCATTCTCTGTCGATCGTATTGAGGACGCGGTAGCGCTCGACAACCACTTCGCAGAACTGGCGAAACTGCCGGATTCGCCGGCACGCAACACTGTTGCAGTTGTCGGATGTGGCTTTACGGGTATCGAGGTCGCAACTGAATTGCCTAAGCGAATGCGCGAGCTGTTTGGTGCTGACGCTTCAGTTCGTGTGGTCGTGATCGGATCCCAGGACGATATTGGTCCCGATCTCGGCCCCAATCCTCGGCCGTATGTATCTGAAGCCTTTGACTCGCTGGGCGTTGAGACGGTACTTGGCTCCGGCGTGGTGTCTGTCGAAGCTGATGGGGTTCGCACTGCGTCGGGCACCCATATCGAAGCCATGACCGTGATCTGGGCGGGTGGCATGCGTGCCAGCTCACTGACAGCGCAAGTTTCCTCGCATCTTGACCCGCTTGGACGCGTCGAGGTGACGCCTGATCTTCGCGTGGCAGAAGCACCTGAGGTATTTGTAGCGGGCGATGTTGCGCGAGCTCGGAGCGACGATGACGGCCACTATGCACTGATGTCCTGTCAGCACGCTATCGTGATGGGGCAATTCGGTGGGCACAACGTAGCCGCGGATCTGATCGGTGTTCCGACACTGGAATATAGCCAGCCGTTCTATGCGACTTGCCTCGACCTTGGCGAATGGGGTGCAGTTTACTCGGAAGGCTGGGATCGACAGATCAAACTGATGCACGCCGAAGGAAAGGCACGCAAACAGATGATCAACACGCAGTGGATTTACCCGCCGGCGCCGAACCGTACTGAAGCGTTGGCAGCGGGTAACCCGCAAGCTTCGCCCGGCTAACCTGTTGGCGCCGCCCAGGCTGTTGCGATGAGCATCAGTCACGGGCGGCAGCGGCAATGAACGTCGTCACAACAGATAGTCACGCGCTGCTGCCGTCCGAGGGGCGTCGAGTCAGTCGACAACGGTCACGATATTGACGCTCCCTTGTCTGGCCATCTTTGCGTACGGGCACAGGCGTTCCGCGCTTCGAACCATCTCTTCCGCCACGCGCCGGTCAACGCCCGGCATCCGGACCCGGAGATCGATAACCAATGCATAGCCTCCATCCATGGGATCACGACCGAACGAAACCTGCACCTCCACGACGGTATCGCTGATGTCCATGGCGGCGCGTTTCCCGATCAGGTTCAGCGCCCCGTGAAAACACGCGGCAAAGCCCGCCGCGAACAACTGCTCGGGATTGGTCCCATTACCGGGTCCGCCAAACTCGGTGGGTAGCCGCAGATCCACAACAAGATTTCCGTCATCTGAACGGGCCACGCCCGATGCGCGGCCGTGTCCCGTCTCGCCGCCGGAAACGGTAACAGTCGTTGTGTACAAGGGATGAAAATCCCGCCCCCGATACCTGTCGAGGAGGGAAAGCGGGGGAGCTTGCAGCTTCTTGTCTTCCATGGTGCGGTCTCGAGTTCAGTGATGCGCGTTCCGGCTTTCAGTCGTCAATTTGTCGAAGCCTGCCTTACCAGGGCGGGCCGCACCTGCAGGAGCAAGCACGGTCTGTGGCACTTCGAGGAATTGCATTGAGCGAACGATCGCAGTGTAAATGAGGCGACCTCCCGCCCCCACCCCGATTTCTGTCAGGCGACGGGGCAACGCCGCCCCCATGGTAGATGAGCGCGGATAGCAATGGTAGAGCCGTCCAGGGAGACATGATGTTTCCGGTTTGGCACCAATCCAAATGGTCACACGAAACTGGAGTGCCACGCCACCCCACGAGCTCGAGGCGGCTGATTCCGTGCTCGCTCGCAGGGGTATCGATGGGCGTGGGATATCAATGCTGGCGAATCCCGACCGAGCCGGACGAAGCGTATGAAAGTTGCCTGGACCCCTACGCACCGGCTAGATGAGAGCGGCCGCATGCAGCAATTTATTTGCAACAAGCCGGTGCTACACTGCTATACGCCAAACTTCAGTGTGACGGCACCGCATGCGGAATGTGGCCGCCTCGACAGGTATTGATATTCGGGCGTCAAGTTTCTGCGACTGCGCGAAGATTGGGTGAGACAGAGCGGAGCAGGAAATCCCTATAGGGATTTCCTGACAGTCGTTGATGCAGTCGCTGGTATCTGTCTCGCTGGAAGCTGCGTCCCATATTGTGGCGCGACGGTCGTCCCGGACTGCATTCACAGGCGTTTCCCGTCTCGCCGGGGCAGCGTCAATCATGGTCACTTCATAGCTGCAACACGATAGTCGTTGTCGGAGCCAGAGCGCATGCCGGCGCCTCGGAGAGCTCACCCGTTCATGTGTCAGTAGCGAGGGTATTAATGGATCAATCGGATACATCGCAGCGAGGCTTTCGCGTTGGTTTGGCCAATAGTGCTGACGCCTTGTCGACCTGTTTTGCGACGAGCTACGCAGGGATCATCGCGTTCATGGCGGTCGCGACCGAGGGAAGCTTCGCTAAAGCCGGGGAACGATTGGGGATCGGACGCTCGGCTGTCTGTCGAAATGTTCAGAAGCTCGAAATGCAGCTCAGCACTCGTCTGTTTCTCCGAACCACAAGGACCACAAACCTGACGCAGGAGGGCGAAAGGTTCTTCGAGAACTGCAACCAGGGCGTCACCCATATCGTCGAGGCAATGAACGACATGCTGGACCTCCGCCAAGGTCCGCCTCGTGGCTTCGTTCGAATCCGCTCGACAGTCGGATTTGGACGCAAGGTGGTTGCTCCGTTGCTTTTGAAGTTTTCGGAGGCCTACCCGGATATCTCCGTAGATCTGAGCCTGGATGACAGGCCAGCCGATTTCGCTGCAGAACAGATCGATGTTGCGTTTCGCGATGGGAGCATCGAGGACTCCAGCATCATTGCGAAACAGTTGATTCCAATGCAGATGGTACTCTGCGCGTCCCGTGCCTATGCCGAAGAGCGGGGGCTGCCATCTACGCTGGAAGATCTGGCGCAGCACGACTGTATCAATTTGAGAATTGGCGGTCGCGTCTTTGAGTGGGATTTCAAGGTCGACGGCCGCATGCGAAAGTTTTTGCCAACCGCCAGATTGACTTTTAATGATGCGGATCTGGTATTGCAGGCAGTCCTGGAAGGTCGTGGAATCGCCCAGATGCCGGGATATCAGATATGTGATTACATCGCGCGCAATGAACTCGTCATGGCCTTAAGGCGGTATGTGCCGGATGACCGGGGCCACTACATCTGCTATCTCTGCCGACAGAATTTGCCGTCACGCATTCGCGTGTTTGTCGATTTCATGACGGAGGAGATTCGGGCGCTCAACTCGCTTTGTCTGGGAGAGTTCAATCCGGAATGCTTGGAAAGCGAGCATCAGGTGTGAAGCTATACACGGATCCCATAAGTGGTGTGGTTGCATTGTCGTCGTGCTTCGCGGTCACAAACCTCATCCACGTTGCACGAAAATATTGACGGCGATGATGACCGGCTGGTGGCTTCAACCATTTTCCTCCTCAAAGAGCTTTTACGGTCGGCGAAATCATAGATCTCGTGTCCCGCTCTAGAAGGCTTGCGCGCCCTTCAAATGATTCGTCGAAGGCCACCGTGCTGATGTATCGTGGCGCTGCCTCAATTACAGACTTAGCCGCCTCAATTCCCTCAAGGTGTCCCTATCTCGAACGGACATCGCCCTCCGACAGGCCCCTTGCCTCGGCATCCAGCATTTAGTTTGCAAATCGGCCCATCAATTTGTGTGCATGCGCTCTGCCGGCCAGCTTCGGTGAGTTGCGTATCCGGTTCGAACCAGATCTCGATACCCACGTGGCGTTACTCTCATTGGCTTGCGTCATCATCTGCTTAAGCTTCTTCACGCAGTTTTGTTCACGATGCTTAGTGTTCCGTGGAAACGCAGGCAATACAGATTCGCCAGATGTTTTCCACTCGAGCGCGCAGATAGTGACTGGGTGCTCGCCTCACTGACTTAGAAGCTGTTGCGAAATTAAGTTTTGGGTCTGTTAACTTTTCTGACTTGGTGTTAACTTCCTGTCTTGTTTTGCCTGACAGGAAGCTATGCCTAAAGAACTCATAGACGACGAATTGTGGTCACTCATCGAACCGCTT
>DASVNP010000308.1:0-19328 GCA_036383775.1 Paraburkholderia sp. | reverse complement strand
GGTCTGACGAGGTATGAAATGCCATACGTACCGAGCGTCAAAAGGAGTGACATCGTGGCATTCGCTGCAGGAAAAAACGTCTTCGCAATGGTGGTTGCGAAAAATCCATAGACAAGGATATCGAACCACTCAAGTGCGTTTCCAATTGATGCGGCCAATATGATCCTGTAGAAACTCGAACATTCTGTTTCTATCGAAGCGATTTCACTTACGGTTGTGGCAGAAGGCATCTGACTCTCCAGTGGCTGGCGAAGCATTCGATTGAGCAAGAGAAACTAGGTCATCTCTCTGGGCATTTCCCACTGCATACGGCGGCCTCGAACCACCGAACCCGTTTCGCCGAGATCCCAGAAGAGGCCGGCCATGATCTGCAACCCCTCCCGCGCAACGCTGGCAAGCAGATGTTCATTCGGCGCATGCTGGGAGCAAGCGCCATATGAATGAGGAATCCAGATCGTTGGCAAGCCGAGAATGTCCGTAAAAACATGGTTGGGCAGCGACCCACCCAGGTTAGGCAGGAGGTCCGGTTTCTTGCCCGTCGTTCGGCGCAGCGATCCGAGCGCCCATTCAACCCATGGATCATCCGGGGACATCCGCGTCGCGCTCATCTGTTCGCCGATCTCGACCTCGACCGGTCCAAGATCATGCTTCTTGAAATGGGCTTGCAGTATCGCGCCGATGCGCTCGCAGTCGGTGCCCACCACATATCTGAGCTGACAATGCGCACGGGCGGTTGGCGGAATGGCCCCGACCGGATTGGCGGGATTGCCCGTCGTGAACGCCAGGACCTCCAGTGCGTTCCAGCCATAGACGCGCTCCTGGGGACTCAAGGATGGCTCACCCCAATCAGAATCGATCGCCGGATCGTTGGGCCCGCCGCCGATCGCAATACCCGCTAGCGCCTGACGTACCGCCTGCGGAATCCTTCGGGGTTTCAAGGCATCGATCAGTATGCGGCCACGGGCATCGACCATCGACGCAATTGCGCTCGCTAGCAAGGTGCCGGGGTTGCGCAGCAATCCACCCCAGTTGCCTGAATGATGGGCGCCGTCACGCAACTTCACCGTGAGCGTAAAGTTGACAAACCCACGCGAACCGAGAAAAACGCAGGGCGTGGTGGCACTGGCACGTGGGCCATCGGACGCGATCAGGAGATCCGCGGCGAGGAAGTCCTTATGCTGTTCGCAAATCGCCTCAAGTCCTGGGGACCCCGTTTCCTCACCCATCTCGATAAGCAGCTTGACGTTGAAACCGAGCTTCTGCTTTCGTACGATCATGACCTGCTCCAGCGCAGCCAGGTTAATCGTATGCTGACCCTTGTTGTCCGCTGTCCCCCTGCCATACCAACGGTCGCCCTCAATCGTGATGTCCCATGGGCTCATCTGATTCATCCATTGGCCCTCGAGTCCTCGCACGACATCACCATGACCATATATGAGGACGGTGGGAAGAAGCGGGTCTTCGATACGGGTCGCAAGCAGGAACGGCCCACCACCTTCATACGGGTTCTCGACGATGCACGATGTGAATCCGAGTCGCTCCACCAACGGTGTGAGCTCGCGGCTCAGATAGCTCCAGAGTGCGGGCATACCGGAGGCTTCCTGACTCTCGGTTGCCATGCGAACCCGGCGTCTCAAGTCCTGGAGAAATTCGCCCGAATCGAAATATGAAATGGCGTTGTCGATCGCTGTGTCACGTGTCATCATGTTCTTCGCCCGTGGGGTTCCGCGGTGCTCGCGATTGCTTCGATGGATCAAGCGTACGAACACAAAAGTCGGACCACAATTGACTTATTTGCGGCCCCCCATTTCCAAAAGTGCAAACCCGGCGGATCCTGCATGCACAGCATCTCTCTTCGTTATTTCCTGGCCGTTGCAAATACGGGTTCGCTGGGAGAGGCGTCGGAGAAATTGCACGTCACGATCTCGGCAATCAGCCGGCAAATCGCGAAACTGGAAGACGAGGTGGGATATCCGCTATTCGAAAGGCAACCGCGTGGCATGGCGCTCACCAAGGCCGGCGATCTGCTGGCCGCTCATGTACGCAGAACCCTGCTTGAAGGCGAGCAGGTGCTTGGCGAAATCAACGCGCTCGCCTCGTTCGACCGAAGCACGATTCGCATCGCCTCGTCGGAGGCTTTTGCGCGGGACATACTGCCCCGCGCGATCACACGCTATCTGGAGAACTCGCCCGGCACGCGTTTCGAATTGAGTGTGACAGCGCCCAAAGATGTGACACTGCGCGTACGCAACGGCGACGCGGATATAGGATTGACTTTCAGTGTCTTGCGTGACCCGGAGATCTGCGTGGAGTACACGCGCAGCTCACCGATCTATGCATTGATGCCGTGTAGCCATGATCTTGCTACGCGCAGCAAGGTATCGCTCTCCGACCTGCAGCACTTTCCCATTGCGCTACTTGATCCGGGCACGACGATACGGCAAATGTTCGACATGGCGTCCAGTTTCGATGGACTGCTGTTCGATCCGGTCCTGACCTGTAATAACTCAAGTACTTTGTACTTCTTTACTCAGATCTCCGGCGCCGTGTCCCTGACAAGCCGGTTTGCAGTACGGGCGCAGCTCGCTGAGAATGGACTCGCTGCGATACCGATCGACCATCCTGGTATGGCGCTGCGCAGCGCGCAGATCCAGACGCTGTCCGGACGCATGCTGTCGGCTACGTTGAAGGGATTCATCGCGCAGCTGATCGAGCTCCTGGACGTTGAGTAATGCTGACGGCATCGCACCGGGCGTTTCAATGCGCCCGGCGGCACCAGGACGAGTCAATAGCTGCCTCCTCTCTTTACGGTTAGCCAGGCGCGGTTCCCCTATCAGATCGACGCTAAACCGATCACATCTTCAAGCCTCCTTTTTTCCTCGAGTTTCTGTGCAGCTTCGATTTCCTGAAGCGCCCTCAGACTTGCCTGAACGATCGACGCGGAATCGACTTCGAAGTAGCGCCGCAATTCCGACCGGGAATCACTACGACCAAACCCGTCCGTACCGAGCGTAATGTAGCGCCGTGATTCCGGTATGTACGCACGAACCAGCTCCGGCAGCGCCCTCACGTAGTCGGTGGCGGCAACGACGGGGCCCGACGACCGTCGAAGTTGTGCCGTGAACCAGCAGTCCTGCCGCCCGGTCGCGCCATGTCGCCATTCACGCTCGCGCTCGATACCCTCACGACTCATTTCGACATAACTGGTCACGCTCCAGACGTCCGCGGACACACCATGTTCCTGTTCCAGCGTCTGCGCCGCCTTGAGGACTTCCCCCATGATTGCACCGCTGCCAAGAAGCTGGACACGCCTCGCTGAAGACCCGCCCGCACGGAAACGATACATACCCTTTATCACTCCCTCATGGCGCTCCACCGCAATATCCGGCTGCGCGATATTCTCGTTCGTCACGGTGACGTAAAAGAACTCATCGCGCTGCTCCGTCAGCATGCGTCGCATTCCATGATCCACAATCACCGCCAGTTCGCCGGCGAACGCGGGGTCGTAAGATCTGCAGGTCGGAATCGTCGAGGCAAGCAGATGACTGGAGCCGTCCTGGTGCTGCAGGCCCTCGCCCCCAAGCGTGGTACGCCCCGACGTTGCTCCGATCAGGAAGCCTCGAGCCCGCTGATCGGCTGCGGCCCAAACCAGATCGCCAATACGCTGGAAGCCGAACATGCTGTAGTAGATGTAGAACGGCAACATGGCAATACCATGCGTCGCATAGCTGGTCGCTGCCGCCGTCCACGACGAAACGGCGCCGGCCTCGGTGATCCCCTCTTCGAGTATCTGCCCCTCCCGCACCTCGCGATACGACAGGATGGATGAGGCGTCTTCCGGTTTGTACAGTTGTCCAAACGGTGCGTAAATCCCCACCTGCCGGAACAGGTTTGCCATTCCGAATGTGCGTGCCTCGTCGGCAACGATCGGCACGATCCTCGGGCCTACAACGGCATCTTTCAGCAGTGCGCCGAGCTGGCGGACGAACGCCGTTGTGGTACTCATGACCTTTCCGTCCGCATTCAGGGAAAACGCAGCCACATTGGCCAAATCGGGTACCGCGATGGGCTCCGCCGACGCGCGCCGCTCAGGAAGTTGCCCACCCAGCGCGGTACGTCGTTCCTTCAGGTAGCGCAGCTCCGTACTGTCTGCCGCCGGCCGATAGAACTGTGCTTCGGATGCTTGCGCGTCGGATAACGGAAGATCGAACCTGTCACGAAAGGCAAGCAGATCCTCCTGTTCAAGTTTTTTCTGCTGATGGGTCGTCATGCGGCCTTGCCCGATGGGGCCCATGCCATAGCCTTTCATCGTTTTCGCCAGCACAACTGACGGACGGCCATTCTTGACCGTGGCAGCCGCGAATGCGGCATAAATCTTCACCGGATCGTGACCGCCGCGCCGGAGTTCTCCAATTTCACGATCGGAAAGCGAATCGACCAAAGACTTGAGCTGGGGCGACCGGCTGAAGAAAGTCTCGCGGTTGAAGGCACCGTCGTTTGCGGACAGGGTCTGGAAATCGCCATCGACCGTCTTTGCAAACTCCCGGGCGAGAACGTGATCGTGATCGCGCGCGAAAAGCGCATCCCACTCAGAGCCCCAGAGGCACTTGATGACATTCCAGCCGGCTCCGGCAAATAAGGCTTCAAGCTCGTCAATGATGCGACCGTTGCCTCGGACCGGGCCATCGAGCCGCTGCAAATTGCAGTTGATGACGAAGGTGCAATTGTCCAGTTGTTCACGTGCTGCCAGAGTCAACGCGCACATCGACTCCGGCTCGTCCATCTCGCCATCCCCAAAGAATCCCCACACGCGCCGGGCATCAGTCGCCTTCAGGCCCCGATGCTCGAGGTAGCGCATAAAGCGCGCCTGGTAGATCGCATTGAGCGGGCCAAGTCCCATTGAGCCGGTCGGAAACTGCCAGAAATCCGGCATCAGGTACGGGTGAGGATAGGAACTCAGGCCCCGCGTGCCATTCGCCTGCGCGACGATCTCCTGCCGGTAGTGGCTCAATGACTGCTCGGAGAGCCGGCCTTCGAGGAAGGCGCGTGCATAGACGCCAGGCGCGGAATGGGCCTGGAAAAATACCAGATCTCCGCCTTGCTCCGCGTCGGGCCCGCGAAAGAAATGCTCGTAGCCAACCTCGAAGAGATCGGCCGCCGAGGCGTAACTGGCAATGTGCCCGCCGAGTTCGCCTTGCGCCCGATTGGCCCGGACAACCATTGCCAGCGCATTCCAGCGCACCATGGCGGCGATGCGCCGCTCAGTCTTGAGATCGCCTGGATAGGCGGGCTGCTCGTCGGATGCCACAGTATTCAGGTAAGGTGTCACCGAAGGCGGCAGCCAGCCAACGCGTCGTTCCCGGGCGTGCGCGAGCAGACCATCAAGAAGGTGGCGCGCACGCATCTTCCCCTCTTCCTTGCCCCATGCCTGTATGACGCCGTCAAGGGCGTCACACCATTCCCTGAGTTCCTGCGGGTCCGGATCCGTGATCGGCCCCGCAGGAAGTGGATCGCGCGTTTCCATTCTTGTGCTCCCGGATTTCTGGCAACCATCGGCGATGCCCGGCCGCGAATTGCGGCCGGGCCTTCCTGACACATCAACCGTTCCTGAACAGGAAGCTGTAGGCGTTCAGCGCGGGTACGCCGCCGAGGTGCGCGTACAGCACGCGCGAGCCTTCGGGAAATTCGCCGCGCCGCACCATATCGATCATCCCTTGCATCGATTTGCCCTCGTAGACAGGATCGGTCATGACGCCTTCCGTCTTCGCGCACAAACGGATCGCCTCGAGTGTGCCTTCCGACGGAAGACCATATTCCGGGCCGCCGTAGCGCGTGTCGAGCACCACGTCTTCGTCGCAAATCGGACGGCCGAGATCCACCAGCTCGGCCGTATGGCGAGCAATGCGCAGTATCTGGGCGCGCGTCTGTTCCGGCTTGGCCGAAGCGTCGATGCCGATCACCTTGTCTGCACGCCCATCTTGTGCAAAGCCCACCACCATGCCGGCTTGCGTGCTGCCCGTCACGGAACACACCACGATGTAGTCGAACTTGAAGCCCAATTCGGCTTCCTGGGCGCGGACTTCTTCTGCGAATCCGACGAAACCAAGGCCACCCAACGGGTGTTCCGAGCATCCGGCCGGAATCGGATACGGCTTGCCGCCGGCGTCCCGGACGCTCTGCAGCGCCTCTTCCCAGCTCGGACGGATGCCGATGTCGAAACCATCGCTGACGAGACGCACGTCCGCACCCATCATGCGCGACATCTGGATGTTGCCCACGCGGTCATACACGGCATCCGAGTAGTTGACCCAATTTTCCTGAACCAGCACGCACTTGAGGCCCAGGTGCGCCGCGACGGCCGCAACCTGCCGGGTCTGGTTCGACTGGATTCCACCGATCGAGACGAGCGTGTCGGCTCCCTCAGCCAGCACCTCCGGGATGATGTACTCGAGCTTGCGCGTCTTGTTTCCGCCGAACGCCAAACCGCTATTGCAGTCTTCCCGTTTGGCATACAGATGGACTTTCCCTCCGAGCGCTGCGCTCAAGCGCGGCAATGCATGGATTGCGGTAGGACCGAAGGTCAGCTTGTGACGGGGAAAACGATCAAGATTCACGGCAGTTCTCCGAATAGATTGAATAGTGGCTGTCGACGGCCGGCGGCTCGCGCCGATGACGCACCATCAAAATGTTAGGAAAAAAGCGGCGAAACGTGGTTGCGAATAAATTCTCGAGAATGCAAACTTGGATGTATCGCCGTACCTTCATGCGAACCAAAATTTTTCATAATTCATGAAACTTGAAACAAAATTTCGCCATGGGAGTCGCGTGCCCGGAGCCGAACGTCCGGAGCTCGATCGCACCGACAAGGCGATCCTCCGCGCGCTGCAGAAGGACGCATCGATCTCGAACGTCGCCCTGGCGAGCAAAGTCTCGCTGAGTCCCCCCGCATGCCTCAGACGGGTCGAGCGGCTTAAAAGCCTCGGCTTTATTCGCGGGATTGTCGCGCTGCTGAACCCCGCCGCCCTTGACGCCGGAATGGTGGTGATCATCGGCGTCGTGCTGGATCGCTCTACCCCGGACTCGTTTTCCGAGTTCGAAAAGGCCGCGCAGAAGGTCTCCGGGTGCATGGAATGTCACGTCGTGACGGGCGAATTCGATTACTTCATGATGCTGCGCACCAGGGACAGCGATAGCTTCAACCGGCTGCATGCGGAGCAGTTGCTTTATCTCCCGGGAGTGCGGCAGATTCGAACATTCATGGTGCTCAAACAGGTCCTTTCGACGACCCAGATTTCCGTTTAGCCTGCTGACACGCGGCGAGGCGATGCTCGTCATTTTGGCTTTGTCTCTTTTCCGGACTGCGGATTGGCTACCCCTTCTGTTCTCCGGCCAAAAAGCGGCTAATCTACTGCTTCCCCGGCCAAGGCAGATGGAGAAACCAAGTGGCGAAAGAACCATCCTCACAATCCGCAAACATCCGGATCGGCATAGGCGGCTGGACCTACGCGCCCTGGCGCGGCACTTTCTATCCGTCCGATCTCACGCAAAGCCGCGAACTCGAATACGCGAGCAAAAACCTCACGTCGATTGAAATCAACGGCACTTTTTATGGTTTGCAAAAACCGGCGAGCTACGAGAAGTGGTATCAGGTAACGCCTGACGATTTTGTTTTTTCGCTGAAAGCGCCGCGCTACGCCACCAACAGAAAAGTGCTTGCCGATGCGGGTGAAACAATCGAACGATTCTTCGCAAGCGGCGTATTACTGCTCAAACAGAAACTCGGCCCGATCAACTGGCAATTCGCAACGACCAAGAAATTCGACAAGGAAGATTTCGAGGCCTTTCTGAAACTCCTGCCGGCGAGTATCGAAGGCCAGAAGCTGAGGCATGCCGTCGAAGTCCGCAACGACACCTTCAAAACCGCCGAATTCATCGCGCTCGCGAGAAAATACAAAGTTGCGGTCGTGCTGGCCGGCGACAGCGAATATCCGCAGATCGCGGACCTCACCGCGCCCTTCGTGTACGCGCGCATTATGGGCACGACCGACAATCAGGCCAAAGGCTACTCGGCCAAAGCGCTCGATGCGTGGGCTCAACACGCGCGCCAACTCGCCGCCGGCAGCACACCCGACGGCCTCGAAACATCCGCCGCGGCACCCGCGAAAACGGCCACGCGCGACGTCTACCTCTACGTCATCAGCGGCTTCAAGGAACGCAATCCGGCCGCCGCCATGGCGCTGATCAAACGTCTGTGACATAGACGACCACGGCACGATCCCGGCTGCGGCGCGCGAGTGTCATAATCCCGGCAGCGATGCCCCGCAATCAACGCACGCCCCTACACGCAGACAGGCCGCGAGGCCGCCTCAACAACCAGGTCCGGGAGAATATTTTGAGCGCCTTCGACAATCCTTCGCACGATCAGGAAGTCGGCTCGGCCGACGCCACCCAGGACACCACCCGCATCGACGACACTCGGATCGGCGCGGTACGTCCGCTGATTTCCCCTGCCCTGTTGCAGGATGAATTGCCTGTACCGCCCGCGGTGCAAACGCTGGTCGAGAAAACGCGCGCGGAAATCGCCGACATTCTGCACGGCCGCGACGACCGGCTCGTGATGATCGTCGGCCCGTGTTCGATCCACGACCACGACCAGGCCATCGAATACGCGCACAAGCTCAAGGCCGCCGCCGACACCTACAGAAACGATCTGCTGATCGTCATGCGGGTCTATTTCGAAAAGCCGCGCACCACGGTCGGCTGGAAAGGCTATATCAACGACCCGCGTCTGGACGGCAGTTTCCGCATCAACGAAGGCCTGCGCCTTGCCCGGCAGCTTCTGCTCGACATCAACGGTCTCGGCCTGCCCACGGCCACCGAGTTTCTCGACCTGCTCAGCCCGCAATACATCGCCGATCTGATCGCATGGGGCGCCATTGGCGCGCGCACGACGGAGAGCCAGAGTCATCGTCAGCTTGCCTCGGGGCTGAGCTGCCCGATCGGTTTCAAGAACGGCACGGACGGCGGGGTGCAGATCGCCGCTGACGCCATCGTCGCCGCGCGCGCAAGTCATGCCTTCATGGGCATGACCAAAATGGGCATGGCCGCGATCTTCGAAACGCGCGGCAACGACGACGCCCACGTGATCCTGCGCGGCGGCAAGAAAGGGCCGAACTACGACAGCGCGTCGGTGCAAGCCACCTGCGAGGCCCTCAAGTCAGCGAGCTTGCGCGAGCAGGTCATGGTCGACTGTTCGCACGCGAACTCGGGCAAATCGCATTTGCGTCAACTGGAGGTGGTGCAGGACCTGGCGCAGCAATTGTCGCAAGGCGAGCGCCGCATTATCGGCGTCATGCTGGAGAGTCATCTGGAAGAAGGCCGTCAGGATCTGAAGCCTGGTGTGCCGTTGCGTCGCGGCGTATCGATCACGGATGCCTGCGTAAGCTGGGTGCAGACCGAGCCGGCACTCGAAACTCTCGCCGAAGCCGCCCGCCAGCGCCGCGCTCTCTGAGCGCCAGACTGGCAGCGTACGCCACGCGGACTGTCCGTTGCGGACAGCACAAAAACACACGCGCCGCGCCAGCCGCCGATGGGTTGCTCCTACCGGGGTTGGGCAGCGCGTGATTCCTCACGCCCGATGCATCGCTCGCCGCGCGCCAGGATAGCGCGCATGGATGCTCCGGCGCGAAGCGCGTTGCATTACGACGCGTTGACTGCTTCCTTGAACGCCTTGCCTGCGGTGAACTTCACCGTCTTGGCTGCCGCGATCTGGATCTCGGCACCCGTCGACGGATTGCGGCCCACGCGTGCTGCGCGCGCGCCAGTCGAGAAAGAACCGAAACCGACCAGTTGCACTGTATCGCCACCCACCACAGCCTTGGTCACCGCTTCGACGATCGCGTCGATGGTTTGGCCGGTTGCCGCTTTGCTTTCGCCCGTCGCTGCGGCGACTGCATCAATCAGTTCCTGTTTATTCATAGCACTTCCCGTTTGGTAATCATGGAACCGGCGCCACATCTGTCGCGCCGGGACCGACACACTAACGCATAGGCCCATATTCGCGCAAACCTTGCGTGTAAGCCTTGTATCACCCGCCCAGAGGGAATTTGACGATTTTTTCCGGCAAAGTGCCATAAGAATCGCGAGCTTAAACGTTTCCGCCGTTTCGCGCGTCTCCGCGCGCCATCACAATCCGTTGCAATTTCAAGGCTTTAGCACTGCCTAATCGGCCACTGGCTGGCGCTTTTGCCCGATTATGGTGAATCCCGGCGTTTCGCTATTTGTCAGACGGGGCCTGCGTCAAGCAAAAATCCGGCAAGAATAAAAAAATGCAATTTCACCCAATTGCAACATATGCGCAACGGCAAACCCCCTTGATCCCGCCACCGGCGAGCCTGGTCACGCCCCCCGTTTCGCCGTGAAAAACATGGCAGAAACGACACGCCGGCGCTTAACCGCAGGTCGTAGTTACCGTTTCCGCGCCGGAAAATCGATTTCCGTCTGACACGCCCTCAAGGTCAACCAGAAGCAGCCGATATATAAGGCTGCGTGCGCCGCGCAAACGTTAAAAAGGACGGCAATGGGCCGGTTGAGCAGATTAAGGGAAGCGCTGTCTGTCGCGGAAGGCGACCCGGAACTCGTGCGCTCGCAACTCGAGGCATTCGGCCGCCAGATTCCGCTGCTTTATTTCATCCTGGTGGTCAACACGACGGCCGTCGCCATCACGCACATTGGCTGCGCTCCGGCATGGCTGTCCATCTATTTTCCCGGGGTGCTGTGCGCGCTGTGCATTATCCGGTGCGTGCGATGGTGGCGCGTTCGCCACCGTGTCCTGACTCATGACAAGGCGGTGCCCGAGCTGCGCAAGCTGATCTGGCTCACCGGTATTTTCGCCATGGCGTTCAGCAGCTGGTCGCTGTTCCTGTTCCCGTACGGCACCGCTTACGAGCAGGCACAAGTCGCGTTCTACATGGCGACCACGGTGGTCGGCTGCGTGTTCTGCCTGATGCATCTGCGCGCGGCCGCTTTCCTTCTCCTGTCAATCGCAATCCTAAGCTTTTCGAGCTTTCTGGTTTTCACGGGCTCTCCGGTCTTCGTCGCGATGGCCGTCGACATGACGCTGGTCGGTGTCGCACTCGCTTTCATCATCGAGCTGTATTACCGGACTTTTGCCGATGTGGTGCATGCGCAGCGCGAATTGCAAGCCAGCCAGCAGAAAACGCAGCGTCTGAGCGACGACAACTTCCGGCTTGCGAGCATCGACAGCCTCACCGATCTGCCCAACCGGCGCAGCTTCTTCGCTTCGCTGCAGGCGCTGTCAGAACAGGCGCTTGGCACGAACGGCGGCTTCCATGTCGGGCTGATCGATCTCGACGGGTTCAAGCAGGTCAACGATATCTACGGACACGCGAGCGGCGACCTCGTCCTTCAGGAAGTGGGCCTGCGGCTGCTGGCGCTGGCGGAGCCCAGCCTCTTCTTCGCGCGCCTGGGCGGTGACGAATTTGGCGTGCTCGTGCAGAACAAGCCGGCGAGCGGGACGCTTGTCGAGTTGGGCGAGCGTATCTGCGCGTCGCTCAGTCAGCCCTACCGGGTCGCCGGCAATGTCGCCGAGCTGTCGGGCACGATCGGTTGGGCCGCGTTTCCCGAGGCCGGCACGACCGTGGCGCAGGTATTCGAGCGCGCCGACGCCGCGCTCTATGCCGGCAAGGAAAGCCGCCGCGGTACGCCGGTCATCTTTTCGACGGAACATGAAACGCGCATCCGGCGCTCGAGTCTCGTGACCCAGGAACTTCGCCACGCGGACCTCGAAGCGGAACTGTTTCTGGAGTTTCAACCGATCTGCGACGTGCTGACACAACGCACCATCGGTCTGGAAGCGCTCGGGCGCTGGCATAACGCGCGGCTCGGCGCAGTCAAGCCGGAGGAATTCATTCGGATTGCCGAGCGTACCGAGCTGATTCTGCGCATCACGGAAGTGCTTCTGCGAAAGGCACTCGATGAAGCGGCGCGCTGGCCGTCCGAGCTCTATCTGTCATTCAATCTGTCCGCAATCGACATCTGCACGTCGGCGCGCGCCCGCCGTGTGATCGATATCGTGGCGGCAAGCGGCGTGCCGCCGCATCGCGTGTCGTTCGAGATCACCGAAACTGCCGTGACGCGCGATTTCGAACAGGCCCGCTGTTCGCTCACCATGATCAAGAAAGCCGGCTGCCGCGTGTCGCTCGACGACTTCGGCACCGGCTATTCGAGTCTCAGCTACGTGCATCGCCTGCCCTTCGATACGGTCAAGGTCGACCGCAGCTTCATGACCGATGTGGATTCCAACGGCGCGTCGAAGAAGATCGTCAAGTCGGTGCTCGATCTGTGCCGCAACCTCGGGCTGGAATGCGTGGTGGAAGGACTCGAAACGGCATCGCAAGTCGAGGTCGTCAAGGCGCTCGGCGCACGCGCGATGCAGGGCTACCTGTTCAGCCGGCCCATGCGGGCCAGCGCGGTTGCCGGCTATTTGCAGACAGCAGTCGAACCGGGATTGACGGCCGCGGCACATTCGTAAGTGGACTACGCCGGCGTACCGCAACCGCATGCCGGCCACGGCAGCAAAGCAACACTGACCCGAAGCCGTTCCAAGCTCCCCAAAGCGCCCTACCGCAGCGTAGTAGCGTATTCCAGTTCCGGGTACCAGTCGGTGCCGCGGCCACCCGGCGTCATATCGAGCACGGTCCAGATCGGCATCACTTCGGGCGCCCCTCGTGGGTCCTGCCCGGGGTCCGCCGTAGACGGCCCCATCTCCTCGGCCCAGAAATGCCGCACCACGCCGCCTGAACGCGTGAATACATTGAACGCGGGATTGTCGCCGCCGTCCGGGACTTCCGCGGCATAGTCGCGATTGAAGGTGTTGCCCCCGGACGAATACAGCCGCAAGTACCGCCAGCCACGCTCCTTCTTGAACGCAACGAGCTTTTCGATCGGCGAGCGCGCAATCACGGCGAAGGCAACGCGCTGCAGCATATCGGGCATTTCGCCGTCGTATGCGCTCAGCAGCGAGGTGCACATCGAACACGGCCGCTCGCGTTGCGGACCGAACATCCAGTTGTAGGTCACGAGCGTGTCGTGATCGCCGAACATTTCCGATAGCGTCACCGGGCCGGCTTCGCCCTCGAAACGGTAATCCTCGGGCACGATGCCGCCGGGCGGCAGCGCGCGGCGCTGCACCGCGACCCGCTCGATATGACGGCGCAACTCGATTTCCTCGGCCAGCAGCTCATTGCGCGCACGGCGGTACTCGGCGCTTTCGCCGGGAAACCGGCTCGGCATGTCGGCCAGTTGCACGGCCGGTTTCAGGGTCTGCGCGGATGCGTGTACGTCAGTCATCAGCCATCTCCTATTACATAGAGGGGTAGTGGACGCGATAGCGTTGCGCCACGGCGGTGAGCGCGTTGCCGGCCTCCATACCGTCACGACGAACGGTGCGATGGAAAATCGACACCGGCGCGACGGCAGCGGCAAAATAATTCCGCAAACCGCTTGCGGTGCTGGTCCGCCACCAAGACAGCAACCGAATTAGCCCGGCACGGTATCCTTGCGCCAAACTTGCACAAAACTGCGCGCGCCCGCCGGACGCGCCGTTCTCGAGGATGCACCATGCCGCTTCGCCTGCCACCGCTGCCGGCGCTTCGTTTTTTTGAAGCGGCCGGCAGGCATCAAAGTTTCAAGCTCGCCGCCGCGGAGCTGAACGTGACGCCGAGCGCCATCAGTCACGGCATCGTCGGGCTGGAGCAGTCGCTCGGCGTCGAACTGTTCGTGCGCGAGCCGCGCGGCATTTCGCTCACGGCGTCGGGGGCGGACTATCTGTCCTACGTCTCCGAGGCGTTTTCGCTGATCGCCATCGGCACACAACGCCTGCCCAATCATCGCGCCGATCGGCCGATCGCGCTGAGTTGCGCGCCGACCTTCGCGTCGCGCTGGCTGCTGCCGCGCCTTGCCGGTTTTCGCGCGCGCTGGCCGAATGTGAACGTGAGCGTCGACACATCGCACCGACAGGTCGGCTTTCCCGTGGACGGCTTCGACTTCGCGATCCGCATGAGCCGCGCGCCGGTTGCCGGCGCCGCGTGGACCCGCCTGTTCGGCGAGCGCCTCGTGCCCGTGTGCAGCCCGGCTTACCTCGCGAGTCTGCGCGGCGAACGCGGCACCGTCGATCTGAGTCAGGCGACGCTCATTCACGTCAACGCGGCCAGCGAGGACTGGCAGGCGTGGCTGGAGGCGACCGGCGCCGGCGAAATCGACACGGCCGGCGGCTTGCGTGTCGACACGATCCAGCTCGCTTTCGAAGCCGCCGGCATGGGGCTCGGCGTCGCGCTCGGCAGAAGGCCGCTGGTGGATCGCGATCTGGACAGCGGCGCGCTGGTGGCAGCCTGCGCCGACACGGTTGCCGCCACCACGGCTTACTGGCTGGTGAGCGCGGAAAACGCGGAGCGCCGGCCCGAGCTCGCCGACTTCAAGCAGTGGCTCGTCAGCGAGGCCGAGCAGTTCGACGCGCACGCGGAAACCATCGGCTAGGGACTGCACAGCGACTGCATGGCGCCATCCGCCATGCAGGCATCGACCGCACACAGGTGAGCCACGCTCACCTGTCATCAAAATCTTATCCTTTGCCGCTTCTGACGCTCGCTGCGACCATGGTGTCGAAGGAGATCAGAACCATGTCGACCGCCAACAGCAAACGCTACGCCCCCGCTTTCAACCAGAGCACGCTCGTGATCCTTGCCGGCGCGCTCATTCTGAGCGCCGCGATGGGTATCCGGCAGACCTTCGGGCTATTCATCGGACCGTTTTCATTCGACCGCGGCCTGCCCGTCACGCTGATCGCGTTCGCCATCGCGCTGCACAACCTGGTGTGGGGCTTCGCCCAGCCGTTCGCGGGCGCCGCCGCGGACCGTTACGGCTCCACGCCGGTGGTCGCGTTCGGCGCGACAACCTTCGCTGCGGGCCTCGGACTCGCGGCGGTGGCGCCGGGCGGCGCCATGTTGATCGTCGGCATGGGATTGCTGGTCGGCATTGGTGTGAGTTGCACGACCTTCGGCGTGGTGCTTCCGGCCGTGGGCCGCATCGCCTCGCCGGAAAAACGCAGCATGGCGATGGGTCTGGTCAGCGCGGGCGGCTCAGCGGGACAGGTGTTGATGGTGCCGCTCGTGCAGGGTATCCGCCTCAACGCGGGCATCGCCACGTCGCTCTTCGCGCTGGCCTTCCTGATGCTGCTGATCGCGCCGCTCGGCATGGTGCTCGACCGGCGCGCACGGCTGGGACCCCCTGTTCAGGAAGCGCCGGCCGCGCCGCTTCGCAAGGTGCTCGCCGAGGCGGGCCGGCATCGCGGCTACCGGCTGTTGACGCTCGGCTTCTTCACGTGCGGATTTCAACTGGCGTTTATCGCCACGCATCTGCCCGAGTATCTGTCGCTCTGCCATATGCCGATCGGGCTTGGCGCCACCGCGCTCGCGCTCATCGGCCTGTTCAACATGGCGGGCAGCTGGGCGTGCGGCTGGCTGGGTGGCCGCTTCCGGCAGCATCACGTGCTCGGCTGGCTTTACCTGATTCGCAGCGTGACGATCGGCGCGTTCTTTCTGCTGCCGAAAAGCACGTTGTCGGTCGTGATTTTCGCGGCCGTGATGGGCCTGACCTGGCTTGGCACCGTGCCGCTCACGAGCGGGCTCGTCGCCAAAGTGTTCGGCACGCGCCACCTCGGCAGTCTGTTTGGCGTCTGCTTCCTGAGCCACCAGATCGGCTCGTTTCTCGGCGCATGGCTGGGCGGACTGGTTTTCGATCTGACCGGTTCGTATTCCCTGTTATGGGAAGCGACGGTGCTTGCCGGGCTCGTCGCCGCGATGCTGCATTTTCCGATCGACGACACTGCGGTGAGCACGCCCGCGCTGCGGGCTGAGCCAGCGGGTGCATAAGTGCGCATGAAGGCGCATGAAGGCGCACGAGGGCGCCGATGGCGGTGCGTGCGTCCGCGGGCTCCGAAGCGGAGTCCGAAGGGAGCACAACGCTAGCGCTCCGTGGCTATTTTTTTCGTGGCGTATCCGCCGCCGCTTTCGGGACGCGCCCCATCAGATAGAACTCGTCATTCGGACGCATGGAAATGACATTGGCCATGCGGTTCGACAAACCGAAGAACGCGGTGATCGCTGCGATGTCCCAGATGTCGTCATCGGAAAAGCCGTGTTCGCGCAGCGTCTGGAAGTCGGTGTCGCCGACCGCGCCGGATTCGCTGCAGACCTTCACGGCGAAATCGAGCATCGCTTTTTGACGCGGAGTGATATCCGCCTTGCGATGCTTGACGGCCACCTGGTCCGCTACCAACGGCGCCTTTTCATAAATGCGCAGAATCGCGCCGTGCGCGACCACGCAATACAGGCACTGATTGACCGCGCTGGTGGCCACCACGATCATCTCGCGCTCGCCTTTGCTGAGGCCGCCCTCTTTCAGCATCAAGGCGTCGTGATAGGCAAAGAATGCGCGAAACTCATCCGGGCGGTACGCCAGCGTCAGGAAGACGTTCGGCACGAAACCGGCTTTCTCCTGCACTTCCAGGATGCGCGCGCGAATGTCGTCCGGCCATTCACCAGGCTCCGGCACGGGATAGCGGCTGATAGGCTGAAGCGTTGCCATGCGATGCCTCCGTTATATCTGACTGGGTACTGCGACGATTGTAGCAACGGGGCGAGCGGCGGACACCACGGGTTTGTCGCCGCACATGGTCGTGGTGCCGCCGGGCGGCCATGCCGCGTCATCCGCATCATCCCTCCTGCATCCAGGCACGTACGAAGCGCCGTTTCGCCACCTGTGCTTAAATCCGCCTTTCATGCAGGCCGTGTACCATTGCGCGCGCCCGCGGTTCCGCAGGACGGTGGCATGTGCGGCCTGCCGGCGGCGCGTCACCCGGGCGCGGACTCGTCCATTTCCTTTCATTGCATTCTGAGGAGCGCGGTTGTGTGGCATTTTCCGGTTGCTATCCCACCCTCGCTGGGCGTGTGGGCCGTGTTCATGAGCGTGCTCGTCACACAACTCGGCGTGCCGATTCCCGCCGCGCCGATGCTGATCCTCGGCGGAACCATGGCCGCCATGGGACAGACCTCCTACGCGAACGTCATATGCGCCGCGGTCGCCGCCACCCTGATTGCCGACTCGCTATGGTTCTTCACCGGGCGGGCCTACGGCCGTCAGTTGCTGAACTCGCTGGTGCGCTTCTCCCTCTCGCTCGACACCACGGTCCGCGTCGCGCGCAATACCTATGAGCGGTACGGCGCGCCGATTCTCACCGTCGCGAAGTTCCTGCCGGGCCTCGGCCTGATCTCCGCGCCGCTGCTCGGCACAACCGCCATCAACGTCGGCGTGTTTCTGCTGTGGGACGTCGTTGGCGCGGCGTTGTGGGCCAGCGTGTGGGTGATCGGCGGCGCCGCACTGCACGATCAGGTCGTGCAGCTGATGCTCCTCGTGCGCCATAACGGTGGCACGATTTTCGACGCGTTCGCGGCGATCTTCGTGGCGGCGTTGCTGTATCGCTGGGTGCGTCGCTGGCAATTTCGCCGCTGGCTCGCGCATATCCGCATTTCGCCGGACCAACTCGACGGGATGATGAAATCGAACGAGCCGCCGCTGATCTTCGATGCGCGACCACGCAGCGTCCGCGAAAAGGAGTCGCACCGGATTGCCGGCGCGCGGCGGCTGGATCTCGATTCGCCTGAGCCGATTCACCCTGACTTGCTGAAGCGGCCGATTGTCGTCTACTGCGTGTGTCCGAACGAAGCCACGGCGAAACGGATCATCGACCAGCTGCATCGCAAGAATATCCACCATATCCGCGCGCTCAAGGGCGGTCTCGACGCGTGGGAGAAACGCGGCTATCCGGTCGAACCGTTGCCACCCGACTTCCACACCGCCAAGGCCCATATGCTCGAAGATGCGGGCAACGAGGGCGAATACACGGTGCGTGCCCGGCTGGCGGAGTGAGGGCGCGGCCAGCCCGGCGACAGCACCTTCCAGACAGTCTCTAACCCGCCTCGAGCGAACAGCGGCACACCCATCAAAAACCGCTTGCGCTCCTGCCTCAATGTGTGCAACATGCATATATGCACGTTGCACACATTGAGGTGTTCCATGACGCAGCGCACAGAGAATCTGCTTGGCGTGCTCGCCTTGCTAGTCACCGACGAGATGAACGCGCAGCCCACCGTGGACGCACTCGCCGGCCCCACCGCCCGCGCCATGCTCAATGCGGTCGGCCAATATCCCGACTCGTCGATCGAGGTGTTGCGCGAGGCGGTCGATCTGTCGCATCCGGCCGCCGTCCGCGCGGTGGCCGGTCTGGTCGAAGCGGGTCTCATCGAGAAAAAATCCGGCGCCGACAAACGCAGCGTCGCGCTTGCCTTGACCGCGGCCGGCAAACGCGAAACCAAACGTCTGCAAACGGCGCGCGACAGGATGCTGCAACGCATCGTCGGGCGGCTCGACGGGAACGAGCGCGAGGTGCTGGAAAGCCTGCTCATCAAGATTCTCTGGAACGAAACGCGCGACCCGGCGCACGCCATGCAGTTGTGCCGCCTGTGTGACGACGGCCCGTGCCTGAAAGCCGGCTGCCCGGTCGAATGCCGCGAAATGGGCCTGCCGATGCCCGCTCGGAGCGCCTCATGAATTCCGCCACGCCGGTGCGCTGGAGGGCCATCGCGGCGCTCACCGCGGTGTCGGCGCTGGCGCAGGTCGGACAGTTCGGCATCGGCTTCATGGTGCTGCCGGTTTGGCTGGCTGACAAAGGACTGGACGCGCCGCGCGCGGGGCTTTTCTCCGCCGCGCAATGGACCGGCATGCTGGCCGGCTTGTTGATCACGCCCTGGCTGATGGCGCGCATCGGCGCCAAACGCACGGTCTCGCTCGGGCTCGCCGCCACGCTCGTGGCATTCGCCACCCTGAGCGCGCTGTCCTGGCCGTTGTGGCTCGTGCCCGGCCTGCTGACCGGGTTCGGCATCGGCTTGCGCTGGATCGCCAATGAAACCTGGCTTTACAGCCTGGTCCCCGCGCAATCGAGCGGACGAGTCGTCGGCGTGCACGAAGCGCTGATCGCCACAGCCGGGGTCGCCGGTCCGGCACTCGCCGCATGGTGCGCCGTCGATGGGCACATCACCTTCATGGCGGGCGCAGCCTTCACGTTCGCGGCGGCGCTGCCGCTGTGGCTGACCGCATCGGACGAAAAGCGCCCTGCTGTCGAACCAGCGCTGCCGGCACGCAATAACAACCGTTCGCAGCGCTTGGCCGTCGGCCCGCTGGTGAGCCTCGGC
>DASVNP010000307.1:0-26640 GCA_036383775.1 Paraburkholderia sp. | reverse complement strand
TCTCATCATCGGCATCAGGCGTCATGGTCGATCGGCCGTGCATCCACGGCGAGTTCCTCAACAGTCGGACAAAACGCGCGGCAACTGCTCGCGCTCGCGATGGGCGCGTTACAGCGTCAGCGCGGCTAGCGGCGGCAAGGTCTTCTCGTAAGCGCTTTCGAGCACGTCGAAGCAGTCCTCGCACAGATCGCGGCGTCCGCGGGTGATGGCGCGCACGAGCCGGAACTGCATTACCATGGACTCCGAAGCGATGCTTTGCGCCGCTTCGGGAATCGATGACGGCATGTCGAAGCCTTGCGCGCCAAGCCACTGTAGATACTTCGAGAGAAATTCGAAGTTCGCGCCGAGCTGCCGCATCAGATTGAACGAGTACGGGTGGAAAAACTTCTCGCCGCGCTCGAGCAGCATTTCGAGGTGCTCGGGAAACGCGGCACGCCAGTGCGAAATCGGATTGCTGAGCGGCCGCCGGCTCAAATGCGCGCACAGGAGTTCCGCCGAAGCTTCTACGAGCGCGGTGCCTTCGAGCGCGGGCCGCGCCTGCTTGGCGAATTCCACATAGGGGAACAGCAGATCGGGCTGGTCCGCGAACTGCGGCAGCTTGCGGAACACGCCGTCGTAGTCCTCGCCGTCGAGCAGGTGATAGCCGGTGTTGTGGAAATAGCCGAGGATGCGCGCGGGCGGGTCGATGAAGTCGATGCCCACCGTGGTCTTCGGATGCTCGCGCCGGTACGACGTGGCGCGCGTGTTCGGCAGGTAATAGCCGTCCACTTCCACCAGCACGGTATGGCCGCGCGTGGTCTGGGCGAGCACGCGGGCTTCGAGCGAATCGTAGATGGCCAGTTCCTGCACCTGCGTGCCGTAGAGCCGCTCGAGGTCTTCGAGCGGAAACTTGAAGAACGTGAACTGATCGCCTTCGAAATCCTGCGTGACGGTAAAGCCGAACGCCGCGCGCGGGTCGAGTCCGAAGCCGTGCAGCAATTCGATCCACAGATCGACGTAGCAGTTGGTCTCCTGCCACACGCGCTCGCCTTGATGCAGCGCGTGCGGCGCGTGCTCGCGCAAGCGCACGGCAGGCATGGCGGCGCTGCCGGAAACGGGCGGATCGACGCGCCGGTTCAGTGGAAAAACAGCGGGCGCGCCTTGCGGAAAGGGTCTCGGCGATGGATTCATGCGTGCTCCCCGGCGCCGTGCTGCGCCGCATCGGGTGCGGTTGGCAGAGCCGCGAGGCCGCGTGCGACGCGCGCCTCGGTGTCGCCCCATAGCAGTTCGCGCGCGTCATCCGGCCAGGCGTTCACGTCGAGCCCATGATGACGGAACAGCGCGAGCGTGATGCGTTCCATGCCGAAACCGACACAGCCCGTATGCGCCACGCTGCCGTCGTCGCACGCGATCTTCCAGATCGCGCCGAAGTGTTCCATGTGATAGTTGAACGACAGGCAAGCAGTCTTGCCGCGCGGATCGGCCAGCGGAATCAGCAGTTCGAACTTGAGCGCGAGCGCTCGCTGGCTATCGGCGACGATCTTGCCGCCGCGGCCAAAGAACGGGTCGTTCGCCAGATCCACTTCGAGCGGCAGTTGCAGCAGCTTGACGAGCAGCGAGCCGCGCTCGATCCACATCTGCCGGAACGCCATCACCTGCGCGGCGTTGCCGAGCCGCACGTACTCGCGCTGGCGGAACATCTGCATGCGGCCGGGGTCGAGCGATGGTTCGTGGCGGAAGCAATAGGACAGCACGTCGATGGTGCGGCCGTCGGCCGGCAGCGGGCCGCGCCGCGCCATCACCGGATAGATCGGATAGCAGGCGGCCGGCGTGAGCACCACGCGAGTCGGCTTTTGCTGCGCCATCCAGTCGTCGGCGCGGTCGTCGTTGCGCTCGATCATGGCGTCGTCGAGCGCGCGCAGCAGACGCCGGTGGTCCATGTCGTTGCCGCAGAACGAGTGGATCGTGCCGGCCAGATTCGGAAAGCTCTTCAGGTATTCGCTGTCTTCGAAGTCGGTGCGGCGCATGGCGGGCGGAAAGCGCAGCACTTCCGGCTGCTGGTCCGCACCCAGATGCGTGATCGCCACGTTCAAACGATCCACCACGTCTTCGAAGATCTGGCTGCGGCCGTACAGGCCGTCTTCGCCGGTGTCGATCAGCAGACCCGCGGCCAGCAGTTCATCGCGAAAGCCCGGCGAGCCGGTTTCCTGAGCGGCGGCAAGTGCGGCGGTTGCAGGCATCGTATTCACTCACGCTCTCCCCGGGGCGGCAGGACGCTGCGCGAGCAACAGGCTCGCCGTGTTCTGCGCGATGCGATCGTTGTTGATCATCAGCGGCGCGGAGTACAGGTCACGCAGATGGCGCCCGACGCTGTACGGCGTGCCGTTCTTGTAGCCCGCCATGCCGCAGATCATCAGCACTTCCTGCACGACCTGCAGCGCGGTGGTGGAGATGCTGGTCTTCAACGTGTTCATGTCGGAGGCGAAGCCGAGCATCGCCGAGAGCGGCGCATCGGCTTGCGAGCCGCCGTGGCGCACCTGGTGCGCGGTGCGCGCCGCCTCGAGTGCGACCGCGAGGCGCGCCTGCATCATCTGCAACAGACCGACCGCTTCGGCGAGGCGCAGGCCAGCCGGCGGAATCGAGCCCGGCGTCGAGCGTGCCTGGGCGCGGAAGAAAGTCTTGGCGCGATTCACCGCGTCGGCGGCCACGCCCGTCCACACTGAAGCCCATAGCGTGTGCGAAACCGGCAGCATGGTCTGATCGGCGATCTCGGCGAACGGCGCGGGCAGAATCTGTTCGGCCTGACCCGTGGCGACGAGCCTGAAGCCTTCGCTGCAGGTGCCGCGCATGCCCATCGCGTCCCAGCCGCCGCGTTTTTCCAGCTGTGTTTCCGCGTTCAACGCGACGATCAGCACCTGGTCGGCGGCAGGGGATTCGGCGGTGCGGCGCGCGGTCACGAGAATGCCGTCGGCGTGCGCGCCGTAGGAAATCGTCGGTGCGAGCTTTTCAATGCGAAAGCGCGCGCCGTCGAGTTCGACCGAGCAGGCGCTCGTGCGCAGATTGCCGCCAATGTTTTCTTCGGAAGTCGCCGAAGCCAGCAGCCATTGATGCTCGACCAGCTGGGCGAGCAATTGCCGATGCCACGCCGAGTCGCTGCCATGGGCCTCGATGCACGCCACCTGGATCTGGTGCATCGCATACACCATCGCGGTGGAGGCGCAGCCCTGCGCGAGCGTTTCGCAGATCGCGCCGATGTCCGCGAGCGACAGGCCCGCGCCACCGAACGCGGCCGGCACCATGGCCGACAGCAGGCGTTCGCGTTTGAGCGCGTCGAACGCCTCCGTTGGAAAGCGTGCGTCGCGGTCCACGGCGTCGGCGAACTGCGCGGCCACCGTCGCGCAGCGTTGCGCCGCCGCGCGCCAGCCGGGTTCGGTTTCGACCGCGCTCAGCACGACAGCGAGCTCGTCGTGTGCCGGCGCCTGGGCGAGCGGTGCGGCCGCATCCTGTAGCGGGGAGTTCATGCTGCCGCCTGCGCCTGTTGCAATTCGGTGACCGCGGCGGCCATCGAATTGATGCTGGAGAAGAGCCGGCGCGTCAGCATGCGGTCGGGAATTTCAATGTTGAATTCGTCTTCGATGGCCAGCATCAGGTGCACGGTTGCGAGCGAGGACAAACCCGCGGCGTACAGATCGGCATCGTCCGCGAGGGAGTCCGGATGGACATCCAGGCGTGCCGATTCGGAAAGGATGCGTCGCAGTGCGGTTTTCATGGCGGGGAGCCCTCAATGGTCCAGCAGTTTCTTGAATGTTGTCGACGTCGAGCGAACGCACGTCATGGTCTTGCGTGGCGTGTGCCGCGGCTCAGGCTGGCGGGGTCCATTTGTCGGACGCGGCGCTTTCACGGGGATTACGGGATCCTTCCTGCCGTACGGTGTCCCGATGCCGGTATTTAAGGATCGGCAAAGTCCAGCGTCAGTGCGATGCCGCACGGAAACACGCGTTTCGCGGACGTACCGTGTAGCCATGAAAACGGACCGGTGTGCGGAGCCGGGCCGTCGAGTGCGGCGCTCGCGCCCGGACTCGTCGAACTCATTGACCGCTGAGGAAAGTGATGAACTGGAAAACGCTGGAATTCGATCAGCTTTCGGCACGTGAGTTGTATCTGCTCTTGCGGGCGCGCAGCGCGGTGTTCGTGGTCGAGCAATCGCATGTTTGTCTCGACGCAGACGGCCGTGACGAAAGCTCATTGCATGTGTTCGCGGTGGAGGACATCACCCGGCCGATGCCGATCCTCGCCTACGCACGTGTGCAGCCCGGCGATGCGGAAGATCCGGAAATCACCATCGACAAGGTGCTCACCAGCCCGCTGCGGCGCGGTGACGGCACCGCCGAAATGCTGCTCGAGCGCGTGCTGCAGGCGATCGCCGAGCGCTGGCCGGGACATGCCGCGCGGGTGAGCGCGCCGCTCGGCTTGCGCGGTTTCTACGAGCAATTCGGCTTTCGCAAGACGGAAGGGCCGTACCTCGAACATGGCGTGCCGTTCATCGGCCTCACGCGCCAGGTGCGCGGCGCCCAGCCGCTCTTCGGCACGCGCCGCCGCGAGCGCGACGGCGCGGCGCTCGTCAATACCTTCGAGATGCTGTGATGAGGTGGGCGCCGCGTCCCGCCTTGTCCGGTTGCCGCAGCCTGGTCAGACAATTCGTCTCATTACGTGCGTCTTCGCACTATGCAAACTTCGCAGTGCAGGCACGCTTGAGACGCAAGCTCATGGCCCGTCAAAGTATGCGGCGTTACATGGACGAAACAATTCTTCAGAGGGATAACCCTGTCAGGACGTTTCCCAACTGGCGCAACGGTTTCGAAGCTAGCAACGTATCGTAAGAACAACGAAGTCACCGTAAAAAAACGGCAGGCGGGGACCGCTTGATCAACAGGCTATGCGGGGACCAACACCGCTTCGGGGAGAGTGTCATGGAACAGGCAAACAAGGATCGATCGCTCGTGAGCAAAGTGATGGATGGGCTCGTCACGGGCATCGTCGAAGAGAAGTACGGCGCCATCCTGCCGCCGCAGGATGTGCTGTCCAAGGAGTTCGACGTGAGCCGCACCGTCATGCGCGAGGCGCTGTCGATGCTGCTCGCGCGCGACATGCTGGACGTGCGGCCGAAGATCGGCACGCGCATCCGGCCGATGAGCGATTGGCGCATGATCGACGAGGACGTCGTGAACTGGCGCTTTCGCGCGAAGCCTGATCCGCTGTTTCTACGCGACGTAATCGAGTTTCGCATTCTGATCGAACCGCGCGCCTCGGCGCAGGCGGCCACGCGTGGCAGCGCAGCGGAAGTCGCCGCGATTCGCGAGGCGTTTGAAGCGTTTCGCGCGATCCGGCCGGGCGAGGCCACTTATCAGGAGGCGGACGAGCTGTTCCATACCCGCATCGTGGTGGCGAGCGGCAATCAGTTCTTCAAACAGATGGCGGCGATCATTCGCGGCGCGCTGTCGACCGTCAACCCCATCGTCACCGACAGGGACGGGTTGTGGGAGACGGCGGTGAGCACCCATCAGCGCGTGGTCGAAGCGATCGAAAGGCGTGATCCGAAGGAAGCGGAAATCGCTTCGCTCGCGATGATCGACTTCAGCGCCGAGGCAATCGGCAGCCGCTTTTCGGCAGAGCCTCCGGCACGCGTTTGAGCACCGACGCCCTGGCGGCGCGTTGACCCTTCTGCTTTCCTTGCGAGACGGCGCGAGTCCATGCGCACGCGTGAGCGTGCGGCATGCGCGACAATAGCGCCTGTTCTGAACTGCATGGACTCGAAGGGACGATGACAATCGCAACGCAGGGAGTGTCGGCCGACGGCACGATTCGCTGGGGTATCGTTGGGACGGGGCGCATTGCCCGCCGTTTTGCGCAAGGCCTCGCACATGTGCCGCAGGCGCAACTGAGCGCGCTGTGGTCGCGCCGCGCCGAGCCGGCAGCGGCATTTGCAGAAGAGTTTGGCGGGCAGGCGTGTGCGAGTTTCGACGCGCTGCTCGCGAGCGGCATCGACGCGCTCTATATCGCCACCGTCCAGGACAGTCACGCCGGTTACGCGATCGCCGCATTGCAAGCTGGCCTGCACGTGCTGTGCGAAAAACCGGCTACCATCAACCGGCCGCAACTCGAGCGCGTGCTGGAGGCCGCGCGTGCCTCGCAACGGCTTTTCATGGAAGCCATGAAGCCGCCGTTTTATCCGCTCTACAGAAAGTTGCGCGCGCATCTGGCCACTGAGCCGATCGGGCAGGTGGGACTCGTGCGCGCCGGCTGTTCGGTCCCGGGCGTGCCACACGATCACCCGTCGCTCTCGTTCGAGCATGCGGGTGGCGCGCTGCTCGACATCGGCATCTATGAGATGTTTCTCGCGGTCGACTGGCTGGGCGCGCCTCGCGAGGTGCAGACACTCGGCCGGCTCGGGCCGACGGGAGTCGACACGTTCGCGAGCCTGAACAGCCAGCACGAGCACGGCATCGCCCAGTTGTTTTGCGGACTCGATCTGCACGGCAAGGGCGATGCGCTGCTGATGGCCCCGGGCGGCCACATCACGATTCACGAGCCGTGGTGGAATCCGTCGCGCGCGACGATCCGCTACGCCGACGCACGCGTGGTCGAACTCGACGAGCCGTTCGAAGGCGGTGGCCTGAACTACGAGACCGCGCATTTCTGCGAACTGATCCGGGCGGGACAGGTGGAAAGCCCGGTGATGACGCATGGCAAGTCGCTGCAGATGATCGCCATGGCGGACGCGGCGCGTGCCGCGCTTGGGCTGAAATTCGCGGGGGAGTGAGGACGGGCTGAGAGAGCTTCGCGGCGCGTCGAGGCGCGGCAGTGGTACGATTTGCGCCAGTACGCGGAGCGGGAAAAACGCTCCGCAGGCCACCGCTTTCGAACCCCTTCCCATGGAGCCGCCTTTTCATGCGCACGCTCGGAAACCTGTGGCGCGACAACAAGAGCCTCGTCGCGTTTCTTTTTTTGATGGTGCTGTTCCGCAGCGCCGTGGCCGACTGGAACGTCGTGCCGAGCGGCTCGATGCTGCCGACGATCCGCGAGGGCGACCGGATCTTCGTCGACAAGATGGCCTACGATCTGCGCGTGCCGCTCACGCACATTGCCATCGCGCATCTGCACGATCCGCAGCGCGGCGATATCGTCACGATCGACTCTTCAGCGGCGCATGAGCTGATCGTCAAGCGTCTGATCGGTTTGCCCGGCGACCGTGTCGCGATGCGCGACAACGTGCTGTACGTGAACGGTGTGCGCGCGAACTATCAGCCGCTCCGAATCAAACCGCTGCCCGGCGACGCGGCATCGCCCGGCGACTATCTGACCGAACGCTTCGACGGTGTTGCGCATACGGTGCGGCTCGCGCCGTATGCGCCGAGTCCGCGCAATTCGTTCGGGCCGGTGGTCGTGCCGCAAGGCGAGTATCTGATGCTCGGCGACAATCGCGACAACAGCGCCGACTCGCGTTACTTCGGCTTCTTTCCGCGCAAGGAGCTGATGGGCCGCACGCGTCACGTGGCGTTTTCACTCGATCCCGACCATTACTACAAGCCGCGCTTCGAGCGTTTCGGCGCGCGGCTGGATGCGGCGCCGCAGGTCGCGAGCCGCTAGGTCAGGCGCGGTTCGCGTTCAGGGGTGCTTAGTGACACATAGTGGCGCTTAGTGGAATTTAGTGACGTGACGGCAGCGCGAGCCGCCGTTCATACCAGCGCTGCACCCATTCGAGCACCTGGCACAGCACCCAGTACACCGCGGCCGCCGCAAGATACAGCGGCAGCGGCTGATACGTCGACGCAATGATTTCCTGCGCGCTGCGCAACAGTTCGGTCACCGTAATGACCGACACCAGCGAGGTGTCCTTGATCAGGCTGATCAGGCTGTTCGCCAGACTCGGCACGGCAATGCGCAGCGCCTGCGGCGCAATGACATAGCGCAGCGTCTGGCGGCGCGAGAGTCCGAGACTGTACGCGGCCAGCCATTGGCCCTTGTGAATCCCGAGAATCGCGCCGCGCATGCTCTCCGACAGATACGCGGCGACATTCGCCGACAGGGCGATCACGCCGGCCGGCGTGGGGTCGAGGGAGATGCCGAAACTCGGCAAGCCGTAGTAGATCACGAAGATCTGCACCAGCAACGGCGTGCCGCGCATCACGCTCACGTAGAGGCGCGCGATCCAGTTCAGAACGCGGTTGTGGCTCACGCCCATCAACGCGAGCACGGCGCCGGCGATCAGGCCGAAGATCATCGACAGAACCGCGAACTTGACCGTCAGGACGGCGCCCTGTGCAAGCACAGGAAGCGATTGGACGAGCAGGGAAGTGGTGGACATGAGCGGAGGCGGGGTGGGCGTGGGTTGGCGCGCAGAGCGCACATCATAAGCTTTGCTGCATAAGCGAGAAGGGCGGCATTGTCGACGATGCCGCCCTTCGTTTTGGATCAGCGCGTATTACTGGACCGGCTTGCTGACGTCGATGCCGAACCACTTGTCCGAGATCTTCGTGAACGTGCCGTCTGCTTCGAGCTGGGTCATCGCGTCGTCGATCGCCTTGGCGAACTTCGGATTGCCCTTTTTGAACGGAATGCCCGACGGGTTGCCCGCGCCGACATTCGCGCCGGTGCGAAGCGGCAGTTGCGAGTTCTTCATCAGGTACGCGAGCATCAGGCGGTCATTGAGCGCCGCGTCCAGACGCCCGGCGGCCAGATCGCGCAGGTACTCGGGCGCGCCCGGATAGGTCTTCACGTCGATGCCCGGCACCGACTTCGCCATGTCCATGTAGTTCGTGCCGAGGCCGACGCCGAGCTTCTTGCCCTTCAGGTCGTCGAGTGACTTGAATTGGCGCGTGTCGTCCTTACGCTGGATCAGTTGCGCGGCCGAGTACGTGTAGGCCGGCGAGAAGTCGAGCGCCTGCTTGCGCGCGTCGGTGATGCCGACCTGGTTGACGATCACGTCGAACTTGCCCGCCTGCAGACCGGCGATGATGCCGCTCCATTCGGTCGTGACGAACTCCGGCTTCACGCCGAGTTTGGTGGCCACCGCGCGGGCGACGTCGACGTCGTAGCCGACCAGTTCGCCCGACGGCGCTTTCGAGTTGAACGGCGGGAAGGTGCCTTCCAGACCGATACGCAGCGTGCCGCGCTGCTTGACCTGATCGAACAGGTCGTCCGCATGCGCGGTGACGGCGGTGAACGACGCGCCGATCAGACCGGCGACCAGCAACTTCTTCAGCAAGCCAAATTTCATCGTGTTCCTTTTTGTGCGTCTGGCGTTTTAACAGACGAAAGCTTAACAAGGCAGACTATCGAAACCTAAATACCGTTTGTTTATGTCTATATTACCGGTGCCGGCCGGCCGGCCGGCCGCGCGCGCCTAGCGCAGCGCCTGTGCGCATTCGGCCACCAGCGCCGGGCCGCGGTAGATGAAGCCGGTATAGAGCTGCACCAGCGAGGCGCCGGCCGCCAGTTTCGCGCGCGCGTCCTCGCCGGAAAAAATCCCGCCCACGCCGATGATCGGCACCGTTTCGCCGACTTCGGCGCGCAGCTTGCGGATCACTTCGTTCGACGCGTCGAACACCGGCTTGCCCGACAGGCCGCCGGCTTCGTCGCCATATTGCATGCCGGCGACGGCGGTGCGCGAGAGCGTGGTGTTGGTGGCGATCACGCCTTCGAAGCGGTGGCGCAGCAGCGTGTCGGCGATCGACTTGATCTGTTCGTCGTCGAGGTCCGGCGCGATTTTCAGGGCGAGCGGCACCAGCTTGCCGTGCATGTCTGCGAGACGCTGCTGCTTGTCCTTGAGCGCCGCGAGCAGCGCGTCGAGTTCGCCCGCGCCTTGCAGCTGGCGCAGATTCTTCGTGTTCGGCGACGAGATATTGACGGTCACGTAGCTGGCGAACGGATACACGCGTTCGAGGCAGTACAGGTAGTCTTCGGCGGCGCGTTCGATCGGCGTGTCGGCGTTCTTGCCGATGTTCAGGCCGAGAATGCCGCGATAGCGCGCGGCCTGCACGTTCTTCACGAACTGGTCGACGCCCGCGTTGTTGAAGCCCATTCGGTTAATCACGGCGTTCGCCTGCGGCAGGCGGAAAATGCGCGGCCGCGGATTGCCGGGTTGCGCACGCGGGGTCACGGTGCCCACTTCGATGAAGCCGAAGCCGAGCGCGGCCAGGCCGTCGACGCAGGCGCCGTCCTTGTCCAGACCCGCGGCGAGCCCGACCGGATTGCGGAAGGTCAGCCCCATCACGGTGCGCGGCGCATCCGGCACGCGCGGCGCGAGCACGCCGGCAAGGCCGGTGCGGCCGGCGGCGCCGAGCATGCGCAAGGTCAGGTGGTGAGCGTCTTCCGCATCCATGCGAAAGAGTTGGGCGCGCAGAAGCGGGTAGAGGGAACTGAACACGGGACGAAGCCGGGCGGCCGAAAAATGGGAACCCGCCATTTTACCGGCTTTGGGACGTTAATGAGACTGATGGGCGGGATTGGGCCGCGGCCGGCCACCGCGACGACGGCTCCGGCGACCTCGGCGACCTCGGCGACGTTAAGGCTTGAACGGCGCGCGCTTGCCGTGGATCGCCTGGTCGACCGGCGGCAGGTCGATGCCGGCGGGGTCGAGCACGCGCCAGACGCCGTCGAGCAATCCCTCGAGCGGCCGGAAGTTCGCCTTGTACGCCATCTTCGGGCTCTCGCGAATCCAGTAGCCGAGGTAAACGTACGGCAGCTTCAGGCTGCGCGCCTGCTCGATCTGCCAATAGATGTTGTAGGTGCCGAAGCTCGTGTTCGGCAGCCCCGGCTCGAAAAACGTGTACACGGACGAAAGCCCGTCGCCGAGGATGTCGATCATGCTGATCATGCGCAGGATGCCTGGCGCGTTGGGCCGGTCCGGCAGCGGCTCGCGAAATTCGACCAGCCGCGAATTGATCCGGCTTTGCAGCAGGAACTGTTCGTACTGGTCGCGGCTGTCGCGGTCCATGCCGCCACCCGCATGCCGTGCCGACTGATAGCGCATGTAAAGCGCATAGTGGTCTTCGTCGTAATGGAGCGGAGCGACCGTGGCGATGAGTTCGCCGTGCTTTCTCCAGACGCGGCGTTGCGTGCGGTTCGGCTCGAACTGGTCGACCGGCACGCGCACTGGCACGCAGGCGCGGCAACCGTCGCAATACGGGCGGTAGGTGAACACGCCCGAGCGCCGGAAGCCCGCTTTGACGAGATCGGTGTAGACGTCTGAATTGATCAGGTGGCTGGGCGTGGCGACCTGCGAGCGCGCGATGCGTCCTGCCAGATAACTGCAGGGATAGGGCGCCGTTGCATAAAATTGCAGCGCGGAAAGCGGCGAAAGAGGCAGCTCGTTGGGGTGAGTCACGTTGGCAGCTCTCGAAGCGTCTCTCTGGTAATGCAAACCCGGCGCCTTGCGGTTGACTTGAGGTTGACAATCCGCGGCTCGTGACCCGCGGCTCGGTAGGCGGCGGATCCGGATTCGGCCTGATTCTTACTGTGCCGCTGGCGCGACGACCTCGAGCAACACGGCCTTGTCGAAGCGCCACGAAATGGGCGGCGCATCGACCGACGCGCGAACATGCGCGATGAACGCCTTGCGCGCTATCTCGCGACCGCCCAGCGACGCCAGATGCGACGTGTTCTGCTGGCAGTCTATCATTTCTATTTCGTGACGGCGCAAGTGTCCGACGAGCGCGGCGAGCGCCATTTTCGACGCATCCGTGACCTCCGCGAACATGGATTCGCCGAAGAACATCCTGCCGAACGACACGCCGTACAAGCCGCCCACGCGCTTGCCTTCGAACCAGGTTTCGATGCTGTGCGCATCGCCCGCGCGATGCAGCGACGAATACGCTTCGACCACGTCCGCGGTGATCCAGGTGCCGCGCTGGCCGCGTCGCGGCGCCTGGGCGCAGGCGCGCATTACCGCGGCAAAATCGTGATCGACGCGGATCTCCCACGCGTCCTCGCGCAGCACGCGCTTGAGCGTCTTGCGCAGCGACGGTGACAGTTTGAATTCCGCGGGGCGCAGGATCATGCGCGGGTCGGGGCTCCACCACAATACGGGCTGGCCGTCCGAGTACCACGGGAAAATGCCGCGCCGGTAGGCGTCGATCAGACGCGATGGCAGCAGGTCGCCGCTTGCGGCGAGCAGGCCCGGTGCGCCGCTCGTCGCGCCGAGTGCGCGCTCGACGGGCGGAAACGGATCGTCAGGTCCGAGCCAGGGCACCATGGGCGCCGCTCAACCTTCGCGCAGCGAGCGGAAGATGTCGCCGGTGTGCAGGCCAAAGCTGCCGGCGGCGCGGTCAGCGAAAAAGAAGCGCAGGGTCTGGCCGACCGTGGGGAAGGCAATCTCATCCCAGGGAATGTCGCGTTCCTCGAAGAGCTTCACTTCGAGACTTTCTTCGCCGGCGGCGATGTCGAGATCGAGCAGGCGCGCCATATAGAACAGGTGCACCTGATGCACATGCGGCACGTTCAGGAGCGAGAACAGGTTTTGCACCTCGACGCGCGCGCCGGCTTCCTCCAGCGTTTCGCGCGCGGCCGCCTCGGCGGTCGTCTCGCCCATTTCCATGAAGCCCGCGGGCAGCGTCCAGTAGCCGTAGCGCGGTTCGATCGCGCGGCGGCACAGCAGCACCTTGTCGTCCCACACCGGGACGGTGCCGACCACGTTGCGCGGATTCTGGTAGTGCACCGTGCCGCAACTGCCGCATACGAAACGCTCGCGGTTGTCGCCCGGAGGAATGCTCAGGCTGACGCCGTGTCCGCAGACAGAACAGAATTTCATAGGAAGGGGACGAGAAAGGGTGATAGGAGTTTATCACTGGGGCGAAGGTTTACTGAGGTCGGGCGACGGCGGCGAACGAGATTTCATGGCGCACACATTTGGTGCCGGCGCCGGTGGTGAAACCTGCCGGGAGGGGAATCGCATCTGTTCGGAGTGCAAAGTGAATGCGCGGGCGGCATTCGCAATTGAACCGTGGAGGTGGGTATGGTCGATGTGTGTCGTCGCGCGAGGCATGACGGCAAGCGTCGGCGCCAAATCTTCTGTCGGCGGCTGCTCGCAACGCGTCAGCACGCTAAGAATTTTCTGTGATTCTCAATTTGGCGAGGGATTTCGATAATTTTTTACATGCTATTGAGAATCATCTTACTGAAAGCGCAGGTGGCATCAGTGATACTCGTGGCAGATTGACCAAGAAGGCGCGGAGATGTCCGTGCTCCAGGAATCAGGTAAGCAATGAAGATTTTTTTGCTGAGCGACCTTGTCGTTCACGAACTGACGGCGATGCAGGTGGACCAGAGGTGGCTTTCGTTTGCGCAGTTCAGGGAGTCGGCGCTCCTCTGGTATGCCCGTTATTCGCCGCACAGGAACGTTTCGGAAACCCTTTTGCAGGAAACCGAGCGTGTCGTGCTGCGGATCGCGCAGCGGCTTCTCGACGAAGGCAAGGATATGCAGGACGGTTCGCCACTGTGGCTGCTTGCTGAATTTCCTACGGCAAATTACGCACATCCGCTGAGTGCGCGTGCCTTGTCTGCGACGATCGCCGAGTGCTGCGCGGGAAGTTGCCGGCGAGAAGAGGGGGGAGCGTCATGTGACGCGACAGACGGGCCATGCACAGGCGTGTGCCCGAAAACCCCGGGAGGGGAATTGGCGTGTCATCCGGCGCTGTGCAAGTTGATTGACCGAATTGCGGGGATGCCGGATAAGCCGACAGACGACGCTTAAGGAAGCCCCGGGCCGCATCGTCGTGAACATTGACGGGACGGCGAACGTGCGTACGGCGGAAAACAAAAAACCCGCCGAAGCGGGTCTGTTGGTGGGCGCTAAACGAATTCTTGCGCCGTATTCGACTATTGGTTGCGGGGGAAGGATTTGAACCTTCGACCTTCGGGTTATGAGCCCGACGAGCTGCCAGACTGCTCCACCCCGCGTCCGTCGAAGAAAAGATTATAGAACAAAGCATGTGGCGGCGCAATAGCTATTTAAGAATCGACTTCAATTCACGTCCGCCACGATCACGGTGCGCTTGCGAGGTCGCGGCGCGCTTGAAGGGTGTCGCGTGCCGGAAGGCCTTCGTAAGGCGCTGCGCTAGAATTCGGGTTCTCTTCACGGCGCCGCCATGCAGCCATACGGCGAGCGCTTCAACTCTTACGTTGCACGGAACTCCATGGATATCGCTCACGATCTGCAGGTGATTACCGCTCAGGAACAAGCGTTGGTGTTTCCGCGATTCGATGCCGACCGCGCATGGCAGGTCGGCGCGCTGTTGCGCGAGACGGCCGGCGCACGCGGCATTGCCGCGGCCATCGACGTGCGCACGTTCGGCCAGCCGCTGTTCTTCTCTCTGCTCGAAGGCGCGACGCCGGACAACGTGGATTGGGCGCGCCGCAAGGGCAATACGGTCGCGCATTTCCGGCGCAGTTCGTACGCGATCGGCCTGAAGATGCAGCATGCGGGCAGCACGCTCGCCGACAAGCATGGCCTGCCGGCCACCGAATATGCGTCGCATGGCGGTGCTTTTCCGCTGACGGTTGCGGGCGCCGGCGTGATCGGCTCAATCACGGTATCGGGCCTGCCGCAGCGCGCCGACCACGAATTCGTGGTCGAAATACTGTGCGCGCACCTGGGCCATGACTACAGCAAGCTCGCGCTTGCAAAGGCCTGAGGCGATGCGGCTGCCTCCTTATGCCTTGCTCGCCATCGCCATCGTGGCCGAAGTGATTGCGACCTCCGCGATGCGGGCGTCGGAGGGATTCTCGCGCCTGCTGCCTTCAGTGGTGGTCGTGCTCGGCTACGGCATTGCGTTCTATTGCCTGTCACTGACACTCAAGAGCATCCCGGTCGGCATTGTCTACGCCGTGTGGTCCGGAGCGGGCATCGTGCTGATTACGCTGGTGGCCGTGGTGCTGTACCGGCAGGTGCCCGATGTGCCGGCCGTCATCGGGCTCGGGCTGATCATTGCCGGGGTTGCCGTTCTGAACATGTTTTCAAAAATGCAGGCGCATTGACTCGCGCTTAGGCACTGCGGGCCCGCTTACTTGCAGCGCACGATCATCGAACGGTTTTTCACGTTGGCCGACACGACGTTCGTGATGCTGCCGCCCGCCGCGCCGCCTTCGTCGTTGTCTTTCGAGATGATGTCGTAGCCGGTCGCGCCGCATGCCTTGCCGGCCTGCACGTAGCAGGAGGCCCAGCTGGACGCGGCGTCGGCGCCGCTGCAATTCACCGCGAAGCCGGTCTGGCCGTTCGGCAGGTTGATCAGCGAGGTCGTATTCGACGATGCGCAGCCAGCGAGGCCCGCAACCAGCAGCACGGCAGCCGGAAGCGCGGCCAATTGCGAAGTCCGGCGGACCAGAGCGGTGGCGTCGGAGATTCGGAAGCGGCCGGCGCGGCGCAATGGCGTCATGAAATGCATCGTGATGTTTCCTTTCAAATTGATAGTCAGGCGTGCCACGCTGACCGGGGCGCCTGTCGCAGGCTAGGGCGTTTCGATGGTGATGCCCGCCGCTCTGACCAGCCGGCGGCTTTCCGTGCCGCTTTCCGTGGCCGCGTCTTCCCAGATGCTGATGGCTTTCGGAATGTCGATGCCGTGATCTTCGGCGTAAGCAAACCAGGTGTTTGCCGCGTCAGGCTCGGGCAGTTCGCGGTCTTGCAGATAATATTTTCCCATATTGCGCTCGCGGAACTCGAAAAGGCGCTGATTCGGCAGCACGGACCGTGCCGGTGATCCGGTTCGACCGGCGCGAGCCGAACAAGTGCAATCGACTCTGCCGATCAGGTGGCTGGACCGCCGTCCGGCCCCGCGAGTACCATAGCGACGTTGTACTGAGCCGGCCGGTTCTCGCCGGTGTCCGTCTTCTGCCGGATATCTCTGATGAGGCGACTATGGAAATTCGCTTTCCCGCAGACGCGCCCGCTTACCGCGATTCCAATCTGACCGTTGTGTTTGCCGCGCTGGTGGATGGCGAGCCGGTGCCGTGCGCGATCTCGGTCGAAGCGCTCGAAGATCACTTCGGGGCTTACTCCGAGGATCTGGACGGCTGCATGCGAGCGTTCGATGCCGGGCGTTCGCATATCGAAGCGGTGGCGCGCGAGCATCTGCAGATCAGCAACGGCACGCCTGTGCTGCTGCGCAGCGGCCACTTTCCGCCGGGCAATGTGGCGGCCTGATCGGGCGAGGGCGGTTTTTCCCGCGTGAGCTTGACAGCGGACCGTACGCGGCAAACTGCCCCAAACCGCCGCACACCGCGGAAACGGCCGCAAGCAACGGCCGCAAACAACGGCCGCAAACAACGGCGCTCGCGGACGCCGCCGCAACGGAGTCAGCCGCGTTCGGATTCCCGTTCAGTCCCATTTTGCCTAGGCTGCCTTGGTGGCGCTCCCGTGCGCCACAGCCTTCGCCGATGCGGCTGCGCGCGCCGCATCGAAGGAGCGCCGGATGCCTTCCTCATACGGCGTTTTGGCGATCGGACCGATCAGCTTCGTCAACGCTGAATCGTCGAGCACAACTGGCTCGGTCATCAGATAGTTCATCTCCACCAGTTCCCGCATCACCGGATTGAACAGGCCGAGCAGGCGCAGCAGGGTTTTGCCGGCCACCATCAGTTTGGGTTCGCGTCCCGCGAGGGCGTAGGTCTGGCGCGCCACTTCGCGCTGCGTGATCGTGCCGGCGCCGGCGAGGTGCCACCAGCGCCCATACGCTTCGGGCGTGCGCGTGAGCTTCTCGACCACCGGCCCGGCATCGGGCAGATAGATGAATTCATGCGGCACGTCCACGGGGCCGATCACCTGCGCGCGCTTCGCATTGGCGGCGCCCACGAACACGCCATTCAGCAGGCTGCGCTCAATACCCGGGCCGTAGAAGTCCGGCAGGCGCAGCACCAGCGTCGACAGGCCGTTGCGGCCGTGCGCGGCCAGCACCAGATTTTCCTGTGCGAGCCGCATCCGGCCCTTGAACGTATGCGGCTCGCGCGGCTGGGTTTCGTCGATTGGATTGCCGCGCGCGCGGCCGTACGGGTACACCGTGCCGATCAGAATGAAGCGTTCGACGCCGGCCGCCGTCACGCCCGCGAGGGTGCGCTCCATGAGCGGCGGATGCTCGGCGAACCGGTCGTAAGGCACACCGACCAGATAGATCACGGTTTGCAGACCTTCCGCTGCCGCGCGGATCGAGGCGGGATCGTCCGGATTCCACGTGACGATTTCCGCATGCGGATCGTGGCCGAAAGCCGCCTCGAGCGGCGCGCGCGAGCGGCCGACCACCCGGTAAGCGCGGCCCGCCGCGCTGAGCGCCGTGGCGATGCTTTGACCCGCGGCGCCCGCGGCACCGAATAGACCTACTTTCCCTGTGGCTTGCATGACGACTCCTCGACGTGGCGCCCGAGCGGATCCGGACAGATAAATTGATTGATGAAAATTTACTGAACGCCGTTCAGTGAACGGTGTTCAGTTTAATTTGACTTTTCAGTTTGTCAACCTGAAAATGACCGTCATGGGAATCGCTGAACGAAAGAACCGCCAGAAGCAGGCATTGCGCGAACGCATCCTCGATGCCGCGCGGCGCATCGTCATGCGCGAAGGCTTCGCCGCGTTGTCAATGCGCAAGATCGCCGACGCCATCGAATATTCACCGGCCACGCTGTACCTTCACTTCGCAAGCCGCGACGAGATCGCGCGGGCGCTGTGCGCGGAGGGCTATGCGCAATTGCTGGAGTCGTTCGTGCCGCTCGCGGCCATTGCCGATCCGGCCGAGCGGCTCAAGGCACTTGGGCGCGCTTATGTCGCCTTTGGCGTCGCGCATCCGGAAACCTACCGGCTGATCATCATGGAGGACGCGAGCTATACCGGCGCGGCGTTAGGCGGCGCCGCGCCGGCGCATGGGCCAGGCGCGCAGGGCGATCCGGCGGCGGATAACGAGAACGGCGCGCCAGCCGGGAATGGCGACGAATCCAGCGCGGCTGCGCTGGACATGATTCTTTCCGCGCTCGAAGCGCTCAAGGCAGCGGGGCGCCTGCCTGCGTCGACGGATGCGGCGGTGTGGGCCGAGGCGTTCTGGGCGAACCTGCACGGCATCGTCGCGCTCCATCTCACCTGTCCGGTGTTTCCGGCCGCGCCGCTCGAGACGGTGGTCGGCGTTGCGCTCGACGCGTGGCTCGGCACGTCACCCGCTGCGCAGCCGCAAGACGCCGCAGCCGTGGCACGCAAGAACAGATCGGCCGGTGCACGCGCCGAATCGCCGGCCGGGTCCGGCGCCGAACCGGTGGCCCAGCCGTCGAACCGGAAAGCCACGAAAGCGGCTGCAAAGCGTCACGCTGAACCAGTCGCTGAAACGGTCGCTGACGCCGTGACCGAGCCGGCTGCGGCGCGCAAAGCCGCGAGCGCGTGATAACGTTCAACTCCAACTTACCCGGCGCGGTTGCGCCTAGCTCCTCATGTCCATTTCCGCCTCGCCCGCCTTCAGCGACGAAGTCGCGACTTACGTAGCCAACCGCATCGGCTTTATCGAACTGGAGCGGCCCAAGGCGCTCAACGCGCTGTCGACCGGCATGATCCGCGCGATGCACACCGCGCTCGACCAGTGGCGCGAAAATCCCGATGTGCTCGCTGTGGTGGTGCGCAGCCAGCACCCTCGCGCGTTCTGCGCGGGCGGCGATATCCGCTTTCTGTACGACTCGGCGCAGCGCGGCGAACTCGATGCGCGCGACACCTTCTTCACCGAGGAATACCGCCTCAATCACGCGATCTTCACTTATCCGAAGCCCTATATCGCGTTGATGAACGGCGTCGTGATGGGCGGCGGCATGGGTATTTCGCAGGGCGCGCATCGCACCGGCGGCCTGCGTGTTGTCACCGGCTCGACCAGAATGGCGATGCCGGAAACGCGCATCGGACTCTTTCCCGATGTCGGTGCAAGCTGGTTTCTGGCCCGCACGCCAGGCGCACTCGGCCGCTATCTGGCGGTGACCGGCGAGACGATCGGCGCGGCGGATGCGCTCTACGCGGGTCTCGCCGACGTGTATATCGACGACGCGGCGTTGCCCGCGCTGGTCGATACGCTGCGCAGCGAGCTGTTCGAGCGTGGCTCGGATATCGTGGCGTGCATCGAGCGCGAGGCACTCGCGCATCGGGTCGTGCCGCAGCCGGAGGCCTCGCCGCTTGCGAACGCGCGGGCTTTGATCGACCGCCATTTCGCTTTGCCCGATGTCGCGCGGATTCTTGCCTCGCTCCAAAGCGAAAGCGAAAACGAAAGCGAGGCCGCCGATTGGGCGGAGCAGATCATTGCGGTGTTGCGCGAACGCTCGCCGTTGTCGATGGCGGTGTCGTTGGAAGTGGTGACACGTGCCGAAGGAGCGATGGCGGACGTGCTGCGCAGCGACCTCGATCTGACGCGCTCGAGTTTTCTGCTGGGCGACACGATTGAAGGCATTCGGGCGCGGATCATCGACAAGGACAACGCGCCGCGCTGGCGCTTCGCGCGCATTGAAGACGTGAGCGCCGCCGAGGTCGAGAAGATGTTCGTGAGCCCGTGGCCGGCCAGCGAACACCCATTGCGCGAACTGCGCGGTTAAAAGCGCAAGGCCGCTCTCATTCCTCGCTCATTCCTCATCTTCACTCGCCATAAAGGCGCGCATGAACACCAGCGCGCCCCAGCCCCACATGGCGTTCGCCGCGAAGCCCTGGGCGAGGCGCGGCAGCATGTTGCCGCTCGGCCAGATGCCGCGCAGCGGATCGACCACGAACACGCTCGCCGCCGTCAAGGCAATGCCGCCAAATACGAAGGCCGGCACCCACGGCGCCCGCCGATGCGGTGCGACTCGCAACAACCACGCCATCAGCACAGCCCAGAATGCACTCCAGATTGCGTTCGCGATGAACTCGGGCAAACCGAGCGGTAAAAACGGTGCGGTCGAAAAACCCGTGAGATCGATCAAGCCCGCTGCATGCAGCAGCGCAAGCGTCGATTCATGAAAAAACAGGGAAGCCAGAAAACCGGCGACGAACGGCAGGATGAGTTTTTGCATGCAGTGAACCGCCAGGGTACAGGCGGCGTGCTTCGCGTGGCCTGTACCGGATGATTGGAAACGTGCGCCATTATATATAGGGGTACGCGCTTTCCAGCGTGCACAAAGCGCAACATCCGTATGCTCTAACGTCAGGCTAATCACGAAAGTGGAAAACCTAAGCTAAAAAAAATCGTTCAAAAGCCGCTGCCCGATCCATAGACTGCTTCTCCATGCAGACGGTGTTCGCCGCCGTCACCGCTATCCGCACTGTTTTTCCGTTCCCTTCGCGCTGCATTGTCCGGCTGCGTGCCGGATGGATGCGCGCGGCCGGCGTGTGCACGGGCGCGTTTCGCACGGCCGTCATTCAATCCCGTTTCGAATATGCAGGAGCAGCAAATGAATGTGTTCTGGTTCATTCCGACTCACGGCGACAGCCGCTATCTCGGTACGTCCCAAGGCGCACGCGCAGCCGATTACGACTACTTTCAGCAGATCGCCGTGGCCGCCGATACGCTCGGCTACGAGGGCGTGCTGCTGCCGACGGGCCGCTCGTGCGAGGACGCATGGGTCGTCGCGTCGAGCCTGATCGCCGCGACCCGGCGCCTGAAGTTTCTGGTGGCGATTCGCCCGGGCATCTCGTCGCCGGGTCTGGCCGCGCGCATGGCGGCGACGTTCGACCGTCTGTCGAACGGGCGTCTGCTGATCAACGTCGTGACGGGGGGCGACGCGGCGGAGCTGGAAGGCGACGGCGTATTCGTCGATCACGACACCCGTTATGAAATCACCGACGATTTCCTGCACATCTGGCGCAAGCTGCTCACCGCGTCGCATACCAACGACGCGATCGAATTCAACGGCCGGCATCTGAGTTCGAAGGGCGGCAAGGCGTTATATCCGCCCGTGCAGAACCCGCATCCGCCGCTGTGGTTCGGCGGTTCGTCGCCGGCCGCGCACGAGATGGCGGGTGAGCATATCGACACCTATCTGACGTGGGGCGAGCCGCCCGCCGCGGTGGCAAGGAAGATAGCCGACATTCGCGCGCGTGCCGCCGCGCATGGCCGAGAGATCAAGTTCGGCATTCGTCTGCACGTGATCGTGCGCGAAACGGAGGAAGAAGCGTGGGCCGCCGCCGACAAGCTGATCAGCAAGCTCGACGACGAAACGATCGCACGCGCGCAGGCCTCGTTCTCGAAGATGGACTCCGAAGGGCAGCGCCGCATGGCCGCGCTGCACGGCGGCAAGCGTGGCAGCCGTGCCGAGCTCGAGGTCTATCCGAATCTGTGGGCGGGCGTGGGTCTCGTGCGCGGCGGCGCGGGCACGGCGCTGGTCGGCAATCCCGAGCAGGTGGCCGCACTCATGAAGGAGTACGCCGCGCTCGGCATCGACACCTTCATTCTGTCGGGCTATCCGCATCTGGAAGAGTCGTATCGCTTCGCGGAACTCGTGTTTCCGCTGCTGCCGGACCGTCAGAACAAAACTTCGAATGGTCCGCTGTCAGGTCCGTTCGGCGAGATCGTCGGCAACAGCTATTTGCCGAAGGCGGCCAGCGCGAGCTGAACGTGCGTGCTGTCAGCCGCAAGCACGCCTATCGACCAGGCAATGAGGAAAGTAAGCATGGCTCAATCCACTGTGAGTGCGCAGCGGCACAAGGGTGCCGATAAGGGTGCCGATGCAGGCGCATTGTCAGCGGCCCTGCGACGCATCGGCGTGCAACTCGCGCCCTGGCTCGCGCCGCTCGCGATCCTGCTGGCGTGGGAATTCGCCGCGCGTAGCGGCGTGCTGTCGACGCGCGTGCTGCCCGAGCCGCTCGCGGTCGTGAAGGCCGCGTGGTCGCTGATCCAGTCCGGCGAAATGTGGGCGGACGTAAAGGTGAGCACGTGGCGGGCGGTGTCGGGTTTTGCGATCGGTGGCGGCATCGGCCTCGGGCTCGGACTCGCGACGGGGTTGTTCAAGCCCGTCGAGATCGCGCTCGATTCGACGGTGCAGATGATCCGCAACATTCCGGCGCTGGCGATGATCCCGCTGGTGATCCTGTGGTTCGGCATTGAGGAACAGGCGAAAGTGTTTCTCGTCGCGCTGGGCGTGTTTTTCCCGATCTACGTGAACACGTTCCACGGTATCCGCTCGGTCGACGCCAACCTGATCGAGATGGCGCGCAACTACGGCGTGAAGGGTTTCGCGCTGTACTGGCATGTGATTTTGCCGGGGGCGTTGCCGTCGATTCTGGTCGGCGTGCGCTTCGCGTTCGGGCTGATGTGGGTCACGCTGATCGTCGCCGAGACCATTTCGGCGCAATCGGGCATCGGCTATATGACGATGAATGCCCGCGAATTCCTGCAAACCGATGTCGTGGTGGTCGGCATTCTGCTGTACGCGGCGCTTGGCAAGCTCGCCGATGTGCTGGCGAAGACGCTCGAACGTGTCTCGCTGCGCTGGCACCCGGCTTATCAACGTGGAGCGAAAGCATGAGCGCAACGGTATTGTCGACGTCGTTTGGCGGTATCGCAGGCAGTGATCTCGAAGCCGAACTGACGCAGCCTCGCCGGGGCGATCATGACGTGGCCCTCGCGCGCACCGACGCGCGCCGCGCCGCGGAATATTCAGTGCAATTGCGCGGCGTGAGCAAGCAGTACGGCGAACGCAAGGTGTTGTCCGGGTTCGATCTGTCGATCGAGCGGGGCAGCTTCGTGGCGATCGTCGGGCGCAGCGGCTGCGGGAAATCGACCTTGCTGCGGCTCGTCGCCGGCTTGGAAAAGACCACTTCCGGCGTGCTCGAAAAGCGCGCCGAAAACGGCGAGCCTCTCGACACCCGCATCATGTTTCAGGACGCGCGTCTGCTGCCGTGGAAGAGCGTGCTGCAGAACGTGATGCTCGGACTCGGCCGCGGCGCCCGTGAGGACGCCCGCGCGGTGCTCGCCGAAGTCGGCCTGCTCGAACGCGCCAACGATTGGCCCGCACAGCTTTCCGGCGGCCAGCGTCAGCGAGTGGCATTGGCGCGGGCGCTGGTGCATCGCCCGCAATTGCTGCTGCTCGACGAGCCGCTCGGCGCGCTCGACGCGTTGACGCGGATCGAAATGCACGCGCTCATCGAACGCCTGTGGCGCGAACATCAATTCACCGCGCTGCTGGTCACGCACGACGTGCACGAAGCCGTGGCGCTCGGCGACCGGATTCTGCTGATCGAGGAAGGGCGCATCGCGCTCGATCAGCCGGTGCCGCTGGCGCGTCCGCGCGCGCGTGCGTCGGCGGGTTTTGCGGCGCTCGAAGACCATGTGTTGCAACGCGTGCTGAAGACCGCGCCGAACGATGGCGCGCTGTCTCATCGCCCGTACGACGCACGCAATGAGGGCCGCCTCGCGCGGCCGACCGACGTCCGTTGGGCCGTCTGACCTCGCTTGACCAACTGTTTTCAACCGTCTCTCTGGAGTCACTCTGTATGAGCATTTCCGCAATCAACGTACGCAATCAGTTCAAAGGCAAGATCAAGGAAATCATTCGCGGCTCGGTAGTCTCCGAAGTCGACGTGGAAACGCCGTTCGGCGTCGTGACCTCGGTGATCACCACGCGCTCCGTCGACGAACTCGACCTGAAGGTCGGCTCGGAGGTGGTCGCGCTGGTGAAATCGACGGAGGTGTCGATCGCGCGCCTGTGACGCGCGGCTCCTGACTCGACACATGCCTGCACACGGCCGCGAAACTTGCTAGGATAAATCAGGCATCCAGACGGAGACGGCCATGTCGAAGTCATTGAGTCCCGAGGCGGTTGAAGCCCTGCGACGTCTGAACGACGTCGGTGTCGGACAGCAGACGCCGCAACTGGCGCAGTCCGTGACCGCCGAATTGCTGGCGGGCGGGTTGATAGCTGAAGCAAGCGGCGGCGACGTCGAGATCACCTGCAACGGGCGGCAGTATCTGTCGGGCGATTGCGATTGATCGTCAGGGCAGGGGCGGCCGGGCTGCACCATTGCGCGAGCCCTTCAGCGCGCGCCTGGCTCGCATTTCGCCCGGCGGCAGCGAATTATTCGCGAGCTATCAAGCACGCTCGCCGGATACGTTTGGCCGTCAACATGACCGGCGGCACTACGGAGGCGGACATGGAGCCGACAGGCCTCGACATGGGGGACTACCGGGAGCGCTATCAGGACTACGACATCGAGGTCGCGGTCGAACAGGTGCTCACGGGCGTCAAGGCGCATTTCCGCGTGCTGCGCGGCGACGCGGTGGTGGTCGACTGGCGGCTCGTGCATATCGACAGCCTGTGGTCCACCGAGCATGCCGCGGCTGAAGCGGGCTTCCGGGCGGCGCGCGAAGTGATCGACGCGGGCGAGCCTCCGGGTTAATCGCATTGGCGTGGAAGCTGCCAGCGCGTTCGCTTAAGCTAATGGTCCCAACATGACCTGCTGGAGACCGCTGTGCATCTTGAGCGCGCCATCCCGATCATCCGCATTTTCTCCGAGGAAAAAGCCCGCGAATTCTATGTGGACTTTCTCGGCTTCACCGTCGAATGGGAACACCGGTTCGAGGACAACTTTCCGCTCTATGCGCAGGTCCGTCGATCCGACCTGATTCTGCACCTGAGCGAACATCATGGCGACGCCACGCCCGGTTCGACGATTTTCGTGCCGATGCAGGGCATCGACGCGTTTCATGACGAACTTCGGCGCAAAGACTACAAATATGGAAAGCCGGGCATTGAAACGATGCCGTGGGGGCGGGTGCTGGAAACGGTCGATCCGTTCGGCAACCGGATCCGGTTTAGCGAATCGACGAAGGAGGAATAATCAAGCGATTAACCAAGACGGCTAATCCAGGCAATTGAGCGGGGCAATAATCCGGACGCCAACACACGGCTCCTGCGCCGCGTAAACGCAACCGGGCGCCGGCATCGAGACTGCATGCGCGGCGCCCGGATTACCCGCTGCCCCTGACGGACAGCAGGCTCAACGGCGGGTGATTACTGGCCGAAGAAAACCGATTGCGGGCCCGAAACGGCCTCACGCTTGCCCGATTGCGACGCCACGTTCTTCACGCCGCCATAGTTGTTCGAGTCAGCGTTAGCGCGCTCAGCCGCGACGGTTTGCGCGCTCTGGCCTTGTTGCGAAGCCGGTGCGCCGGTATCCGGACGGTAGAACGGTGCCGGGCCGTAGCCGCTCGCGAAGGCGGGCGCGGCGATCGAGGCAGAAACTGCAACCAGCAGGGCGGCGATGAGCTTGGTCTTCATGGTGTGACTCCGATAACGTTTCGACTGCAATTCAGGAAAGCGTCGCAGGGGCCGGTGAGGTGTGTCTGCAACGTCGACGGAATGCAGTGTATACCCCTACTATTGAAAATTTGTACCGATAATCTGAAATTACTGTTCCTGATCTTGGAATAATCGAGCGGAGGCAGGCGGGGCAAGCGTCAGCGGTGGTCCGACCCCGTCGGACAAGGGTTTTTTATGCCATGAAACCCCAGTCGGAGCGCGGGTTTGCGGTAAGGGCGGGCGACATGCCGATTGAGCGGCCGATGGAAATGCAGTGCGGTGCTATTGGTCTGGAAACGTCTGGAAACCGCGACGAGTCGCGGGGCAGACTCGGGATCGCGCCCACGGTCAGAGGAGCCGCGCTTCACGTTGCGGTAAAATCGGCGTTTTGATTCATGCCGCCTGGCCGCACCATGTCTTCACCTCACACTCCCAGTCCGCGCCGCGTATCGGTTGCGCCGATGATGGACTGGACCGATCGTCATTGCCGTTCGCTGCATCGGATGATTTCTCGCCATACGTGGCTTTACACGGAAATGGTGACGACCGGCGCGTTGCTGCATGGCGACGTGCCGCGCCATCTGGCGTTTACGCCCGACGAAGCGCCGGTCGCGCTGCAACTCGGCGGCAGCGAGCCCGATGATCTCGCCCGTTCGGCCAAGCTGGGCGAGCAGTGGGGTTACGACGAAATCAATCTGAACTGCGGCTGCCCGTCTGAGCGCGTGCAGCGCGGCGCGTTCGGCGCGTGCCTGATGAATGAGCCGCAACTGGTCGCCGACTGCGTGAAGGCCATGCGCGATGTCGTGTCGGTGCCGGTCACGGTCAAGCACCGGATTGGCGTCGATGCGGTCGAGGAATACGGTTTCGTGCGCGATTTCGTCGGCACGATTGCGGATGCCGGGTGCAACGTGTTCATCGTGCACGCGCGCAATGCGATTCTCAAAGGCTTGAGTCCGAAGGAGAACCGCGAGATTCCGCCGCTCAAGTACGACTACGCGTACCAGCTGAAGCGCGACTTTCCGCAGCTGGAGATCATCATCAACGGTGGCATCAAGACGCTTGATGAAGTAGAGACGCATCTGCGGCACGTCGACGGCGTGATGCTCGGGCGCGAGGCTTATCACAACTCCTATGTGCTGGCCGATGTCGACGCGCGTTTCTATGGCTCGACGCAAACGCCGCTCACACGCGACCAGGTTGAAGCGAAGCTGATCGACTATTGCGCCGCTGAAATGGCGCGCGGCACCTATCTCGGCGCGATCACGCGCCACGCACTCGGTCTTTATCGCGGTGAAGCGGGCGCGCGCGGATGGCGTCGCGTTCTGTCCGACAGCAAGCGTCTGGCCGCGCGCGATCTGACCATTTTCGATGAAGCAAGGCAGCTTCTGCGCG
>DASVNP010000306.1:0-2699 GCA_036383775.1 Paraburkholderia sp. | reverse complement strand
TACCATGGTCGAACGATTACATCGACCGCCCTAGCTCGCCAAGGAAAAGCTGTGCCCACGCCGTACCCAGCCGGACCATCCACGTCGCCCGCGCGAGGTCGAAGCCCGGATGCTCCACCGCGTGCTCAAAGAGGATCTGGTAATTCGCCCGCATCGTGCCGAGGGCTTCGCGATAGCGGGTGGAAATGATGCACAGCATGCTGTGCTCCATATTCGCGCGGGCGATCAGCAAGGGATCCCCCGTGTCGCGCAGCGCACGCATCGCCGTCTCGCACTCGATCAGATCGGCATGCGACCAGCCGTCGGTCCAGATCCGGCGTACGCAGGCACTCACGCGCACCAGCGCACTGACGCGCAGGTCGGGATGCGATGCGCTGAGCGTCAGCGCATCGTTCAGCATCTCGATGCAACGCTGCCTGTCGCTCCAGCTAAAGACGTAGGCGAGGCCGAGCATGGCGCGCAATTGCGCATCGAGCCGGCCAATGGCGCGCGCCTGCTCCTCCAGTTCGATCCAGGCGGCCTCGGCGCGCGGATCATGCGCCGCTGCGTAAAGCGACGCGCGCGCCTCGGCAAACTCAAAGCTTTTCAGCGGACGCAAATCAGCCGGCAACTTCGTGGTGAGCGAAGCGGCGAAGTCGAGAATCGACTGCGCCTCGCGATACGCAAAGCGAACCTTCGCGGTTTGCAGCGCAATGCGCAGATAGTCGATCGCCTTGAGCCAGTCTCGCGCGTCGGCGAAATGATGACCGAGTTCGTAGGCCACTTCCGCGCGCTGATCGCGAGCGTAGGTCGCCTCGATCCGTTCCGCGATTTGCCGGTGCAAACGCGAGCGGCGAGTCAGCCCTTGGCGTCCATAGAATGCGTGACGAATGAGAGCATGGTCGAAACAGAACATCGCCGCGGCTCCCCCGTCGGGGAAGCGCTTCACGCCACTACGTTGAATAAAGCGCTGCGTGCGGACCAGCGCCTCGCAAAGATCGTCGAACTGCTCCGCCGACAGGCCCGCGGCCTCGGCCACGGTCGCCGATGTGAAGTAGAGCCCCGCTACGCTGGCGGCTTCAAGCAGATTCCGTTCGTCGGCACCGAGGCGCCGGATTCTGCCCTCGAGCGTCCGGGTGATCGTATCTGGTGCTGCCGCGCCGATCGTCGCGAGCGGCGCCAGCGGCCGCCAGCCCGTCGCCGTCTTGCGGACCATGTCGCGCTCCACGAGATCGGCAAGCGTCGCCCGCATAAACAGCGGATTGCCGCCGCAACGTTGCGCGATGAGATAAGACAGTTCTTCCTCGGCAGGGTCGGTGTGATCGCGGTCGGTCAGCCACGCAACCACCGCATCGCGAGGCAATGGCCCCAGCGCCAGCTCACGGCATTGTTCCCTCAGCGCAAGCTCGTGATGCAGTTGCTCGATCGGGTGTTCGGTCAGCGCCGCCTCGTCCGGCCGGTAAGTGACGACAACCATCAGACGCAACGCGCCTGGCTGGCGCGCCAGCATCGCCAGAAAATCGACGGTCGAATAGTCGGCCCAATGAAGATCTTCGAATATCAGAAGCAGCGGTTGCATTTGCGTCAAAACACTCAGCAAGCCCCGGATCTCCCGCAGCATGCGTTCGCGCGACGCGCCAGGAAGCTGCCGGTGCAGGGACTCGCGCACCTGACTCGCCACGTGGCCCGGGAGCTGCCATGCCCACGTCGGCGCGAGCGTCACCAGCGCTTTCACGACTTCGCTGCCGCGGGTTCCCTGGCAAAGCTGGCCGAGCGCCTGCAGAACCGGATAAAACGGCTCCGTGCCGCCATAGCCCTCGACACAATGCCCTTCGGCAACCCACACGTCGTCACGTTCGAACCGTTGCACGGCAACGAACTGCCTGAGTAACGCTGTCTTGCCGATACCCGGCTCACCGGTAAGCACCACGATCTGAGTGTTTCCGCATCGGGCCTGCTCCATGGCGGCGCACAGTTGCTGCAGCTCGCTCTTGCGCCCGGCAAAGCCACCGAAGCGCTCTTCGCTTACAGCCGGCACAAGTTCCGTGACAGGAATCTCCACGGGCGCGACGAAACGATAGCCGCGTCCGCGCAGTGTTTCAATGTACCGAGGGTGCTGCGCGCTATCGCCAAGCCGCGCCCGGATCATCTGTATGTGGCTCTTCACGACTTCGGGCTGCACATGCACATCGGGCCACACGGCTTCGAGCAACGCGTCATGGGTAATCAGCGCACCGCGATTCTCAATCAGAAACCGCAACACGCCGAAGGTCTTGCGCGTCAGGTCGATCCGCCCGGTTGTCGCGCCGGAGGAATCCAGCCGCCAAAGACATTCGTTCACCGTATCCAGACGAAAGCCTTCAAAACTAACAGACGCCAGCCTGCTCGAATGAGCCTTCATGCCAACCTTGCTCCTCATGCCTTTTCCAACCCTCTGAAGAACACCTGTGAAGAACAAACGCGCTCGCCCGCCGGGACGAAACGCACACGCTTCCCGTCAGGGTAAGGTGTTCGAAATCCGGAAGGGTGATTTTCCGGTCCTGATTGTGTAATGGAATGCTCCACTCAGCATGACCGACAGGCGCAGTATAAAATCGCGGCAACCAAGCCGGGTTGCGGCTTCGTCGGAGAACCTACGTGATCGATTTCCCACCCTTTCGGCTGGATCGAGTGAATCGATGCGTCTGGCAATGTGCGCCTGACGGCAAGAACCGCAGGCT
>DASVNP010000305.1:0-18372 GCA_036383775.1 Paraburkholderia sp. | reverse complement strand
CGCCGCTGCTGCTGGAACTGATTGAAACCGTGTGGCTGCAGGTGGGCCCGATTTCGAATCTGCTGTTCGGCGAGGCGCACTTCGCCGCCACGCTCAACGACGCGCACGACGATCTGCTGAGCGCCGCGAAGACGCGAGATGCAGTGGGCGTGCGGCGGGCGATCGAGCGCGATCTGAGCCACGCGGCGACGAGTTTGCGCGCGCAGTGTCTGTAGCGCGTAGCTTGTGCCGCGCTCCGGCCTTCAGGCCCTCACGCCCTCACGCCTTAAGAGTCGCCTGTTCGAGAATCATGTCGTACAGCGCCTGCGCCGCCGGCGACAACTGCGCGGACTTGCGCGTGACGAGCACCAGCGTGCGCGACACGACCGGCTGGGTGAGCTCGACAGTGCGCACGGCCGGATAGGCGCCTTTCTGCAACGCGAGCGCCGGCACCACGGCCGCCCCCACGCCTTGCGCGACAAGGCCCACGGCCGTGGAGCTGCGCTGAACCTCGTAGAAGGAGCGCAAGGCCAGGTCGCTGCGTTCCAGCGCGACGTCGAGCAACGCGCGGTTGCCGCTCACCTCGCCGGCAAAGATCAGCGGATAGGGTTGCAGTTGCCGCCAGGCAATGCGCCGCCGTTTTGCCAGCGGATGATCTTCATGGCAGATCAGCACGTAACGGTCTTCCGTGAGCGGCACGCTGGCCAGATCCGGGTGACGGTCGCACGCGATGTTGATGCCGAATTCCACCTCCCGGCGCAAAACGGCCTCCTCCACCGCGGACGACGCGTGATCGAGAATCTTGACGCGGTTATGCGGGTAGCGCGCGGAATACGCCTGCAAAATGCGCGGCAAATACTGCACGCCCACGGTCGGCACACAGGCGATCGACACGTCGCCACGGCGCGCCTCGCCGGTCTCGCGAATTTCCACCAGCGCATCGGCGAGTTCGCCGAGCAGCCGGCGCGCCTGCGGCAGGAAACTGCGGCCTATTTCGGTCAGCGCCATGGAGCGCGTGGTCCGCTCGATCAGCGTGACGCCAAGAAACGTTTCGAGCTTGCGCAAGCGCTGCGTGATGGCGGTTTGCGTGACGTGCAGCGAATCGGCCGCACCCTGGAAGCTGCCGCGATCCGCAATCGCGACAAACGCCTGAACGCCGAGCGTGTCGATTTTCATTAGAAAAATGAAGGAATCGGAAGAATAAATTCATTTTACTCCGCCCGAGGCGCCGCCGAGACTGCATGGATTGGATCGGTTCGCAACGCCACGCAGATCACGCAGACCGCGCAGGCCAGGCTGTCGGCGGCCGGTCCGGTCATCACAAACCAGGGAGTACGAGATGACGTCGAACAAAGATTGGCACGCCAAGCAGTATGTGTTGTTTGAGAACGAGCGCACCCGTCCGGTCAGGGACCTGCTGGCCGCCCTGCCGGTTACGGACTCACGGGTAGCGGTGGACCTCGGCTGCGGCCCAGGCAATTCGACCGAGACGCTCGCGGCGCACCTGCCGGGCGCCGTGGTGAGCGGTCTGGACAGCTCACCCGACATGATCGACGCGGCCCGCCGGCGTCTGCCGCAATTCCAGTTCGACGTGTCCGACCTGACGACATGGGACGCGCCGGGATCGTACGACGTCATTCTGGCCAATGCGGTGCTGCAATGGGTGCCAGACCACGAACGGCTGTTTCCTTCGCTCGTGGCCAAACTGGCGCCAGGCGGCAGCCTCGCCGTGCAGATGCCCGACAACCTGGACGAACCCGCTCACCGCCTGCTGCGCGAAATCGCGGCGGACGGGCCGTGGGCGCAGCGGCTCAAGGGCGTGGAGCGCACGATGCGCCACGACGCCGGCTGGTACTACGCGTTGCTCAAGCCGCTCTGCGCGCGGGTCGACGTGTGGCGCACCGTCTACCATCACCCGCTCGCGGGCGGCGCGGATGCGGTGGTCGAATGGTTCAAAGGCAGCGCGCTGAGGCCGTTTCTGGCCGAACTGGACGAAGCCGGCGGCGAGCAGGCCGCCTTTCTGCAGCGTTACCGGGACGCGATCGCGCTGGCCTATCCGGCGCTCGCCGACGGCACGGTGCTGCTGCCGTTCCCGCGGCTTTTCATCGTCGCCACCCGCTAGCGGAGCGAACTTGCTCGCGGGCGCGAGGGGCCGGCTGCGGGGGCCGACGCGCCAGGGTAGTTCAGGCATTGCCGGGCTTGAATTCTGCGTGATATTGTTTAATTAAAGCGGAGGACGGCGATTTGGCGTCCTCACCGGAATGCCTATTTCAGCTGCGAGCGTCGCCATGAGTGATGTACGCCATTCTCTGAGTCCACGTGACCGTGTTGAGCTGTTGTGCTGGCTCACCTGCGGCAGTCTCGGCGCTTATTACCTGAACGAAGACTGGCCCGACGCGGCGTTTCACGTACAGTCCGCGCATAAATGGCTCGACCGGCGTTCGCGCGAGGCCGACTGGCTCAGTATCGCGAAGCTGTCGGCTATGGCGGTGGAGATCGCGCGGCGGCACGCGCGCTTTGTCGAAGCGGACTGGGCGAGAGATGCGGTCGAGGAGATTCTCGATACCGACGAACTCGATCCTCAAGCTCGCCTCGTCAGGCAGGTGATCGCGGATTGTCAGAACGCTTTGGCGGATAAACGGCTGGCGGATTGAAGGCTCGCCGGCGCGACACCGTTGCCGGCTCCGTCAGCCTCAGCGCGGCCAAGGCCCTCAACGCATGACCGCACCGCTACGCGGCAGGCCAAGTCGATAGAATACCGGGACCTCGCGCCACCGCGCCTCACGTCCCGGTAGACCATCTTGAAACGCAAAATGCCCGCGCTGAACGCGCTCAAAGCCTTCGAAGTCGCCGGCCGCACGGGCAGCTTCACCCGCGCCGCGGAGCTGCTCAACGTCACGCAAAGCGCGGTTAGCCGGCAAGTCCGGCAACTCGAGGGGCAACTGGGCGAAACGCTCCTGCAGCGCCATCATCACCACCTTGAACTTTCGGCCGCCGGCCGCGTTCTGCTGCAAGCGCTGCAGCAGTCGTTCGACCGTATCGAGCTGACGGTCCGCGCCTTGCAGGACAAGACGCACCGTAACCGCCTGCGCATCAACGCACCGCCCACCTTTACGAGCCGCTGGCTGATGCCGCGCCTCGGCCGCCTGCGTGACGCGCATCCGCATCTGGAGTTGAGCCTGTCGACCCGCCTCGACGACAATCTCGCGGAATCCGGCGTGCTCGACTGTGCGATCCGCTTCGGCAATGGCGAGTGGGAAGGTGTCGACAACCGTCTCCTGATGAGCGAGCGGCATATCGCCGTCTGCTCGCCCGCCTTGCTGGCGCGGGAAGCCGGCCGCCCGCAGATCGACCTGAACCAGTTCACGCTGCTGCACGTGCTGGCAAGCGCGGATCAGCGCTACCTCACCTGGCAGCACTGGCTGAAGGCCGCGGGAATCGAGAACGTCGACACGCGCGGCGGCTATGAATTCGATCTGCTCGACCACGCGATTCGCGCGGCGATCGACGGGCTCGGCGTGACGATCGCGGATCGTCACATGATCGCGCGCGAACTCGCCGAGGGTCAGCTCGTGCAGGTGCTGAACGTGCATCTGGATGGGCATCAGTCGTACTGGTTCGTCACGCGCGCGGAGCAGGACGAGCAGCCGCACGTCGCGCAGTTCCGCGACTGGCTGCAGCAGGAAATCTGGCTAAGTGGACGGGCGCTGGATTCTTCGGAATCGGCGCCGTTGAGCGAAGCGGAATAAAAAAACGCGCCGAATATTTCGGCGCGTCTCTCTGCGCGGAACGGAAGGCGAACCGCCAGCTGTTACGCTGCGGCAAGCCTCTCCGCGGAGTGAGCTTCAGATGCGGCTTCGCGCGCGGCGTCCTCGAGGATCATCGCCGCGCCCTTCTCCGCCACCATCATGGTCGGCGCATTGATGTTGCCCGACGTGATGTTCGGAAAGATCGACGCGTCGACCACACGCAAACCGGCGATGCCGTGCACCTTCAGGCGCGCGTCCACCACCGACGTGTTCGGATCATCGCCCATCGCGCATGATCCGCACAGGTGATAGATCGAACCCGACTGCTCACGGAAATATTGCAGGAAGCCTTCGCGCGTGTTCACCTGCGGTCCAGGCGAGATTTCCTCGACCGTGATCGCCTGCAACGCCGGTGAGGCCATCACCTCGCGCACCAGTTCGCAACCCTGGATCACCTCGTCGATATCCTTCTCCGTGGTCAGCGCGTTGATGCGAATCTTCGCGGCGTCTTCGGCGCGATTCGACGCGATCTCGATCGAGCCGCGGCTGGTTGGCCGGCAAGGATTGAAGGCCAGCAAGAAGCCCGAATACGGCTCAGGTTCGAGACTCGCCTTGCTGCTCTTCGGAATCCGGTACGACAGCGGGTTGAAATAAAGCTGCAGGTTCGGCTGCGCCTCGTCCTCGCTGCCTTTGAAGAAGCCACCCGACTGGTTGACGCTCATCGCGAGCGGCCCCTTGCGCGTCAGGAGATATTGCAGCCCGAGCTTGAGCTTGCCGAGCAAAGGCCGCATTTCGTCGTTCAGCGTATTCACGTTCGCGCGATAGTAGAAGCTCACGCACAGATGATCCTGCAGGTTCTGGCCCACCGCGGGCAGTTCCTTGACCACCGGGATGCGATGCCGCGCGAGCAAGGCGCCATCGCCCACGCCCGACAGTTGCAGCAGCTTTGGCGAATCGACCGCGCCGGCCGACAGGATCACCTCGCGGTTCGCCATGAAGCGCCGCGTGGTGCCGTTCTGCATGACGCTCACGCCGATCGCGCGCTGGTTGCCGTCGAAAAGCACGCGGCTTGCCAGCACGTCGCGTTCGACGGTCAGATTCTTGCGCGACAGCACCGGGTGCAGGTACTCGAAACTGCTCGACGAGCGCTGTCCGTTGCGCGTGTTCACGTCATAGATGCCGGCGCCTTCGAATTGCGCGCCGTTGAAGTCTTCACTGCGCTGGTAGCCGGCCTGTTCGCAGCCCCGCAGGAACACGTGGCAAATCGGGTGCACCGCGTCTTTCATCGGCGAAATGCGGATCGGGCCGTCGGCGCCGTGATACTCGGTGTTGCCCAGCGGATGCGATTCGAGCTTGCGGAAGTACGGCAACACGTCGCGAAACGCCCAGCCCGCATTGCCGGCGGCGGCCCAGTCGTCGAAATCGTGCGGCTGGCCGCGCACGTAAATCATCGCGTTGATCGAGCCCGAGCCGCCCTGCACCTTGCCGCGCGGACAATAGATCGGCCGGTTGTCGAGTTCCTTTTCCGGCTCGCTGTAATACATCCAGTTATAGGTTTCGTTGTAGTACGTCTTGGTGAAACCCACCGGAATCTTGAACCAGAACGAGCTGTCCTTGCCGCCCGCCTCGAGCAGCAGCACCGAGTACTCGCCCGACGCCGACAGACGATTGGCGAGAATGCAGCCCGCGGAACCCGCGCCGACGATGATGTAGTCGTAGTTCATGCTCTATGTCGCCAGTCGGCGCTCAATCCATTGATTAGGTATGCTTCAGGCCGCGCTCAGCCCTTGGCCGGTGCGAGATCTTTCACGTCGGCGGGTTGCGGCGCCATCTGCAGATGCAGACGCTCGCCTGTGTAAGGCGTGTGCGCCTTGACCACCTCCATGTTCAGTTCGACGCCGAGACCGGGTTCCTGCGACGGAATGATGTAGCCGTCTTCCCACTGAATCGGCTTCTTCAGCACTGCCGCGTGGAAACCGTCCCACGTGCCGATGCTTTCCTGAATCAGGAAGTTCGGCGTGCAGGTGGCGAGCTGAATGCTGGCCGCCGCGCCGACCGGCCCGTTGTACAGGTGCGGCGCGATCTGCGCGTAGTACACCTCGGCCAATGTTGCGACCTTCTTTGCTTCGAGCAGGCCGCCCACGCGCGCCACGTTCAGTTGCAGGATCGACGCGGCACCGGCTTCCAGCAGTTTGAAGAATTCGTACTTGGTGGTCAGGCGCTCACCGGCCGCGATCGGAATGCTGGTGTGCTGCGCGACTTGCGCCATCGCGCCTTCCTGCCCCGGGGGCACCGGTTCCTCGAACCACAGCGGGTCGTATTTTTCCAGACGCTTCGCGAGACGGATTGCCGACGACGGCACCATCTGCCCGTGCGTGCCAAAGAGCAGATCGGCCTTGCTGCCCACTGCTTCGCGCACGCGCCGGCAGAAGGTCTCGCAACGGTCGAGCACTTCCAGCGACAGCTGATGGCCCGAATAAGCCGTGTACGGTCCGGCCGGATCGAACTTCACCGCGGTGAAGCCGCGCTTCACGTTCTCTGCGGCGCATTCGGCGGCCAGATCGGGATCGTCGTAGTCGTATTCGCCGCGGCTGTTCTTCGGGTACAGATAGGTGTACGAACGCAGGCGCTGGTTCACCATGCCGCCTAGCAGCTCATACACCGGCTTGTTCGCCGCCTTGCCGATGATGTCCCAGCACGCCATTTCCAGGCCGCTGACCACGCCCATCATGGTCAGATCGGGGCGTTGCGTGAAGCCGCTCGAATATGCTTCGCGCCAGAGCCGTTCGACATGGTGCGGGTCGCGGTCGAGCAGATAGCGGCTGAACACGTCGTCGATGATATGGGTCATCGCTTTCGGATGGAACGTCGCCGAATAGATTTCACCGACGCCCTCGATACCGCAATCGGTCTTGAGCTTGACGAAGATCCAGTACATGCCGCCCACGTGCGGCGGCGGAACGGCGACGATATGCGTTTCGAGCGAGACGACTTTCATTTACGCACCCTCTTTCTTGTTGAGCATGTTTCTCAGCGCGAGCCCGGCGAACCCGCCGAGCGCCGCCATGGCGGCCACATAGCCGAAATACAGTTGATAGCCAAAGACGCCCGGGAAGTTTTGCGTCAGATAGCCATTGATGAGCGGCAGGAACACGTCCGGCGAATAGCCGACCACGGAGATCAGGCCGATCGCAAGACCCATGGTGGCGGCCGGAATATTGCAGCGGTCCAGCAGCGACCAGTACAGGCCGCGAATCGCGTAGGTCAGAATGCCGATGAACAGCACGAGGAACACCAGCAGCACGTGGCTCGAAATACCCGGTGCCGCCATCAGGCCCACCAGCGACAGCGCGGCGAGAAAGAGCGCGATCACGAGCATCGACACTTTCGAATAACGGTCGCCGAGAAAGCCGCCGCCAATGCCGCCGATCGGCCGCATCCACAGCTTGAGCGTGGTGATCGTGCCGGCCATCACGACCGACAGGCCGATCTCGCCTTCATGCAGATAGGCGGAAAAACTGTAGGTGGCCCAGAACACCTGATAGCCGCAGAACACGATCGCGGCCACGAGCCACAGTTCGGGAATCTTCGCGAGTGTTTTCAGATCGACCAGCACGTTGCTATGCGGCCGAGCCGCGCGGCCGGCGTCGGAGTCTTCAGTAGACTGCGGCCCTTTGACGAGCCCGAGCACCACGCCCAGCGCAACGCAAAGAAACGCGTACATGTAGACCACCAGCTTGAAACCGGCGGCGACCGGCTCGCCTTTGGTCTGCGTGACCCACGCGAACAGCGTGATCGCGATGGTCGCGAGCATGGCTTCGATCAGACCACGTCCGCCGTCGAGCAGGCCGAAGAAACGGCCCTGCTCGTTCGAGCCGGCGATCATCGTGACGCGCTTGATGACGGCGGCCCAGAACGTCAGACCGGTCGACAGACCCCACCCGCCGAAGATCAGCATCAGCATGGGGAACGCCGGCGCGGTTGAATACCACAGCCCGAGCACGCCGGTCGCGATCAGCGAAAAGCAGATCAGCAGACGCGGCGCGATCCGGTCCGCGAGCCAGCCACTCGGCAGATAGCTCAGCAGAAAAATCGTGCCCAACGACGAATACAGATAGCCGAGCTGACTGTCGGTGATGTGGAACACCTCGAGCATGGTCGGCTGATAGACCTGCCGGAGGTACAGGATCGGGTAGATCGCGCCGGCCGCCACCACCAGCAGCATGAGCTGGATATAGCGTTGCGCATTGCTGTTTTGCCTGACGGCTTGCGCCTCGTTTAAGGCGGGCGAGGCATTGCTTCGAACTGACGGGGATGACACGTGAGCGCTCCTTGGAGACTCAGCGCCCGCGCATCGGGTCGGTGAGTCTCCAATATGTCTTGTTATGGATTGGCGGCGGATTCGCCGGGGGTTGACGATTGTGGAACCGGCGCGCGCCGGTTCAGGTTTAGTACTTCATGACCACGAGACGGGTCTGGGTAAATTCGAGCATGCCGTGCTTCCCGTCGTCGCCGCCCAGGCCCGAGCGTTTCCATCCTGCATGGAAGCCCTGATACGGATCGGCCGGCGTGCGGTTCACATACAGCTCGCCTGCTTCGATGCCGTTGGCGATCTTCATCGTATTTCGGTAGTTCTCCGTATAAAGCACGGAGGACAACCCGAATTGGTGGTCATTCGCCATCTCCAGCGCTTCGTCGAGCGTGCTGTACTTGACCACCGGCATGATCGGGCCGAACGTTTCTTCCTGGATGATTTCCATGTCCTGGCGGCAGTTCGACAGCAACGTGGCCGGATAGAAGAAGCCCTTGCCCTCCGGCAGCTTGCCGCCGGTTTCGAGCGTGGCACCCGCCGCGACCGCGCGTTGCACCATGGCGTGAATCGCCTGGCGCGACGCTTCGTTGACGAGCGGCCCCATCAGCGCGGGCTGTTCGCTGCGATCGCCAATCTCCGCCGCGCTCATGTGCTTTTTCAGCAACGCGACGAAACGGTCATGCACGCTTTCCTGCACATACACCCGTTCGATCGCCGTGCAAAGCTGGCCGCAATGCGTGGTCTTGGAGGCGACCAGGTCGCGCGCCGCTTTCTCGAGATCGGCATCGGCCTCGATGATCGCGGGCGTCTTGCCGCCAAGTTCGAGCGACGGCTTGGCGATGTTCGCCTTGCAATAGTCCAGCACCTTGCGGCCCGCGCCGACGCTGCCCGTCAGCGTGATCATGCCGACCTTGGGATGCGTGCACAGCGCTTCGGCGGTGGCGTGGTTCATCGCCAGAATGTTCACGACGCCGGCGGGCAAGCCGGCCTTTTCAACGGCCTTGGCGATTTCGAATGCGGAGGTCGGGGTGTTGTTGCTCGGGCGTACCACCACCGTGTTGCCGGCGATCAGCGCCGGCGCCACTTTGCGCATGAACGTGTAGACGGGGTAGTTGAACGGGATCAGGCACGCCACCACGCCGATCGGTTCGCGGTGCAGCACGAGGTTTTCGTCCGGCGAATCGCTCGGAATCACCTCGCCTTCGATACGGCGCGCCCACTCCGCGTGATAGCGGGTGATCTGGCCGGCGTAAATCGCTTCGTTGGTGGCGTCCGCCACGCTTTTGCCCGACTCCAGTGCGAGCGCCGCGCCAATGGCGGGCGCAAGTTCGGTCAGCGCGTCGGCCAGTTTGTGCAGGTAGGCCCCGCGTTCGGCCGAGGGCAGCTTGCGCCAGCCCTTTTGCGCGACGGCGGCGGCGTCGACCGCGGCGATGGCTTCGGCCTCGGTGGCGGCCGTGACGTGGGCGATCACGGCCTCGGTGGCGGGGTTGGTGACGGCGATGAGCTCGCTGCTGGCGGCTCCCGGCGCGGGTTCGATGAAGCGGCCGTTAGCAAAGTTCCGATCGAGTCGCATGGTCGTCTCCTGACAAGCTTGGTGCGAAGAACACATGGCCTCTGGCTATGTCCGTCATGCCAAAGGTGCATGGACCGAATTTTTCTATTCGAGACAGCGACTTACAAGCGAATAATTTGCGGGGGAAACATTCGAAAAAGTCATGTTAGGGTGGGAGCGGGCGCCCCTCAGCCCTCCTTCGCCGCCGTTTTCTTCACGAACGCGCTCACCACAGCCTCCAGTTCCTTCGTGATGGTCGTCATCACGCCCGCCACGACGGCGAATTCGCGGCCGGTCACCTGCGCGCGGCTCGCCACGATCTGACCGTTGAACGAGACGATATGCGCCTCTTTCGCGATCGCCTTGATCCGCTCGATCAGCGCCTGCTGCTCCTTTTTCTGCAGGCGTGCGATACGTCGGCTTTCCTGCTCGTAGACCGCGGTGACATTGTGCAGATGCGTCAGCAACGGATCGACGGATTGCACTAACGCATTCAGCGCTTCGTGCGCGCGCGGCGAAGCACGGCCGATCGCCTCCAGCGCGGCTGCCGCCAGCGCGATGAAATCCGCTATCTGCTTCGCCACCTTGCCGCTGCCGTGAAATGCGTCGCGCAACGCGGGCGAAAACAGACCGGGCAAACCGTCACGACCTTCCACCAGTGTCGCGTGACTATCCTCGAAGGTGCGCAAGGTGTCGCGCGCCGTGGCAAGCGCGCCGTCGAACTGCTGAAACGCCAGCATCGCCTTCAGCACGATGCGTTGCGACAGCATCCGCTGGCGCCCCGCCAGATTGATCAACGAGCTCAGCACCTCGCCCGTGACTTCCGCTTCGCGAGGCGTCTGAACCCGTTCTATCGTGATGCTCATATTCACTTCTTACGATTTCGGTTGTGTCTCGCCGCGCGATGCCCGCGCCGAAGCGCGGGCCGCCTCGCGTCACTCCGTGGCGTGCGCGTGCATCACACCGGCCTGCATCGACCACGCCATCCACGGACGGCGCAACGCGACGATCGCGAGGAACGCACACGCGGCGAGAGCGCCGAACGTCGCAAAGCCCATCTGATAGCTGCCCGTGGTTTCCTTCGCAATGCCCATCACGACCGGCAGATAGAATCCGCCGATGCCACCTGCGGCGCCGACGATGCCCGACATCAGCCCCGTGCGTCCGGCCCAGCGATGCGGAACCAGCTGGAACGTCGCGCCGTTGCCAAGACCGAACGCCACGTACAGGCAAAGCAGCAGCGCGATACCGCCCACCATGCCAGGCATGACCGCGGCGAAGATGAAATCGCCCACCGAGATGATCGCGAGCAGCAAGGTCAGCGCGCGCACGCCGGATACCTTGTCGGCGATCAGGCCGCCAAGCGGGCGCACCATTGCGCCGGTCGCGGCGAGCAAGGCCATGAAGAGGCCCGCGTCGATCTTCGAAAGTTGATAGAGGTTGGTCAGCAACAGCGTCACGTACGAGGACATGCCGACGAATCCGCCGAAGGTGATGCTATACACCAGCATGATCGCCCACGTGTCACGCTCGGCGAGCACCGCGCGATAGCGCTTGGGCAGCACGGCGATGGCGAGCAGCGCGCCGATCACCGGCAACAGCAGCACACCGGTCTTGCCCGCGCCGAACAAGCCGGCTTCGACCAGCAGCACAAGCACGATCAGACCAACCAGCGTCACCGCGAAGCTGCCGAAGGCGCGCAGCACGCTGCCCGTTTTGACGCTCGAATCGTTGGCCCAGAAGTAGAGCGTGATCGCCGCAATCGCCAGCAACGGCAGCGCGCCGCCGGCGGCGATCTGCCAGCCGTAATGCGTGGCCAGCTGCGGGAACAGGAAGCCGTCGAGCACCGCGCCGATATTGCCGGCCGCGGCGAGCCCCAGCACGAGACCTTGCACCTTCGGCGGATAGTTGCTGCCGGCCATCGGCAGCGCCACAGCGAAACTCGCACCGCCGACCCCGAGGAATACGCCGAGCACCAGCAGCACCGTGTACGACGGCACCGACGGCATGAGCGGCAACACGATGGTCGGCACCGCCGACAACAGCACCCCCATCAACGCAATGCGCTTGCCGTGCGCGGACTGATACAGATTGCCGAGCGTCACGCGCAGAATCGCCGCCGAGAGCACCGGCACGGCAACCAGCAAACCTTGTTGCGCGGGCGTCATCGCCACGCTCTTGCTGATGAACGGCGCAAGCGGCCCGTACAGAACCCAGACGGTGAAGCCGGTGTCGAAATAGAGGAAGCACGCCACCAGCGCGCGCCAGTCTCCGCTCTTCAGGGAGTTCATCACGTTTTTCATCAGATATCCTCACAAAACTGATTTTTCGACTATCCGGCAGATTGCGCTTCGCGCCACGCACCGGAATGATCAAAATGTTGAAAACTGACCAGGATACGCAACCTTCATGCCATCGAGGTGCGTCTCTCGAAACTGTCTCTTGAACCTTTGAAAAAGCGCGTGCGATGCGTATCAATGCACCCGCTCTCGCCATCAATAAACATCGCGTGCGTAGCGCTTTTCCTGCGCGAGACGGCTCACGTATTCGTTCGCCTTCTCTTCACTCATGCCACCGTGCAGCGAGACCACGTCCTTGAGCGCCGCGTCCACGTCCTTCGCCATCCGGTTGGCGTCGCCGCATACGTAGAAGTGCGCGCCCTCCTCGAGCCACGACCACAGTTGCGCGCCCTGCTCACGCATGCGGTCCTGCACGTAGATCTTCTCGGTTTGATCGCGCGAGAAAGCCACATCGAGACGCGAGAGCACACCGCTGTCGCGCATCGCTTCGAGCTCGTCGCGGTAATAGAAATCGGTAGCGGCATGCTGCTCGCCGAAGAACAGCCAGTTGCGGCCCTTGTCACCGCGTGCACGGCGTTCGTGCAGAAAGCTGCGAAACGGTGCAACGCCGGTGCCGGGACCGACCATGATCATCGGCGTGTCAGAACTGTGAGGAGGCCGAAAGTGTGCGGACTTCTGCACGAACACCGGCACGTTGACATCGCCGGCGCGGTCGGCGAGAAACGTCGACGACACCCCTTTGCGATGCCGGCGGCCATTGCTGTAGCGCACGGCGGCAACCGTCAGATGAACTTCGCCCGGATGCGCTTTCGGACTCGATGCGATCGAGTACAAACGCGGTTGCAGGCGCTTGAGCATGCCGGTCAATTCCGTGGCCGTGAGGCTCGCGGGAAATTCGTGGAGCACGTCTGCGATCTGCTGGCCCCACAGCCAGTGCTTGAGGTCTGCCTTGCGCTCCGGCGTGAGCAGATCGCGCAGCGCACCGTTGTTGCTGCGCGCGGCGACGAACGCGAGCAGGTCCGGGTTCGGGCGCGCGATTTCGTAGTGCTTGCCGAGTGCGTCGGCGAGGCGCATTTCTCCCGCGCCCGCCACGTTCACCGTGGCGTTCGCACTCAAGCCGCTCAGGCCAATCAGTTCATCCACCAGTTCGGGACAGTTGCTCGGCCACACGCCGAGCGCATCGCCTGCTTCGTATTCGAGGCCCGACTCGCCGGTGTTCAGAGAAAAGTAGCGCGTGTCTTTGGCCGCGCCCTGCTTGTTCAGGCGCAAATTGCTCACGAGCCGCGACGCGGCCGGGCGCGTTTTGCTCGGCACGGCACCCGGCACGACCGCGTTGATCATGCCGTCCGGCGGCACCGCATGCAGCGCCGCATCTTCTTCCTTGATGCGCAGGATGATGCGTTCGAGCCACGCATCCGCGCTGTCCTGATACTCGCTGTCGCAATCGACGCGGTCCATCAGACGCAACGCGCCTTGCCCGGCGAGCCGCTCGTCGAGCCGGCGGCCGTGGCCGCAGAAGTCGTCATAGTTGCGGTCGCCGAGCGCGAGCACCGCGAAGCGCACGCCGTCCAGACGCGGCGCGCTGCCCCCGCTCAGTTGCGTCCACAGGCTTTGTGCATTGTCGGGCGCATCGCCGTCGCCGAACGTGCTGGTCATCAGCAGCACGTATTGGGCTTTAGCGAGTGTCGAGATCTGATAATCCGCCATGCACGACGTACGGATTTCAAAACCAGACTCCATTAAACGCGTGGCATAGCGGTCGGTGAGTGATTCGGTGTTGCCGGTTTGCGAGGCCCACAGCAGCGTGACCTTGGGGCGTGCGCGCACGATACGCACGCCAGTCTGCTCCGGTGCGGCCGGCAGCGTAGCGGCGGGTGTGGCGCGCCCGGCACTCGTGCTGCGGCTATAGAGACCGGCGAGCAGACCATCCACGTAAAGACGGCTGACCGACTCGATCGGTGCATTGCCAGGCAGAACCGGCACGTTGTCGATGCCCTGCTCTTCCGCCGAGCGCAGTCCGCTCACGAAACCGGCCAGATAAGCCCGCTCCGTTTCGGTGAACGACGGCGCGGGTGCAGGCGGCAACTGCAACAGACTGGTGAGTGCATTGATACGGGGCATATCCAGATCCTTGGCGTGTGCCGATACGGTGTTCGCCGGCGGCGCGCTCGCGGCAACGGCAGCTGAATCGTCGACCAGCGCCTCATCGCCGTTGCGCGGAACCGGCTCGATGTGCTCAACCACCACCGGGCTCAGCGCAACCGCGCAGAACTTGAGTTCGGGCTGCTGCGAGACCGGATCGATTGCGTCGCTCGTGACGGCGTTGATGCACAGGTCGTCGCCAAATACGTCGTTCCAGTGCATCGGCGCGAAACAGTTGCCGGGGCTCACGCGGTCGGTCACGACCGCCGGCAGAACCGCACGGCCGCGGCGCGAGCGAATCTCCACCGTGTCCGTCGCTTCGATGCCGAGCGTAGCCGCGTCTTCGGGATGAATCTCGACGAAGGGGCCTGGGTTCAGCTTGTTGAGCATCGCGACCTTGCCGGTCTTGGTCATGGTGTGCCATTGATGCTGCAGGCGGCCCGTATTGAGCACGATCGGAAATTCACGGTCGGGCAGTTCCGCCGGGGCGGAATAAGCGCGAGTGAAGAACACGGCCTTGCCGCTCACGGTCGGGAACACGAGCCGCGGACGGCTGCCGTCGGGCAACTCCTTGAGCGTCTGGCTCACGCCGTCGTTGATATAGCGAACCGGATTGCGATCGGCCGAATCGTCCGAGGCAAGCGGCCATTGCAGCGGCGTCTCCTTCAACCGGCGATGGCTCGCGCCGCGCAGGTCGTAGCCGGTTTTCGGATTCGAAGCACGCGTGATTTCGGCGAAGACTTCCTCGGCGCTCGCGTAAGTGAAGGCATCGGCGAAACCCATTTCGCAGGCGACGCGAGCGATGATCTGCCAGTCCGGCAGCGCGGCGCCCGGCGGCTCGATGCCCTTTTGCATCAGCGTGATGTTGCGCTCCGAGTTGATCATCACGCCTTCGGCTTCGGCCCAGAGTGCGCCGGGCAGCAGCACGTCGGCATAGCGGTTGGTCTCGGTGTCGAGGAACGCGTCCTGCGCGATCACGAGTTCCGCCGCGCGCAGACCGTCAATCGCATTCTGGCGATTGGCGACACTCGCCACGGGATTCGTGCAGATGATCCAGCACGCCTTGATCTCGCCCGCGGCCATGCGCGTGAACATATCGATCGTGCCGTTGCCGACTTTGGTTGTCAGTGTGCCGTTCGGAATGCTCCACAGGTCTTCGATAAACGCGCGGTCTTCCTCGACCAGCACCGAGCGCTGGCCCGGCAGGCCCGGCCCCATGTAGCCCATTTCGCGGCCACCCATCGCATTGGGCTGGCCCGTCAGCGAGAACGGGCCGCTGCCGCGGCGGCAGATCTTGCCCGTCGCCAGATGCAGATTGCAGATCGCGTTGGTGTGCCACGTGCCGTGCGTGCTTTGATTCAGGCCCATGGTCCAGCAACTGACCCACTCCTTCGCGATGCCAATCATCTGCGCGGCCTCGCGAATCGCCTCGGCTGACAGGCCCGTGATTCGTGCGACGTTTTCCGGTGTGTAATCCGCGAGAAACTCGGGCATCGCATCCCAGCCTTCGGTTGCTTCAGCGATAAACGCTCTATCCGTATGGCCGTTTTCATGCAGCAGATGCAGCAGGCCGTTGAGCAACGCGAGATCGGTGCCCGGCTTGATCTGCATGAACAGATCGGCCTTCTCCGCAGTGGTGTTGCGGCGCGGATCTACGACAATCAGTTTGGCGCCGGCCTTCACGCGATCCATCATGCGGAGGAACAGAATCGGGTGACAGTCGGCCATATTTGCGCCGATCACAAAGAACAGATTGGCGTGGTCGATGTCTTCGTACGATCCCGGCGGGCCATCCGCGCCGAGCGAAAGCTTGTAGCCGCTGCCCGCGCTCGCCATGCACAGGCGCGAGTTGGATTCGATGTTGTTGGTGCCGACAAAGCCTTTCGCCAGCTTGTTGACGAGATACTGCGCCTCGATCGACATCTGGCCGGATACGTAGAACGACAACGCGTCCGGTCCATGTTCGTCCAGCACGCCGCGCAAACGCGCCGCGGTGGTGCTGAGCGCCTCGGCCATCGGCAGCGGCGCCGGATCCTGGCCGCGTGCATGCCGCACGAACGCTTCTTCGAGCCGCCCCGACTTGCGCAATGCGACGTGTGCCGACTGGCCCTTCGTGCACAGCCGGCCGAAGTTGGCCGGATGCTCCTTGTCGCCGGCGATTTTCACGACCTGGCCGTCCTCGACGTGCAGCACCATACCGCAGCCAACGCCGCAGTAGGGGCACACGGTTTTTACGGTAGTGGCGGACATGGCGGGCAACGTCTGTGGAATGGAGTTAGCGGAGAACCGGCCGATCAGATTTCGACCCATACCTGGCCGTTTTCCACCCGCGCGGCGAACGCGCTGACGGAATATCCCGGTGTTTCGAGGCACTCGCCGGTGCGCAGATCGAAGTGATGCTTGTAGATCGGCGAGGCGACCACGACGCGTTCGCCGAGATTGCCGATCAGCCCACGCGAGAGCACCGCGGCCTGCGAGCCCGGATCGAAGTTCTCGATCGCGTACACGATGCCTTCAGGCTCGCCGTTGGCCACATGGAACACCGCGACCTGCTCGCCCTTGACGAGCGCACAGACACCCGTGTTGGGCACGATGTCGTCGAGCGGGCAGATGGCGGTCCAGGACAGAGGCAGGCGATCGTTGTTCATGGCGGGACTCCTCAATGAAGGTGATAAAACGCGTTTGACTTCAGACTGTTTCGACGACGACCGGAATCGTGGCGAGCTTCGAGCGCCGCTCGGCCACCGTGGCGGGCCGGATCTGCCCGCGCTCTTCGACGAAGGTGACGTTGGCATCCGATTCGCCGCTGTTCACGAAGTGGCGGAAGCGCTTGCGGGTTTCGGGATCGTTGACGGCCTTCTTCCACTCGCACTCATACGTGGCGACCACGTGCCGCATTTCCGTTTCCAGTTCGTCGGCCACGCCGAGGTGGTCATTGACCACCACGTCGATCAGATACTCAAGGCCGCCTTCGAGGTTGTCGCGCCACACGCTGGTGCGTTGCAGACGGTCGGCGGTACGCACGTAAAACATCAGGAAGCGGTCGATGTAGCGAATCAGCGTTTCCTTGTCGAGGTCCGACGCGAGCAGTTCCGCGTGGCGCGGCTTCATGCCGCCGTTGCCGCACACGTAGAGATTCCAGCCTTTGTCCGTGGCGATGACGCCGACGTCCTTGCCCTGCGCTTCCGCGCATTCGCGGGTGCAGCCCGACACGCCGAACTTGATCTTGTGCGGCGTGCGCAGGCCCTTGTAGCGGTTCTCCAGCTCTACCGCGAGGCCCACCGAATCGCCCACGCCATAGCGGCACCACGTCGAACCGACACACGACTTCACGGTGCGCAGCGACTTGCCGTACGCGTGCCCCGACTCGAAACCGGCGGCGATCAGCTCTTCCCAGATGAGCGGCAATTGCTCGACACGCGCGCCGAACAGATCGACGCGCTGACCGCCGGTGATCTTGGTGTAGAGGCCATATTTCTTTGCGATCTGGCCGACCGCGATCAATCCGTCCGGCGTCACTTCGCCGCCCGCCATGCGCGGCACCACCGAATAGGTGCCGTCGCGCTGGATGTTAGCGAGGTAGTAGTCGTTCGTGTCCTGCAGCGAGGCGTGTTCTTTCTTCAGCACGAATTCGTTCCAGCACGACGCGAGAATGCTCGCCACCGCCGGCTTGCAGATATCGCAGCCGAGCCCGTGACCGTGCCTGGAAAGCAATTCGCCAAAGCTGCGCACGCCTTCCACGCGCACGATGTGATACAGCTCCTGGCGCGAATACGGGAAGTGCTCGCACACGTGGTTGTTGACCGCGAGACCCTGCTTCTTCATCTCGGCCTTCATCACCTGCGTGACGAGCGGCACGCAGCCGCCGCATGCGGTGCCCGCGCTCGTCGCGCACTTGAGCGCGCCGATGTCGGTCGCGCCCGCGCCCACCGCGGCGCACAGCTCGCCCTTCGAGACGTTGTTGCACGAGCAGATCTGCGCGGCGGCGGGCAAGGCCTCCACGCCGAGCGAGGGCTTCGCGCTGCCGTCCGCTTGCGGCAGGATCAGGAATTCAGGCGATGCCGGCAGCTCGATGCGGTTCAGCATCATCTGCAGCAGCGTGCCGTATTCGCTCGCGTCGCCGACCATCACGCCGCCGAGCAGAAACTTGCCGCAGTCGGATACGACGAGCTTCTTGTAGACCTGCTTGCGCTCGTCGCTGAACTGATAGGCGCGGCTGCCCTGCGTGTTGCCGTGCGCGTCGCCGATGCTCGCCACGTCCACGCCCATCAGCTTGAGCTTGGTGCTCATGTCGGCGCCCGCGAACGCGGCTTCCTGTTCGCCGAGCAACTGCTTCGC
>DASVNP010000304.1:0-17014 GCA_036383775.1 Paraburkholderia sp. | reverse complement strand
ACCACGCCGGGCGATTGTTTTGCCGCGGTGGTGTCGATGCTGTTGATCTTCGCGTGCGCGTGCGGCGAGCGCAGGAACACCGCGTAGGTTTGCTGGGGCAGGACGATGTCGTCGGTGTACTGACCGTTGCCGGTGAGGAACCGATAGTCTTCCTTACGTTCGACGGAGGCGCCGATCATGCCGTGTGTTTCGGGTGCGTTCATGATCGGCTCCTCAGGCGGTGGCCGGTGCGTTGGCGTTCGCGGCGGCATTGGCCGAGCCGGCGGACTTCATGCCTTCGGCGCCTTCGAGGACGGCTTTGACGATGTTGTGGTAGCCCGTGCAGCGGCATAGGTTGCCGTCGAGCTGGTCGCGCACGTCGTCGCCGGTGAGGTTGGGTTGACGCTGGACCAGTGAGACTGCGCTCATGACCATGCCGGGCGTACAGAAGCCGCACTGCAGGCCGTGGCAGTGTTTGAAGGCCGCTTGCATCGGGTGGAGCGCGCCGTTCTGGGCGAGCCCTTCGATCGTGGTGATTTCCGCGCCTTCTGCCTGCACGGCGAGGATGTTGCAGGATTTGATCGCGCGTCCGTTCAGGTGGACGGTGCAGGCGCCGCACTGGGCGGTGTCGCAGCCGACGTGCGTGCCGGTGAGACGGAGTTGCTCGCGGAGGAACTGGACAAGCAGGGTGCCAGGGTCGATTGAGGCGCTGATGGGCGCGCCGTTCACCGTCAGACTGATGCTGATCGCCATGAAGTTGTCTCCTGTGTCGACCGGAGTTGGCGCTTAAGCGCTTACTCCGGTCTCATGCAAGGCTATGGGGTGAGACCGGACCTTTACGGTTTTGCTTGCTTGTCTGTTGTGGTGCCTGTTGATGCGTGTTCGTGGGGTCCGATGGGGGGACTGCTGGTTTTTTCCTTCTCTCGTTCTTGTTTCTTATGGGGCTGCCGAAAAGTAAAGCACAAATTGGGGCGGGGCGCTATGAGGGGTTTTTTTGCGCGGCGCTGGAGGTCCCTTAGGGGCGTTGGCGCCGCGAAGGCGAAAAAAACCGTCACTTATTCAACTTGGAATGCCGCCGCGAATACCCGAAATAAATGACCATACCAATAAGCAACCAAACAACAAACGCAACCCACGTAACAGCCTGAAGATTGACCATCAAAAACAGACAGGAGGCGACAGCCAAAACAGGCACAACCGGCACCCCAGGACACCGGAACGCCCGCGGCAGCTCGGGATGCGTTTTCCGCAAAACAAGAACCGCAATCGACACCATCGAAAACGCCGCCAACGTGCCGATATTGATCAGCTCAGCCAGCACATTCAACGGCACCAGCGCGCCAATCAACCCAAAGAAAATCCCAACGAGCCAAGTGGTAAAAAACGGCGTAGCAAACCGCGGATGCACCTTCGAAAGCCGCGCAGGCAACAACCCATCCCGCGACATGGCGAAAATCACCCGCGTCTGGCCATAAGCCATCACCAGAATCACGGTCAGCATGCCCAGCACGGCGCCCAGGTCGATAAAGCCCGCGACCCACGGCTGACCCGCTACCTGCAGCGCGTACGACACCGGGTGCGAAATATTCGCGAACTGCGCCGACGGGACGATGCCAGTCACCACTGCGGCCACCGCCACATACAACACCGCACACACGCCCAGCGACGCAATAATCCCGATCGGCAAATCGCGCTTCGGATTCTTCACCTCTTCCGCCGCCGACGACACCGAGTCGAATCCGATGAATGCGAAGAACATCACCGCCGCCGCGCCGAACACGCCGTTCCAGCCGTTCGGCATGAACGGATGCCAATTGGCCGGCGTCACGTGAAAAACACCAACGCCGATCACCAGCAACACCACAACTACCTTGATCGCCACCATGACGTTGTTGATCCGCGCCGATTCGCGCACGCCGGCCGACAACAGAGCGGTGATCGCCATCATCACGAGGAAGGCGGGCAGGTTGAAGAGCGTCTCATGGCCAGGCAGGGCGCCTGGCGCGGCCGTCAGCGCAACCGGCAAGGACACGCCGAAACCCGATAGCAGCGATTGCAGATAACCCGACCAGCCCACCGACACCGCCGAGGTCGCGAGCCCATACTCGAGCATCAGGTCCCAGCCGATAATCCACGCGGCCAGCTCGCCGAGCGTCGCGTACGAGTACGTGTAGATCGACCCGGCCACCGGAATCGTCGACGCGAATTCGGCATACGCGAGGGCGGCGAAGCCGCATGCGACGGCCGCGATCAGGAACGAAATCATCAGCGCCGGGCCGGCCTGCACGGCGCCCGTGCCGGTCAGCACGAAAATACCCGTGCCGATAATGGCGCCGACGCCAAGGAACGTCAGGTCGAGCGCGCCGAGCGCTTTCTTCAGGCCGGCGTTCTGAGCGCTTGCCGCGATCATGTGCTCGACGCTCTTCTTGCGAAACAGGGACATTGGCGAGGGTCTCCAGTAGTGCACGCGTGTTGCGCGCCGAATGTCGGGGGAAACCCTCGATTTTAACGGATGCCCGTATTTGCACCTTTTTGGGACGTCGTATTTTCGGCACACGCGCGGGGCCGGAAATCGCCGGCGGACCGCACGCAGGGCGCAAGAAAGCGTCAGCCCGCCATCGCCGGATTCAGATCGATGAGCCGGTTGCTCATCACATAAAACGTCAGCTCGGCGTTATTTCGCAGTTTCATTTTCTCGAGCAGCCGGGTGCGGTACACGCTAACCGTCTTAACCGACAACGAAAGTGCGACGGCGATATCCGTCAGCCGTTTGCCCGAGGCGAGCATGCATAGCGTCTGGTATTCGCGATCGGAGAGTTTTTCGTGCGGCAACTGCTCGCCGTCGAAGGAAACGTAGTCGGCCAGCGCTTCGGCCATGGCCGGGCTCACGTATTTGCGCCCCGCCGCGACCTGCTGGATCGCGCCGATCATCTGGGCGGCGTCCACGGTTTTCGACAGATAGCCGGCGGCGCCCGCCTTCAATGCGCGCACGGCGTACTGGTCTTCGCGGTACATCGAGAACATCAGCACGGCTACGCGCGGCGCCTTGCGCTTGAGGCGCTTGAGGACTTCCACGCCGTTCATGTCGGGCAGCGAAATGTCGAGCAGCACCACGTCGTAGTTTCGGTGCGCGACGGCGTCGAGCGCTTCGATGCCGCTTTGCGCCTCGGTCACTTCGCGCGCCACCCCGCGGTCGAGCAGCAATTGACGGACGCCTTGGCGGACCACCGCGTGGTCGTCGGCGAGCAGAATGCGCAGGCTCATGACTGTGCCGCCTGCCGCCCGGCACGGGTCGCGAGCGCCAGCAGCGCGTCCCACGCAAAGCGCGCGCGCACCTCGGTGCCGCGCGATTCCTTGCCGACGTCGCCGCGTACCGAGCCGGCGCGCCCGGCGCTCACGCGCAGCTTGCCGTCGTAGGCCGCGCAGCGGGCCTGCATGCCGCTGAGGCCGAAATGGCCCCGGCGGGCGCGAGCGTTGCGCGACACGCCGATCCCGTTATCGACGACGAGCAGCGTGAGATGGCGTCGGCTAGTTTCGATCCGCACGTCGGCGGAATCGGCTCTTGCGTGCTTCGCAATATTGTTCAGTGCTTCCTGGGCGACGCGGAAGACGGCCAGCGCCGCGTCCGTGGGCAGGCGCGTGAGGCGCACGTCGGCGGCGCAGACGAAACTCGTGCGCAATTGGGTGCGCGCGGCGAAGTCGCCCGTCCACTGAGCCAGCGCCCCGACAATGCCCGCCTCGAGCGACGGCGCGTGCAGTTCCGCGACGGCCTGACGGCTGGCCTCGCACACGGCGTCGAGCGAGCGGTTCGCCACGGCGAGCGCGGCGGCGCATTGCGGCGGCGCGTCGGCGGGCAGCCAGGTTTCGACGCCGGCAAGCGCGAAGCGCGTCGCCGTCAGCTCGGCGCCCACGCCGTCGTGCAGTTCGCGCGCCACATGGCGGCAGGCGGCTTCCTGAGCCTGCACGAGCTCGGCCGACAATTCGCGCACCCGGGCGCGCAGCCGCGCAAGTTCGCGCTCAGTCGGCGAGGACGGCGCGGCAGGCTCGGGCGCTACGGATGTGTCGAATCCATCGCGTGCCGGAGACGCGGGTGACGCAGGTGTGTAAACGGTGAACGGGACGACAGTCGACGTATCCATGACTTGCCTTCTCAGGAAGCAGCGTGGACAGCGGAGCGGCTGCGCATCGGCGGCGCGAAGACGAAAGAACGCATGCGGGTCTCTGGCCTCCAGGTGCAGGCCGTCGCGCTTAGGGCGCAACGGGCGGATCGCGACGTTGTAACGTAACGAAATTTACATTCGGTAACAGGGTGGATGTGCCGCGACAGTGGTGTCAAACCGACCAATCGCGCGTCGCGATGATATCTTATAAAAACAAAAAATACAGTGCCACCAAGGGTTAGCGCCTATAGCTCGCGCAATTCTTGATGCATCGTAAGCTTGTGTTTGTAGGAATAATACCGACGCCAAATGTCAGGCTTAAGACGCCAATTTGTAACCGGGAAAATAAAAAAGGAGCCCGAAGGCTCCTTTTTCGCTGAATTCGCGGCGCGCGCCGCGAAGTTCGGGGTTGTGGCTTAGCCGACGAAGGCCTTTTCCACCACGTAGTGACCCGGCGCGTTGTTGCTTCCTTCCTGGAAACCCAGGTCGTCGAGCAGCTTGCGCGTGTCGCGCAGCATGTGCGGGCTGCCGCACAGCATGATGCGGTCGTTTTCGAGCGAGAAGCCCGGCACGCCGAGGTCGGCGAAGAGCTTTTCGGTCTCGATGAGTTCGGTGATGCGGCCGCGGTTCTGGAACGCTTCGCGCGTAACTGTCGGGTAGTACAGCAGCTTTTCCTGCACCAGTTCGCCCAGATGCTCGTGCGCCGGCAGGTGGTCCGTGATGTATTCCTTGTACGCCAGTTCGTCGACGAAACGGCAGGTGTGCGTGAGCACGACGCGCTCGTAACGGTCGTAAATGTCCGGATCCTTGATGATCGACATGAACGGCGCGAGCCCCGTGCCGGTGGAGAGCAGCCACAGCGTCTTGCCCGGCAGCAGGTTGTCGGCCATCAGCGTGCCGACCGGCTTCTTGCCGATCAGGACTTCGTCACCGACCTTCAGGTGCTGCAGACGCGACGTGAGCGGGCCGTCCTGCACTTTGATGCTCAGGAATTCGAGGTGCTCTTCGTAGTTCGCACTCGCGAGGCTGTAGGCGCGGATCAGCGGCTTGCCGTCGACTTCGAGGCCCACCATCGTGAACTGGCCGTTTTCGAAACGGAACGACGGATCGCGCGTGCAGGTGAAGCTGAAAAGCGTATCGGTCCAGTGGTGGACGCTCAGGACGGTTTGTGAATTCAGGTTGCTCATGGCTTCTTGGAGAGTGCGAAAACAAAGGCGGCCAGTCGTTTTGAGCCGGCCGGCACGGCAAGGGCGATGCTGCGCTAACCCAGGGTCGGGAATCACGCGCAATCCACTATTTTACCGCGCCCGCTGCCCGAGGGCTTTGGCGCGGCGGTTGAGCACGGTAAAGCGGGTTGCCGCACCTGGAAGCGTCGGCGCCGGCTGTCGATACGATCGGGCGCCGCGAAGTACGTTGGCGTGGGTGCTGCCGTGCTTCAGCAGGGGTACGGCGACAGGCGAAAGCCGCGCAGGGCGGCCGCCATGGGCTGTCCGGCATGCGCCGGGTAGGCGCGCCGCGCGGGCAACAATTTCAGGATCATACCGAAACCCGCCATGCGCTGCAGCATTGACCCTGCTGATAAAACTGGCAAATGCGCTGGCAAGCTGATTGGACGGCAGGATTTTCAGCCGTGTGGCGATCAATCTCGTGATTGTGCCTGGTCGACCCGCAAGCGGGCCATATACGGCAAGTGATCCGACAGCCACGCGGTTTCCTGCGTCGGCTGGATCCATTCGATCGGCTCCATGCCGCGCACGAACATCTTGTCGAGCGCGAGTGCCGGTGAGAAGGCGGGGAAAGTGCGGCCCGGCTCGCCGAGCAGCGTGGCCACTTCCTGCAGGCCATGCTCGCCAAATAGCGGCACCGAATCGTTGCGCCAGTCGTTGAAGTCACCCGCCAGCACCAGCGGGCCTTCCGGTGCTTCCTTCGCGATCCAGTGGGCGATCCAGTTCATTTGCCGCAGGCGCGCCGAACGCGTGAGCGCGAGATGCGCGCACAGCAGCGTGACCGAATGTCCGCCGAAGGTCGCCCGCGCCACCAGCAAACCGCGCCGTTCGAAGCGATGCGCGGAGATGTCCCAGCGTCCGCCGAGATCGAGCGGATGCGGCGACAGGATCGCATTGCCATGCCGCCACGACGGCTTGAACACGTTTGGTCCAAGCGCGATTTCGAGTTCCAGCGCGCGCGCGATTTCAGTGGCCTGGCAGTGCCAGACGTCGTTCAGGGGATCGCCAAGCGGCGCGCCGAAACTGCTCGCCAGCGTCGGCGAAGGCAGGCGCCGCGCCATGGCTTCCTGCAGGAAATAGGCGTCCGCGTGATTCGATTGCACCCAGCGCTGCATCGCCTGCCAGGCCTGAAAGCCAAGCGGCGTGCGGCCTTTGTGCAGGTTCCAGCTCACCGCAATGAAATCCTTGGGCGCCAGGCTCTCGCGGATCAATTCTTCGGGGTTTCGCATGCCGCGTTGTCCACGTTTTCTGTTTGGGGGCGCCGTTGACTCGCGCGCTGCCCGCGTGTTGTTTGCATCCGTTCGATCAGTTTGCCGGGGTTGCGCTGTCTGCGAGACTTGCACGCACGCGGTAGACCAGGTTCGGATCCTTGTCGACGATCGTCCAGCTGGTCCATTGACCCGCGGGCACCTTCAGACCGGGATGGCTCGCGTTCACCTGGCGCGGTTGCGGCGGCAGCTTGCAGCCGGTGTCGGTTTGCCGCGCGGCGTCTTCCTCGAACGTTTCCTGCGCGTCGATCGACAGTGTGACCGCGTTTGCGTCCGCCTGCAGCGGCGAGACCGTCAGCGTGCGCGCCAGATCGATGCTGCCGGCGGGCTGATCCTTGCAGCCCACGTTATGCTGCACGACCTTGTGATGCGTATCCGTGCGCGCCTGGCCGACGGTGGTGGTGCCGTCGAACGCGTCGATCTGCTGGCCGTCGCGCATGACCTGCAACTGCCATTGCACGACCTGCTGCGCCGGGCGCTGTTGCGCGTTCGCAAGCAACGAAGTGCCGAGCAGCACGGCCGCGATACTGGTTTTCCACATACAAGAAATCTCCGGTCAGTGCATCCGGCAGTGTGCGCAGACGGCCATCTTACGCCTGATAAGCGCAACGCTTTTCTGACACTTCAAACGGGGCCGGGTTCAGCAATACTCTATTTCAGATACGGGCGGGAACGATTAAAAACAACCCGCTGTTAGCAGCAGAGCGGCACGACTGCTGGCTTGCACGCGAATCTGGCCTCGTTACACTGGACTTGAAACGGCGCCCAACAGGCGCCGCATCGGCAGGACCAGACAGTCGGGGTGAGCGATGACAACAGCAATGGTCAAACAGGAAATTGCCGTGGCGTCGTTCAGCCGGGTCTACGACCTCGATCAGGTCGAGACCGCGCTGAACGATCTCGGCGAGGGCGCGAACGAGGCGCTGCGCGCAACGTACGAAAAGATGCTGAAAACCGGCAATCTGCGCTTCTGTGTCAAACCGAACCGGATGCCGTCGATCGACGATCTGATCGACGCGCTGCCCAACTTTTCCACCCCGCTCGACGACATCCGCAAGCAGGTCGCGCTGTGCCTGGAAACCGAAGACCGGCTCGAATTGATGCCGATGCTCCTGTTGGGCGACCCCGGCATCGGCAAGACGCACTTTGCCAAACAGTTGGCGCGCCTGCTCGGCACTGCGTATCAATACGTGGCGATGAGTTCGCTGACGGCGGGCTGGATTCTGTCGGGCGCCTCGTCGCAATGGAAGAACGCCAAGCCGGGCAAGGTTTTCGATGCGCTCGTGAACGGCAGCTACGCCAACCCGGTGATCGCCGTCGACGAAATCGACAAGGCCACCGGCGATTCGCAATACGATCCGCTCGGCGCGCTGTATGCGCTGCTCGAGCACGACACCGCGCAGAGCTTCACCGACGAATTCGCCGAGATTCCGATCAATGCGGGCCACGTGATCTGGATCGCGACGGCCAACGATGAGCGCTCGATTCCCGAGCCGCTTCTGAACCGGATGAACGTGTACGAGATTCCTCCGCCGGATCACGCCGGCGCGCGCCGTATCGCGCAGTCGATCTATGACGAAATCCGCTCGGCGCATAATTGGGGGCTGCGTTTTCCCGAGGTGCTCGGCGAGTCGGCGCTCGACGCGCTGAAGCAGGCTTCGCCGCGCGCCATGCGCCGTGCGATTCTCAATGGCTTCGGCGCCGCGCGCATCGACGGACGCGACCGGATCGAAGCCCGCGACATTCTTCTGGATTACGGAAACCGTCGAAAACCGATCGGTTTTTGAGGTTTTTTGCCCTTTTTCGCAATAAAACTGCCCACGTGCGGCTTTTTGCGGTCTTAAACAGGGAATCCGTGCCTGAAATATGGTGAATGTCATGGCAACTGTTGCTATTAATGAGATCGTGGACCGGCGCCGTCTGCGTCGCGTGCGGCGCGACAGTGCAAGCACCTCGTCCTGCAGCGGTGCGACGACGCACGAAGAAGCGAGCGCGGCGTCCTTCGACGGCGTACACTGATTTTGTCCGGCCGATACGTTTGAGACGCGCTCAAGACCGAATGCCCGCAGTCGCTCCTCACTGCGGGCATTTCTGTCTGTACGGCGTCGTACAATTTTGCGTAGCGGTTGCGAAAGGGCAGGTGCGTTCGGCAGCGAGCGGTGTGCGGCATACGGTGGCCGCATCCTGTCTTCATCTCCATCGGGTGAACGAGGCAGCGCGCGGAGAGGTTGGCCGCGTCAAGGGACATGGACCAAATCGAATGTGTGGTGATCGGCGCGGGCGTGGTCGGTCTGGCAGTGGCGCGCGCGTTGGCGGCGCGTGGGCGCGAGGTGATCGTGCTGGAAGCGGCCGAAGCGATCGGCGTGGGCACCAGTTCGCGCAACAGCGAAGTGATTCACGCAGGCATCTACTATCCGCGCGGCTCGCTCAAGGCGGCACTGTGCGTGCGCGGCCGCGAGATGCTCTACGACTACTGCGTCGAGCGCGGCGTGCCGCATTCCCGCTGCGGCAAACTGCTGGTCGCCACGTCGCGCAACCAGATTCCCCAGCTCGAAAGCATCCTGGCCAAAGGGCGCGACAACGGCGTGCTCGACCTGATGCGAATTACCGGCGACCAGGCGCAAGCGCTCGAGCCAGCGCTTGAATGTGTCGAGGCGGTGTTCTCGCCGCAGACGGGCATCGTGGATAGTCACCAGTTGATGCTGGCGATTCAGGGCGACGCCGAACGCGACGGCGCGGTCTGTGCGTTTCATGCGCCCGTCGAAGCGATCGAAGCCAGCAACGGCCGCTTCATCATCAAGGTGGGCGGCAGCGCGCCGACCACGATCAGCGCCGCCTGCGTGATCAACAGCGCCGGTCTTCATGCAAATGCCCTCGCGCGCAAGATCCGCGGACTCGACGCGCGCCACGTGCCGCCGCTCTATCTGGCGCGCGGCAACTACTTCAGCATCTCGGGGCGAGCGCCGTTCAGCCGCCTGATTTATCCGATGCCGAACGAAGCCGGCCTCGGCGTGCATCTGACGCTCGACCTGGGCGGCCAGACGCGCTTCGGTCCCGATGTCGAATGGGTCGACGCCATCAATTACGAAGTCGACCCGCGTCGCGCGGAATCGTTTTATGCGGCAATTCGCGCCTACTGGCCCGCGCTCGCTGACGGTGCGTTGCAGCCCGCTTATGCCGGGATTCGTCCGAAGCTGTCCGGGCCGGGCGAGCCCGCCGCCGACTTCGTGATTCAAGGTCCGGCCGCGCATGGCGTGCGTGGGCTCGTCAATCTGTTTGGAATCGAGTCGCCGGGTTTGACGGCATCGCTCGCTATCGCTCAGCGTGTTTGCGAGTTGAGCGGGCGGGCGTAATGCCCGGTGCGTTATCTTGCTGCGTGTTGTCCACGTGCGTGCGATCGATTCGCATTACGCAGGCGATATTCGTAAGCGCGTTGTAGTAATTCGGTTATCTCTATCATTTGGGGTGTCACGCGCGCCAGCTTCATTGCTATCCTTTGGGACCGCTGTCATCAGAACGGCGATCAGTTCAATATAAATGGAGTGAGTCCCCATGAAATCTTCCCGTCGTACGTTTTTGATCACCAGCATCGGTGTGGCATCCACCTTCGCGCTGTCGCGTCAGGCTTTCGCCGACGCACCCAAGGTCGCCGAATCCGATCCGACCGCGCAAGCTCTGGGTTACAAGGAAGACGCGAGCAAGGTCGACAAGGCCAAGTTTGCCAAGTACGCGGCGGGCCAGGACTGTGGCAACTGCAGCTTCTACCAGGGCAAGCCGACCGATGCGTACGCGGGCTGCCCGATGTTCGCCGGCAAGCAGGTCTCGGCCAAGGGTTGGTGCAGCGCATATAACAAGAAGGCCTGATGACGCGCTCGCAGCGTATCTAGCCGATGCCACGCGGAATGCGCCGCAACATGCCGGCGCGCGATTGCAATGCATTCATGAAGGCGCCTGCCACCGCGTGTGGCAGGCGCCTTTTTGCTGCTTGAAAACAGCTTGTGCGCTCTTTACACTCCAAGGCGACCTCTGAGGCCAGCGCTGTCTTTGCTCAAATGCGCTAATACGCCGTAGCGCAGAAACAACCAACAATCAGGTACTTCTCGCGGGCTGGAGATTCGAATGACACCAGCGTCAAGGAGCCTCCATACGCGGGCCGTCGTCGCGGCCGTGATCGGCAACGCACTGGAGTGGTACGACTTCACCGTGTACGGTTTCCTGACCGTGGTGATCGCGCAGTTGTTCTTTCCGGCGGGCAACGATTATGTGTCGCTGCTGCTCGCCACCGCGACCTTCGGGGTCGCTTTCATCGTCCGGCCAATCGGCGGCATCGTACTCGGACTCTATGCGGATCGCGCGGGCCGCAAGGCGGCGTTGTCGCTCGTCATCGCGCTGATGACGTTTGGCATGCTGCTCCTCGCAATTGCGCCGCCCTATTCGGCAATCGGCATTGGCGCGCCGTTGATGATCGTGCTCGCACGTATGCTGCAAGGCTTTTCCGTCGGCGGCGAGTTTGGCAGCTCGACGGCCTTGCTGATCGAAGCGGCGCCGTTCTCGAAGCGCGGCTTCTACGGCAGCTGGCAGATGGCGAGCCAGGCAGCGGCGCTGCTGCTCGGCGCGCTGGTGGGCGGGTTGATCACACATCGTTTGTCGCCCGAGGCGTTGAAGTCCTGGGGATGGCGCGTGCCCTTCATTGTGGGTTTGATCATCGGGCCGATCGGCTTTTACATTCGCCGCCGTCTTGCCGATTCGGAAGTCTTTCTGCTCGCGCAAAAAAACGCGCGGCGCGCCACGCTCGGCGAAGTCTTTCGCAGCCACGGCCGTGAACTGTTGTGCGGACTCGGGTCCGTCATCGCGCTCACCGTGACGGTCTACGTGCTGATCAGCTATTTGCCGACCTTCGCGGTCAAGCAGCTCAAGTTGCCTTACGCGCAATCCTTCTACGCGTTGATCGTCGGCAATCTATTGTTGACGGTGCTCTCGCCGTTGACTGGTGCATGGTCGGACCGGATCGGACGCAAGGGGCTTTCGCTGTGGTCGCTGGTGATCACGCTGGCGATCATGTATCCGCTCTTCGCGTGGCTGGCAGCGGAGCCGAGCACGTCCAGGCTGATTCTCGTCCAGGCGCTGCTGTCGATTACGCTGTCGGGCTACTACGGGCCGTGCGGCGCGCTGATCGCCGAGCTGTTCCCGGCGAACGTGCGCGGCATCGGTCTATCGCTTGCCTACAACGTCGCGGTGATGGTGTTCGGCGGTTTTGGGCCGCTCGTCGTCACATGGCTCATCGACGTGACCGGCTCGCCGCTCGCGCCGACCTATTACGTGATGGGCGGACTGGCGCTCTCGATTGTCGCGGTGGCCTGCATTCCCGGTCAGCGCCACGCGGATCTCGACGCGCGGCGCAAGCCGGCTTGAGCGGTGGCCCGCTTTAGCTGCGGGCCTGCATCAGCGGCGGACGCCTGTCGAACCACGGGCGCGCCGCTTCGAGTTGCGAGGCCAGACGCAGCAGCGTCGCTTCGCCGCCCTCGCGCGCGGCGAACTGCACGCCGACCGGCAATCCGCGCGTATTCCAGTAAAGCGGCACCGACATCGCCGGCTGGCCGCTCAGATTGAACAGTTCCGTGCAACCTGCCCACGTGAACGCCTTGTCCGACGCCTCCGCCAGCACCTTCTTCAACAGCGCTTCGAGCGGCATGGCGGTGACCGCGCGCATCTGCATGCGTTCCGTCGAGGTGGGGTGCATCTCGCCGATCTTGATCGGCGGCGCGGCGAGCGTGGCGCACAGGATCACGTCGTAGCGGTTCAGCAGATCGGTGAGCCGTTCGGTGATGCGGCGCTGTTCCTCGAGCGCGCCAGGCAGTCCGCGTTCGCCGAGCTTGCGGCCGACATGTGCCATCGCCCACGTGGATATTTCGAACTCGTCGCGCAGCGGTTTGCGGCCGCTGATGCGCTCGGCATTCAGCACCAGATCTTCCGCGGTCACGGACCAGAGCATGAGAAACGCATGCCGGACCGCCGCGAAATCGATGCCGAGCGACACCGGTTCGATGCGATGGCCGAGCGAGCTGGCGAGTTGCGCCGCATCGTCGAGCGCGGCGCGCGAGTCGGCGGAAAGCGCGGGCGCCAGCATCGGCTCGGTGACGTAGGCAATGTTCAGCGGTTTGCACGGCTCGCGGCTCGCACCCAGAAATGTGCCCGGCGCTCCGAGCGGCCGGTCTGCGTGACCGGCCAGCAGATCGAGCAGCAACGCACTGTCGCGCACGCTGCGCGACACCGCGTGGTCGATGCCGAGGTCACCGGCGGCACGGGCCTGCACCGCTTTTGGCACTCGTCCGCGGGAAGGCTTGAGGCCGAACAGTCCGCAGCATGATGCCGGAATGCGGATCGAGCCGCCGCCGTCCGACGCGTGCGCGAGCGGCACGATGCCGGCGGCGACCGCCGCCGCCGCGCCGCCGCTCGAGCCGCCCGGCGTATGGTCGAGACTCCAAGGATTGCGGCATGCGCCGAACAGTTCGGGCTCCGTATAAGGCATCTGGCCGAGTTCGGAGGTGCTGGTCTTGGCGAAGATGTTGAGTCCGGCCGCCTTCGCAAGCGTGACTACCGGCGCGTCCTCGGTGGGAATGAAATGGCGGTAGTGGCGGCTGCCCATCGACATGCGCAGTCCGGCGACCGGCGCGCCGAGATCCTTGATCAGATACGGCACGCCTGCCAGCGCGGATTGCGTGCTGGCGCCGTTCGCGTGGCCGGCGCCATTCGCGGCACGGTTCGCGTCGTCGCGGGACGCGCGTTGACGGGCTGCATCGTAGTCCTTCAGGACAATCGCGTTGATTGCGGGATTGACGGCTTCGGTCCGTGAGATCGCGATGTCGAGCAGTTCGCGTGCGCTGGTCTGGCGGGTTCGCACCAGTTCGGCGAGGCCGGTGGCGTCATGGGCGAGATAGTCTGAATGCACGACGGATGAGCCCTCTCGATCGTTGATGGGAACGGCCGGTTGTCCATGCGCGCGATGAGCGGCCTCACTCAGCGTTCCGTCGCTCAGGCCCGAAGCCACGCAAGGAAGAAGACGGCATGCCGCTGACGCGCCGTCTTTGAGAGAGTAGCCGATTAACCTGGCGAGTTGCCACGCGAGTGACTCACGCCAGTCACAAGCGTGCGTTACAGGCGTTCGCCAAGGAACGTCAGCGTGCGGCCATGCGCCAGCGCGGCGGCGCGCTGGTTATACGACGCGCGGTCCGAGCAGTTGAAGCCGTGATCGGCGTTCGGATAGATGTTGAATTCGGCGTCGGCGCGGCCGGCGAAGCGCTCCTGAATCTGACCGACGGCCGACAGCGGAATATGCTCGTCGAGTTCGCCGTAGTGGAATTGCATCGGCACTTTGATCTTCGCGGCTTCATCGAGCTGATTCTGGATGCCGCCGCCGTAGTAGGCGACCGCGCCGTCGAGCGTGCCTTGCGCCGCGGACAGATACGCGAGCCGGCCGCCGAAGCAGTAGCCGATCGCCGCGATCTTGCCGGTCACTTCCGGCATCGCGCGCAGCGCGGCGGCCGCCGCGCCGATATCGGCCACGGCGAGGCCGACGTTGGTCTTCTGCATCAGTTCGATGCCCTTTTCGCGATCGGCGCCGTCGTAGGTCAATTCAACGCGCGGCTGCACACGCCAGAAGATGTCGGGTGCGAGCGCGATAAAGCCGTCTTGCGCGTACTGATCCGCCACCGAGCGGATATGGCTGTTCACGCCGAAAATTTCCTGGATGATGATGACGGCCGGTCCCTTGCCGCTCTTGGGCAGCGCGAGGTAGCCGCCGAAACTGTCGTCGCCGGCGGGGATGTCGATCCATCGGGAAGTCGTGCTCATGTTGCTCTCCATTGACTCGCGCGCGGCGGCGCGAGGTTTGTCTGAATGAATGCCGGAAGCGGGGCGGTCACGGGGCGGTCAGTTTGCCATCAAAAGAAACGGCTTGCAGTGCGGCCCGCCGCGGCGCAATGGCGGGTGTCGTGCGGCGGCAATCTCGTAAGGGGAATGAAACATTCTCGATAATTCATTTTTCCAACGCGAGCCGCCTCAGTACAGTTCAGTATGTCGGTTCGCCTACGCCGCGAGCGCATCATCGAAGAGGAATCCAACATGAATGAAGGCCGTTTTGTGACGCCGTTGGCGGAGCGTTTCGAGTTGCGTGTGCCGGTCGTGCAGGCGCCCATGGCCGGCGGCGCCACGACGCCGGCGCTGGTCGCGGCGGTGTCGAACGGCGGTGGTCTGGGTTTCCTGGCGTGCGCGGCGCTCTCGCCCGAGAAAATCGCGAGCGAAGTCGCGGCGATTCGGGCGCTGACGGATCGTCCGTTCGGCGTGAACCTGTTCGTGCTCGAACCGGCCGCGCCGGACGACGCCACTGTGCGTGTCGCGCTCGAGGCCATCGACCCGCTGCGCGCGGACCTTGGTCTGCCGCCGGGCGGGCCGCTCGAACGCTATGCGCCGGACTTCCGCGCGCAACTGGACATGCTGATCGAATTGCGCGTGCCGGTGGCGAGCTTTACGTTCGGACTGCTTTCCGCCGAAGACGTGGCCCGGCTGCATGCCAACGGGATCTACGTGATAGGGACCGCGACGCATGTCGCCGAAGGTGTGGCCTGGCGCGACGTGGGCGCCGACGCGATTGCCGCGCAAGGCGCGGAAGCCGGCGCGCATCGCGGCACCTTTATAGGCGCTTTTGAAGACGCGCTGGTCGGGACCATGGCGCTGGTGCCGCAGGTCGTCGACGCGACGGGGCTGCCGGTGATCGCCGCGGGCGGCATCATGGACGGGCGCGGCATCGTCGCCGCACTCGCACTCGGCGCGCAAGCCGCGGCAATGGGCACCGCATTTCTCACGAGTCACGAGAGCGGGGTGCCGAAGGCATGGAAAACCCGCGTACGCGCTTCGTCCGATACGTCGACCGCGGTCACGCGCGCGATTACCGGCCGTCACGCGCGCGGCATACGCAATCCGTTGATGCAGCGGTTGAGCGAAGCGTCGCAGAAGATCGCGCCGTATCCGGTGCAAAACGCCCTCACGCAAGAGCTGCGTCAAAGCGCGAGCCGTGCGGGCAATAGCGACTATCTTTCCCTGTGGTCAGGCCAGGGCGCGCCTTTGGGCCGCGCGCGCCGCGAAGATATCGGCGCCGCCGAACTGATGCGGCAACTCGAACAGGAATGGCGCGAGGCGACGGCACGCATTGCCGCACATCAACGCTGATTCAGCATGACCCCGGCGCGTCTCGCAACCGTTTGCGACGCGCCTCATATTCAGACGCAAAGCTTTTCGGACGATTAACGGTTTAACGCGCGAAACACTTTAGGGCGTGCCGTTAGACGAAAGCCTCACATAGCGGAAACCCGCATGGGCTGGTGCTTTCCAGCCACTTTATCCAGCCGGATTCGGCGCTTGTTGGATAAACGCTATTAGTGTTCATCCCACTTCCTCAAAAAAGTCCCACAAATTAATTTGATAGCCTACACTTGCGCGCAAGTACGGTTTGCCGCCTGCCACAAACAGTCCGGCGAGGGTACTGGCCAAGTGCATGAACGATGCAACCGGCGTGGTCGTCCACGGGACTGAGCGACACGTGTTGGGGAAGCGGGGGCACAGGGCGATTACGTTGTTTTTGGGACCGAAACTGGAGACTTACATGAACATCAAGATTCAAAAGCTGTTGCCGATCAGCGCTGCGGCCATGTTGTTTGCGGCGATGGCAACCGGCGCGGTAGCTGACGAGGTCGTCAAGATCGGCCACGTTGCACCGTTGACCGGCGGTATCGCTCACCTGGGTAAAGACAACGAAAACGGCGCGCGCCTGGCGGTTGAAGAAATCAACGCCAAGGGCCTGTCGATCGGCGGCCAGAAAATCACGCTGCAACTCGACGCACAAGACGACGCAGCCGACCCGCGTACTGCTACGCAGGTCGCGCAGAAGCTGGTTGACGACAAGGTCGTCGCAGTGGTCGGCCACCTGAACTCGGGCACGTCGATTCCGGCTTCGAAGATCTATAGCGATGCAGGCATCGTGCAGATTTCGCCGTCGGCAACGAACCCGGCTTACACGCAACAGGGCTTCAAGACGACGTACCGCGTTGTGGCGACCGATGCGCAACAAGGCCCGGCACTGGCCAACTACGCATCCAAGTCCATGAAGGTGAAGAGCGTCGCGATCGTCGACGACTCGACCGCTTATGGTCAGGGTCTGGCAAACGAATTCGAAAAGACCGCGAAATCGCTGGGCCTGAACGTGATGTCGCATGACGCGACGAACGACAAGGCTGTCGACTTCCGCGCGATTCTGACGAAGATCAAGGGCGAAAACCCGGACGCGATCATGTACGGCGGTATGGACGCAACCGGCGGCCCGTTCGCC
>DASVNP010000303.1:0-16248 GCA_036383775.1 Paraburkholderia sp. | reverse complement strand
TCACGCACCCAGAGCTTGTTCATGGACGGCGCGTTCTCGGCGACGTAGACGTTGAAGCCCTGTTCGCCGAGGTAGCGGCGCAGCAGGTCGCGCAAGCGGGGATCGTCGTCGACGACGAGAATTTTCGAAGGGTTTTTGGTTTCCATGGTCGGCATCTTAGCGCGATTAGAAAGGGGTGCGCGGTTGCATCATTTATCGGGTTACAGTCAGTTACAAAATTTACCCGCACTGTGGCACGACGTAAAGCATGGGCAGGTAGACTCCTTTACTGAATGCGGCTGTTCGGTGGATACTTCACTGACTAAAACTCTCGCACCCGGCTCGCTACCGGGGTCTGTATACGCATTTGAGGTAGCCGGTTGCCGCGCCACGAAGGGAACAACATGAAGGGAGGGGTTTGGCCGAATGTGCGCCTGAGCGTGATTGCCCTGGCGATAGCCGGCACGCTTGCGGGCTCGCTGCGACCAACGCCCGCCCATGGCCAGCCTTCCGCCGACAGAGCTGCGAGTGAGCGCACGCCCAAGCCAGGCAAAGCCAACCGGCACAATCTGACCACCGACGGCCCTGCATCAGATGTAATGCTGCGCACCGCGGTTCCTCCCGATCTCGATCAACGCCGCCGCGACGGACACATGACGCCCGACGAAAGGCGGCTGCTGCGTCAGCACATTGAAGACGCCGTTCGCGAGCTCTATAAACGGTAGCTCTTTTCGTGCCCGCCACCGGCACGTCAATTCACGCGTCGCACGAAGCGGCGTCGCGTGAAAAAATTCGTTGCACTTGCGTCGTCAACTTTCCCGTCCCGTCTGCCGTTGAGCCGTCAAAGCGAAATGCCGCATGTGTCGTACGCGCGCGCTTCCTGGGCGAATGCCCTCTCCATGACGTCCTGCCAAGCCGGATGACAGATGATGAAATTGCTCACACATGGTAATCGCGGTAGTTGGCTTGCCGTGTCGACGGCCGCGCTGGCTGCGGCGATGTGCGCTCTGCCGGCCGCGGCCGAGCAACCGGCCGCCCCGCATGCGCAGCCGGTGAGGCATCGTGCACCGGTGGCTGCCGCGAGCGCGGCGCCGGAAAGCGAACAGACCATTCTCGATGCCGACGATGCGCGCTTCTTCCTGACGCGCGTCGGCTTTGCGCCGGACAGCGCCGAGCTGGTGCAATACGACGGCCTTACGCGGGAGCAGGCCGTCGACCGCGTACTTGCCGCCGCCCGAACCGAAGCCGTCACGCCCTTGCCCGACTGGGTGCTCGAGCCGATTCCGACGCGCGACGTGCGCAAGGGCTGGACCGACGAGCAACGTCGTGACGAGCAACGGCAGCGTGGTCAGCGTTACGAAATATTACGCGCCTGGTGGGTGCGCGAGATGTTGAACACACCGTCGCCGCTCACCGAACGCATGACGCTGTTCTGGCATAACCACTTCACGTCGGGCCAGGACAAGGTGCCTTATCCGCAGCAGGTGGCGCTGCAAAACATGCTGCTGCGCCGGGATGCGCTCGGCAACTTCGGCGAGTTGCTGCACGACGTCGCGAAAGATCCCGCGATGCTGCAATACCTGGATGGCGCGAGCAATCGCAAGGGCAAGCCCAACGAGAATTTCGCCCGGGAAGTGATGGAGCTGTTCACGCTCGGTGAAGGGCATTACACCCAGCGCGACGTATCGGAAGCGGCGCGTGCGTACACGGGATGGAGTCTCGATCCCGACACGCAGTCCTATGTCTGGCGCGCCAACCAGCACGACGACGGCATCAAGACCGTACTCGGCGAAACGGGGCCGTTCGACGGCGATCAGGTGCTCGACATCCTGCTCGCGCGGCCGGAAACGGCCACCTTCGTCACCACCAAGCTGTGGCGCGAATTCGTCTCGGATACGCCGGACCCGTCGCGCGTCGCACCGATCGCCGCGCAGTTCCGGGCGAGCCACTACGACATCAAGGTCGCGCTGCGCGGCCTGTTCCTTAGCGACGCATTCTGGGACGACGCCAATCGCGGGGTCCTAGTCAAGTCGCCGGTGGATTTCGTGGTCGGCACCCTGCGCGGATTCGATATCGGCTACGACAACACCGCGCCGTTTGCCGCGGAAGTCCGCACGCTCGGTGAGAACCTGTTCTATCCGCCGAACGTCAAAGGATGGCCAGGCGGCACGACATGGATTAACAGTTCCACGCTGCTGGCGCGTAAGCAATTCGTCGAGCAGCTGTTTCGCGCGACCGAGGCGGCCAGTCCGCGGCGCATGAGTAATCCGGCGAGCGCGAAGATCGCGGCAAGCGGCGCAATGCCCGGCATGCAAATGAATCCGCCGATGCAACCAGCCATGGCGCACGTCGCTCAAGGCGGTAAAGGTGGCGTACGCTTTGACGTCGACACCTGGCTCGCGCATTACAACACCGCGCCGGCGGCCAAGCCCGGCTTGTCGGCCGAGTTGCAGCTGCAGCACGCGGTGTTGCCGCTCACGCCGGTGGACGCGATCGACACCGGTTCGACCGCGAGCGCCTATCTGCAAGCGTTGCTGATGGACCCGGCTTACCAGTTGAAGTGATGAGCGATTGAAATGGGCTCGGGCGGCCGGCAATTCAAATAAACGCGTCCCTGGACTGGGACGTGACCCACGCCGTGACAAGCGAACGAGGTGCAGGATGAAACGACGCAGCTTTCTTTCGATGGGCGCAGCCGCGAGCGCAACGCTCTGGTTGCCTCAAGCCTTCGGCGCACAGCTCGCGGCGCCAGGCGGTTTGCCCGCGCGCGGCTACGACAACCTGCTGATCCTCGTCGAACTCAAGGGCGGCAACGACGGTTTGAATACCGTGATTCCGTACGCCGATCCCACGTATTACCAATTGCGCAAGAACATCGGCATCAAACGCGAGCAGGCGATTCAACTCGACGAGCAGAGCGCGCTGCATCCTTCGTTGCAAGCGCTCATGCCGCTATGGCATGACCAGCAATTGGCGATCGTGCAGGGCGTGAGCTATGCGCAGCCAAATCTCTCGCATTTCCGTTCGATCGAGATCTGGGATACCGCGTCGCGCTCCGACCAGTATCTGCGCGAAGGGTGGTTGACGCGTGCGTTTGCGCAAATGCCGGTGCCCGCCGGTTTTGCCGCCGACGGCGTGGTGATCGGCAGTGCCGAGATGGGGCCGCTCGCGAACGGCGCACGCGCGATAGCGTTGGTCAATCCGGCGCAGTTCGTCAAGGCCTCGCGTCTTGTCACGCCCGTGTCGTTGCACGAACGCAATCCCGAGCTGGCGCATATTCTCGACGTCGAGAACGACATTGTGAAAGCGGCCGACCGTTTGCGTCCCACGCAAGCTCAGATGCAGTTGAAGACAGCGTTTCCTGGCGGCGCGTTCGGCAGTTCGATTAAAACGGCGATGCAGGTTCTCGCCGCCGGCGATGCGCCGCAAGGCCAGCCGAAGCGCGGGCAGGGCGTCGCGGTGATCCGGCTGACGCTCAACGGTTTCGATACGCATCAGAATCAGCCCGGCCAGCAGGCCGCGCTGCTCAAGCAACTTGCGGAAGGGTTCGCCGCGATGAAGTCGGCGCTCGTCGAACTGGGCCGCTGGGACACGACGCTCGTCATGACCTACGCGGAGTTCGGAAGGCGTCCGCGGGAAAATCAGAGCAACGGCACCGATCACGGTACCGTGGCGCCGCATTTCGTGATGGGTGGCCGCGTGCGGGGCGGGTTGTATGGCGTGCCGCCGGTGCTTGCGCGGCTCGACGGCAACGGCAACCTGCCGGTCGGCGTCGATTTCCGCCAGCTTTACGCCACCGTGCTCGGGCCGTGGTGGGGGCTCGACGCTCCGTCTGTTTTGCAGCAGCGTTTCGAGCCGTTGCCGTTGTTGCGCGTTTGACCGCGGGCTGAGGTGACTTTGCCGGCGTGCGCGGCAGTGCGCCTGCGCGTGACTATTTCGCGCGCCACGCGATCCACAGCTTGCGGATCGGCGTCAGCGCGATGCGTTGATGCAACACGTGATAGCCGTCGCGCTCGATTTCATCCAGCAGCGCCAGCGCCAGCGCCGTCTGTGCAACCAGGGTGCGCTGCGAGCGGCGCTCGCCGGCGGGCACCGCGGCGAGCGCGCTTTGCAGCGCGTCGCGGGCGCGCTTCGTTTCGAAGCGCATCAGCTCGGTGAACGCGTCGGTATATTTTCGATTGATCAGATCCGCGGCGGTCACGTTGAAGCGCTGCATCTCGTCAATGGGAATATAGATACGGCCTTGGCGCGCGTCGTTACCCGTTTCGACCACGAATTGCGCAAGCAGCAAGGCCTCGCCGAGCGGCGCGGACCAGTTCGATGTCGGCGCGTCGCCGTTCGCCGTGGCGCGCGCGACCAGCGACGCGAAGGTGCCGCCCACGCCTTGCACATAACGGCGCAGATTCGGATAGTCGAGGTAGCGTGCCTGGTCGAGGTCCATTTCGAACCCGGCGAGCAACGCCTGCAGCGCCGGATACTCCGCGTTCGTATCGGGGAGGTGGGCCGCCAGCGCCTTGGACACCGGATGCGAAGGCGAGCCCGAAGCCAGCGCGGCAATTTCCTTTTGCCACCAGGCGAGTTTGGTGCGGCCAACGGCCGGATCGCTGGTTTCCTTGACCGTCTCCTCGAACTCGCGGCGCAGCGCGAACAGCGCGGTCAGGAGCGGCTGGTTGCGTGCCGGCGCCTGCCGAAGCGCATAGTAAGTGCTGGATCCGGGCGGCGCCGCTTTTTGCTGGCAATAGTCGTCGAAATTCACTGGATTGGGAATGAGGGGAAGGGCGGACGAGGCGAAGACGCGTCGTGCGGACATCAAGCCAAAAATTGTAGCATCGGCGCCGCTTCGGCATATGCTGGGCAGATGCAGACAAGCGCGAATCAATCGGTTAGAATCTCGCGCTTACGCTTTCGGGCGCGTGTTTTTGGCGCGGCCAGGGCAGGCAGGAGAACGGGCAAAACGCGTGCGGTCAAACGCGCGGCGCCGTGCCCGGCTGCGAGGGTGGCGAAATTGGTAGACGCACCAGGTTTAGGTCCTGACGCCCGCAAGGGTGTAGGGGTTCGAGTCCCCTCCCTCGCACCATCATGAAGTTCAGCGGTAAAAGTAAAGAAAGGCGGAACCTGTCAGAGGTTGCCGCCTTTTTCTTTTTCCGCTTCACTTGAACGCAAGGCGGGTTTTCCTGCCACGCCTTAAATTTCCCGGTGAAGCAGATTGGCTCGCAGCGTGTCGAATTACGTGGCCGGCGTTTGCGCTTCCGTGCCGGGTAATTCCGCTTGTGCGGCGCCTTCGAGAAAGCGGCGGGTCGAGTCGAAGGCTTGCAACATTGCATCGGGCATCGGCGATTGCTGCATCACGGCCTGATGCTTTTCAAACGCCGAAGCAAGCAGCTTCGCCAGTTCAGGCGAACGCAAATGACGCAGCAGCACGCTGACGGCAATCGCTGTCGCCTGGCTCGCGCCGGCCGTCTGGAGTTCCGACGCGGTGAGGGCGGCGATCTGTCTGTTGATGTCCACTGAAACTTCCTTGGATGAAATGGAGGGGCAGGCTCGGTGGCCAAACCCGAATTTTGACATGGTTGGCCGGCTGCCGTGAACGCGGCGGCGTTGCGCATGCTTCAGTGTGGTATTCCGCTCCCTCGTTTTTGCCGGATTACTGATCTAATACTCCCGGGGGATTAATCCATGTGCGGCTAAATGGATCTCGCTACGGGACACAATAAATAGAGGCTTGCGATGAGCGTGATATTGACCATGCTCGGCGCGGTGGTCGGCATGCTGATCGCCTGGTCGAACGATTTGCCGGTTGGCTTCTGCGCGCTGATGGGCGGCGTGGCCGGTTTTGCGCTGGCGCGTCTGTTGCAACATAAGTCGCCGGGCACCGCGGCGGAACCGGCGCCCAAATCCGCCGTCGCCGACAGCTGGAATTCATCGGGCGAACTGGCCGCGCGCGTGGAGCGGCTGGAACGCGAGATCGTTGTATTGCGCCGCGAGATTCGTCAGTTGCGGGAAGGGGGCGTTGCGGACGTTGCGGGCGATGGCCCGCAAATGGCTGATTCCGCTGCACTCGGGCCACAGCGCCCAGATACCGCAGCGGGCTCCGGCGCGCGCGCGACCGCGACCGGGTGGACAGCGCCTCCCCAAGCCTCGATGCCAGTGGCTCAAGCGGCCACCACCGTGCCCGCCCCGGCAGGCGCCGAAGCCACCATGTCGCCCACGCCGCCACGCGGCCCGGATTTCGCCGAACGCCTTTTCAAAGCAGGCCGCGACTGGTTTTTGGGCGGCAACGCCGTCGTACGCGTCGGCATCATCGTGCTGTTTTTCGGCATCGCCTTCCTGCTCAAATATGCGGCCGACAACAGCCTGCTGCCGATCGAATTCCGCCTCGCCGGTGTCGCGCTCGCCGCGACCGCGCTGCTCGTGCTCGGCTGGCGCATCGGCGAACGCCGTGGCGCGTATGGCTTGATCCTGCAAGGCGGCGGCGGCGTCGGCGCGCTCTATCTGACGGTGTTCGCCGCCACCCGGCTCTACGATCTGCTACCGGTGGCCACAGCCTTGCCGTTGATGATCGCCATCTGCGCGCTCAGCGCATTTCTGGCCGTACGGCAGAACGCTTCGTCGCTGGCCTTCATGGGTAGCGCGGGCGGTTTTCTCGCGCCGCTGCTGTTGACGACGGGCGTCGGCAGCCATGTGATGCTGTTCAGCTACTACGCGCTGCTCAACGCGGGCATCCTGGCGATCGCGTGGTTCAAGGCGTGGCGCCCGTTGAATCTGCTCGGCTTTGTGTTCACGTTTTCGATTGGCACCGTGTGGGGCGTGACGGCCTACCGGCCCGAACTGCTTGCCAGCACGGAGCCGTTCCTGATTCTGTTTTTCCTCATGTACGTCGGCATCGCGTTGCTCTACGCGGTTCGCCGCGAGATTGCGCTGAAGCATTACGTCGACGGCACGCTGGTGTTCGGCACGCCGCTGGTGGTGATCGGCTTGCAGGCGGCGCTGATGAAAGACACCGAGTTTGGTCTCGCGTGGAGCGCAGTGGCGTTGGCTGCGTTCTACCTGGCGGTCGCGGGCTGGCTGTCGCGCCGTCGCGAGCGGCTCGGCATGATGTTCGAGGCCATGCTCGCGCTCGCGGTGATCTTCGCCACGCTCGCCGTGCCGCTCGCGTTCTCCGGCCCGACGACGAGCGCGACCTGGGCGATTGAAGGCGCCGCGATCACGTGGCTTGCCGTGCGCCAGCGACGTCTCACCGCGTTCGGGTTCGGCGTGCTGCTGCAACTGGCCGCGGCGCTCGCTTATGCGTATGCCGCCGGCCCGATCATGCCGGGCGAGGGCGAGAGTGTCTGGCCGGTCCTGAATGGCGCGTATCTCGCCTCCGTGTTTATCGCGCTTGCGAGCCTCTTCACCGGATGGCGTCTGCACGGCCGCGCCGAGGCCGCCGAGTGGCATGCATGGATGCCGCGGATCGGCCTCGCCGCCGGCGTGTGGGGCCTCGTGTGGTGGATTGCCGGCGGTCTTCACGAAATCCATGCCTACGCCGATGCCCATCTACCTTATGGCGATGTGCGTTTCGACATCGCCGCCGTCGCGTTGTTTGCCGTGCTTTCCGCGTGTCTCGCGCACGGTGCGCGCCGCGCGCTGCGCTGGCCGCTCGCCGAACTTCCCTCGCTCGCGCTCGTACCGGTTCTGGCTCTGCTGACTGCGGGCCTCTTCACCTTGGGCGCAGCGCCGGTCAGCGGCTACGGCTGGCTGGTTTGCGCGCTGGCCGCTGTCTGCGCGTATGGCTTGTTGTGGCGCCAGCAGCGTGACGTCGCCAATGCCGTGCTCGGGCCGCTTCACACGCTGATGTTCTGGACGGCCGGCGCGTTTGCGGCGCTGGTGAGCTATTGGGGCTTGCGGGACTATGTGCCCGAAGGCGCATGGAGCTGGAGCGCGTGGGCCTACGGCTTCGGTGTGCTGCTGTTGCTGGTGGCGGGCGTCGGGCACCATTTGCGCTGGCCGGTCGCGCGCTTCATGCGGGCTTATCAGGTGTGGGGCGCGGCGCCGCTCGCCGTCCTGTTGTGGGCGTGGAGCATCGCGAGCGTGACGAGCGACGGCAGTGCCGAGCCGCTCATGTGGCTGCCGGTCCTCAATCCGCTCGACGTCGCGCAAATCCTTGCGTTCATCGCCTGGCTGGTCTGGGTGCGTCGGCTGCGTGCGTCAGGCGTGCAATGGCATCCGCGCTTTGCCGACCACCTGCTCCTTGCCACACTGTTCCTGTGGTTCAATGCGCTGCTGCTGCGCACGCTGCATCATTGGTTCGGTGTGCCGTACCATCTCGAGACGATGTCACACTCAATGCTCGTGCAGGCGTCAATATCGGTATTCTGGACAGTTTGCGCGCTCGCCATGATGATCTGGGCAACGCGGCGGGCGAGCCGGGTGTTCTGGTTCATTGGCGGCGCGCTCCTCACGGTGACCGTCGTCAAACTTTTCCTGTTCGATCTGTCGCATGTGACCGGCATCGAACGGATCGTTTCGTTTATCGGCATTGGTTCGATGTTGCTGCTGATTGGCTACTTTTCACCGTTGCCTCCCAAGGGCGTGGTTCCGGAAACAGAACAATGAAACGTGCTTTCACCCTGACCGGCTGGTGTTGTGCAATCGTGGCGCTGTGCGCGTCGGCGCCCACCTTTGCGGCGGACCATTTTGCGCAACGCTTCGCCCTTCAACTCGAAGAGGGCGCTGCGTACTACAGCGTTACGCTGCCGGCCGCCGTCTATGTGGCAAGCGATCGCGGCGATCTTGGCGATGTGCGTGTCTTCAACGGTGCGGGCGAACCCGTGCCGTATTCACTCGATGCGGCACGCGAACTCACCCGGGTGCCGCCTACGTTGCACGCCGTGAACTGGTTTCCGTTGCCGCCGGCCGCCGACGGTTCCAGTTCCAGCTCACGGCTCGGCGTAACGATTGCCGCCGACGGTTCGCTGCACGCCACCGCGGCCCCGCCGGGGCGCTCGCAACACGACACCGAGTTGATCGATACCGGGCGCGCGTCCCTCAAGGCGGGCGCCTCCGGAGCGGCGCCTTCGAACGAGGCAAACGCGTTGGTCGTCCATCTGCGCGATGACAATTACCAGGGGCGTGTCACCGTTGAAGCCAGCGACGATTTACGGCACTGGAAACCAGCCGGCGATGCGCAACTCCTCAAGCTCAGTTACAACGGCAGCACGCTGAGTCAGGACCGGATCGAACTGGACGGCACACGCGCGCGTTACCTGCGTTTGCATTGGCTCGACGGCGTGCCTTACGTCGATTCGATGGAACTGGAGGTGCAGCCCGTTGCCGCCGACAATGCGCAACGGGCGGACCGGATATGGAACGAAGGCATCGTTGCTCGCGCGGGGCCGAAACCGGGCGAGTATTTCTTCGTGACGGGCGGCCGATACCCTGTCGAACGCTTGCGGCTGACCCTGCCTCAGCCGAATACGGTTGCGCCTGCCGTCGTCTATTCGCGCGCGGGGCTGGACGCGCCGTGGCGCCAGGTGGCGAGCGCGACGCTGTTCCGCTTGCATAACGGCGCGGTGGAGCAAAGCAACCCGGAACTCGAGTTGATGCCTGACACGGACCGCCAATGGCGCGTGGTGGTCGACACGCGTAACGGTGGACTTGGCGCTGGAGCGCTGACTGTTGCGGCGGGCTGGCGTCCGGCAACACTGACGTTCGTCGCGCGCGGAGCGGCGCCGTTTACGCTTGCGGTGGGGAGCGCGGCGGCGGTGTCGTCAGCGGTGAGCCGCGGCGATCTGCTGATGGGTGCCTCGGCCGTTGCCGCCACGGCGCGAGTCGGCGATGCGCTGCCAGTGTCACAAGAGGCCGAAGCCCAGTCCGGTGGAGATGCGGATGCACGTCGCCGCTATTTGCTGTGGGCGGCGCTGGTGCTGGCTGTGGGCTCGCTTGGGATGATCGCCCGGCGGCTCGCGCGCGGCCCCCGGGTTCACCCGGGCGATGTGGGGAGCTCCGGCAAAGGTGATTCGCCCGGTCGCTCCGGGGCAGCGGGCACCGAGGCGGATGGAAGCGCCCCGGAAGTTCCGAACGGGCAGCGCGACGATAAGGCGTGAGTTCGACTTGGGGCGTGGGCTTGCGCTAGCTCGTTTGCGCCGCCGGCCCGGCTTGCTGGCTGCTGACACACTTTGTTTGGCGTGCCGGGTATCGGCTCACCGGGTCACACGAGGTTCACCGGGTCGCGCGCGCCTCGAGAAGCTCCGTGCGCTTCATTCCTCGCGCGCCGTCAACGTACCGATGATCTTGTCGAGCGCGAGGCTGAAGGCCTCCTTTTCCTGATCGTCGAGACAATCGAACATGTCGCCGTTCCACTTGCGCGCGATCGGCATCACCTTCCTGTAGAGCGCGCGGCCTTCCGCTGTTAGAGAGACCAGTACCACGCGGCCGTCGTCCGCGCTCGGCTCGCGCTTCACGAGTCCTTGCTTGATCAGCGCTTCAGCGGCGCGGCTTGCCTGGCTCTTGTCGAGATTGGCATGCCTCGCCAGCTCCATGATCGAGAACGGCCCGAACGACCCCACCGATGCCACCACCCGCGCTTCAGGCAGGGTCACGCCAAGCTTGTCCTGATAGCGCTCGCTGATACCGCGCTCGGCGAGTTTGTTCAGCACATGCAAACGGTACGTGAGGAACTGTTCGAGTCCGGTTTTGGCGGAGTCCTTCATGGTCTTCCCGTAATGAGTGATCGGTCGCGGCGCAGTGATTGTTGCCGCAACCGTTCCGCCGGTCAACGCGCGCCGTATTTCAGACGCGTCAATTGTTCTGCTTCATTCGCCAACAGGCGCGCGGCATCGCGAATCGCGACCTCCAGGGTGATCGGACCGGGGGCGGGCGAGAAGCAGCCGCTGAAGTGTTCGGCCAGACGCGGCAACGCTGCGGAGTCGACGGCACCCGAGAGCAGGGTGGCCGGCACGCCCGCCGCCTGCGCATGACGGCAGGCGATGAAGGGCGCCTTGCCGTGCAGTGTTTGCACGTCCGAACGGCCTTCGCCGGTAATCAGCCAGTCCGCACCTTCGAGCGCCGCGTCGAGACCGATTTGCCGCGCGACGGTTTCCGCGCCCGGTTCGAACTGCGCGCCGAGCATGTGCAGCGCGAAGCCGAGGCCGCCGGCCGCGCCCGCGCCGGGTTGATTGCGCGCCGTGCGGCCGAGCGCTGCCTCGAGCAGATCGGCAAAGCGCCCGAGCGCGGCGTCGATCGAGGCGACCTGCTCGGGCTTGACGCCCTTTTGCGGGCCGAACACGGCGGTCGCGCCGTGCTCGCCGGTGAGCGGGTTGTCGACGTCCGACATGCCGACGAACTGCGTATCCGCCAGGCGCGAATCGAGTTGCGAGACGTCGACTCGCGCCACGCGCGCGAGTTGCTCGGGCGTGGCGTCGAGTTCATTGTCTTGCGCGTCGAACAGTTTCAGGCCGAGGCCGGCCAGCAAACCGGCGCCGCCGTCGTTCGTGCTGCTGCCGCCGAGCGCAACGAAAAAGCGCCGCACGCCGGCGTCCATCAGCGCGCTAATCGCTTCACCCATGCCGCGGGTGCTGCGCGCCTCGACCGGCACGCCCATGCCTACCGGGTCGGTAATGCCGACCACCTCCGCCGTTTCGACGATTGCACTGCCGTCAGTCAGCAGGCCGGTGAGCGCTTCGCGCTGCGGGCCGGCCGCGCCGCGCACGCTCAGCGTGCGGCGTTCGCCGCCGCGCGTGAGCATGGCGTCGAGCGTGCCTTCGCCGCCGTCCGCCATCGGGCAGATGCGCACTTCGGCATCGAGACGGGCGCGCTGGATGCCCGTGGCAATGGCTTGCGCGACTTCTTCCGCGCTAAGCGAGCCTTTGAAGGAATCAGGAGCAATGACGACGACAGGCGAGGACGGCAAATTCGGCATGGTGTCTCTGGATGGTTGGAATCGTTGCGAGAGAGCGGAGGACATGATGGGCCGCAGGCACAGCCCCAAGCGCTGCCGTAAGCTTATCAGCATGGGCGCGCCGACTGAATATGTCGAATGGCATAGCCGGAATCGTGAGGGGCCCGATACGGGCGCGCAGTGCACCGCGGCAGTGCGCAAGCAGGGCTGAAACGGGCCGGAAACAGCCCGGAAAGCAGAAAAATATCGACAAAAGCGCCGATAAAAACGCACGCGGGTATCGAATCCCGGCTAGCCGCTCAAATAGTTTGCTAAAATATTCGGCTCTTTGGACTCAACCGTGCTGCCAGTGGCCTGCAAGACCGCGGCGCAGGCGCCCGATCGATACAACGCGCGATGCAAGGCGCGCTGCAACGCGATAGCGCAAAGCGAACACGCAAAGCGAATCGCAACGCGACATCGAGGGCCGGCACGGAGAAGATAACTGATTCGCTCGAATAATTTTAGGACGATTGAAGCCATGGCTAACGTTGTTGAAAACCTCGGCAAGCTCGAACGCCGCGTCACGATTTCCCTGCCGAAGGACGCCGTGCAGAAGGAAGTGGATTCGCGTATCCGTCAACTCGCGAAGAACGTGCGCATGCCGGGTTTCCGCCCGGGCAAGGTGCCGCTCAAGATGGTGACGCAACAGTATTCGGGCCAGGTGGAAGCCGAAGTGCTGAGCGACAAGGTCGGCAAGGAATTCTTCGACATCAGCCGTGCCGAAAATCTGCGCGTCGCCGGCCAGCCGAGCTTCGCGCCGAAGGGTGACGTGACCGAAGGCGACTACGCGTTCGACGCGACCTTCGAGGTATATCCGGAAGTGAAGCTGGGCGACGTCGCCACGGCTGAAATCGAGCGCACCACGACCACCATCAGCGAAGCGGAAATCGACCGCACGCTGGACATCCTGCGCAAGCAGCGCGTGCACTTCCACGCTCGCGGCGAAGCCGGCGAGCACGGCGACGGCGGCGCGGACACGGCAGCGAAAGAAGGCGATCGCGTCACGGTCGACTTCGTCGGCAAGATCGACGGTGAAGTGTTCCAGGGCGGCAGCGCTGAAGACTTCGCGTTCGTGCTGGGCGAAGGCCGCATGCTGCCGGAATTCGAAAAGGCGGCCACGGGCCTGAAGATCGGCGAGGCGAAGGAATTCGACCTGGCCTTCCCCGCGGACTACCACGGCAAGGAAGTGGCCGGCAAGACCGCGCAATTCACGATCACGATGAAGAAGATCGAGTGGCCGCACCTCCCGGAAATCGACGCTGAGTTTGCGAAGTCGCTCGGCATCGAAGACGGCGATCTGACCAAGATGCGCGCCGAGATCAAAGACAATCTCGAACGCGAAGCAAAGCGCCGTACGCAAGCCATCGTCAAGAACCAGGTGATGGACGCGCTCCTGAAGATTTCCGAACTCGACGTGCCGAACGCACTGATCGAACAGGACCAGGAACGCCTCGTCGCCATGGCGCGTCAGGATCTGGAGCAGCGCGGCGTGCCGAACGCCAAGGACGCACCGATCCCGGCTGCCATGTTCAAGGAACAGGCTGAACGCCGCGTCAAGCTGGGCCTCGTGCTGGCCGAGCTGGTCAAGGCCAACGAACTGCAGGCGAAGCCGGAGCAGATTCGTGCCGAAGTGGACGAATTCGCGAAAAGCTACGAAGACCCGAAGGAAGTCGTCCGCTGGTATTATTCCAACCAGCAACGCCTTGCAGAAATGGAAGCGTACGTCGTTGAAGCCAACGTCGTCGATTTCGTTATCAGCAAGGCCAAGGTGACGGACAAGGAAGTGAGCTTCGAAGAGCTGGCAAGCGCAACGGCGCAAGCGCAAGCTTAAGTGTCGCTGCAACGGCGTGCCGGCTGTCGGAGCGACGGCCCGCACGCCGTTTTTTCGTGCTGCGAATGTGCGTTGCGTTTTGCATGGCGTCATGCAATGCGCCCGAACTGATCGTGCACTTGAATGCGGGGTCGCTGCCCATACCTGTCTAGCATCTAATATTCAGAATATTTCCAGACAAGGATCCATTGCATGACCTTTCGCGCCCAAATGCTGGACACGTTGACCTCCCAGTCGTCGCGGGATCTCGAAGCGCAGGCGCTCGGACTGGTGCCGATCGTCGTGGAAACGAGCGGCCGGGGCGAGCGCTCGTATGATATTTATTCCCGTCTGCTGAAGGAACGCATTGTGTTCCTGGTCGGTGAAGTGAACGACCAGACGGCCAATCTCGTCGTGGCGCAGATGCTGTTCCTCGAAAGCGAGAATCCGGACAAGGACATCAGTTTCTACATCAACAGCCCGGGTGGATCCGTATCGGCCGGCATGGCGATTTACGATACGATGCAGTTCATCAAGCCGGACGTCTCCACGCTTTGCATGGGCCTTGCGGCCAGCATGGGCGCGTTCCTGCTCGCAGCGGGCGCGAAGGGCAAGCGTTTCGCGTTGCCGAATTCGCGCGTGATGATTCACCAGCCGCTCGGCGGCGCGCGCGGTCAGGCATCGGATATCGAAATTCAGGCGCGCGAAATCCTGTATTTGAAGGAGCGCCTGAATCATCTGCTCGCGCATCACACTGGCCAGCCGGTCGAGCGTATCGCGCGCGACACCGACCGCGACAACTTCATGTCCGGCGACGACGCGCAAGCATACGGTCTGGTCGATCAGGTGGCGCACAAGCGTCCTTGATCTGGCGCGGTTTTTGCCCCGAATTGGGGCAAAAACCGTCAGCGGATCGGTTGTGAAATAATCAAGAATCGTCCGAGCGCCTGCGGCAAACGCCGTCACCCTGGCTCAAGCCCTGTCGCGCCTAATCCGCGAGGCGGGGGCAAACGGCGTATCATGTTATCGAGTGTCCGGAGGCTCACACATCTATGGCGGACAAAAAAGGTTCTAACAGCGAAAAGCTGTTGTATTGCTCGTTTTGCGGCAAGAGCCAGCATGAAGTCAAAAAGCTGATTGCAGGCCCGTCGGTGTTCATCTGCGATGAATGTATCGACCTGTGCAACGAGATCATTCGCGATGAGGCGGCAGGCGCGGGCATCGAGGCGGGCTTGTCCAAGTCCGATCTGCCGAGTCCGCAGGAAATCCGTGAAATTCTCGACCAGTACGTGATCGGTCAGGAACGCGCGAAGAAGATTCTCGCGGTCGCGGTGTACAACCACTACAAGCGCCTCAAGCATCTCGACAAGAAAGACGAGATCGAGCTCTCCAAGAGCAACATTCTGCTGATCGGCCCGACCGGTTCCGGCAAGACCTTGCTCGCGCAGACGCTCGCGCGCCTTCTGAACGTTCCGTTCGTGATTGCCGACGCAACCACGCTGACGGAAGCCGGCTACGTTGGTGAAGACGTCGAGAACATCATTCAGAAGCTGCTGCAGAACTGCAATTACGAAGTCGACAAGGCCCAGCGCGGCATTGTCTACATTGACGAAATCGACAAGATCAGCCGCAAGTCCGACAACCCGTCGATCACCCGCGATGTGTCGGGCGAAGGCGTGCAGCAGGCTTTGCTGAAACTGGTTGAAGGCACGATGGCGTCGGTGCCGCCGCAGGGTGGCCGTAAGCATCCGAATCAGGACTTCATTCAGGTTGATACCACCAATATTCTGTTCATTTGCGGTGGCGCATTCGACGGCCTCGAGAAAGTCATCGTCGACCGTACCGAGAAGACCGGTATCGGCTTCGGCGCAAGCGTGAAGAGCAAGCAGGACCGCGACGCCGGCGAAGTGCTGCGCGAAGTGGAGCCGGAAGATCTGATCAAATTCGGCCTGATTCCGGAACTGATCGGCCGTCTGCCGGTGGTGGCCACGCTCGGCAAGCTCGACGAAGCGGCGTTGATGAAAATCCTCGTCGAACCGAAGAACGCGCTGGTGAAGCAGTACCATAAGCTGTTCAACATGGAACGCGTCGAACTCGAGATTCGCCCGGCCGCGTTGCAGGCTGTGGCGCGCAAGGCGATCCGCCGCAAGACGGGCGCGCGGGGTCTGCGCTCCATTCTGGAACAGGCGTTGCTCGACGTGATGTATGACCTGCCGCAAATGAAAGGCGTTAGCAAGGTTATCATCGACGACAACGTGATCGACGGCGACGGCAAGCCGCTACTGATCTACGAAGACGCGCCTAAAGTCGCGGGTTCGAACTGATCGGCTTGTGGGTTTTGCAAAAAAAGCCGTTCATGGCGACGTGAACGGCTTTTTTCGTTTATCGTGTGGTCAGCATGGTTGTTTTCACTATGGAGTCACTGAACCTTCGGAGTCACTGAACTTTTCCCACACGCGGAGGCTTGCAATCTTTTCTGCTGGCCTCACCTATCGAACGAACTGATTCCACTCATGGGGAAATGAAATGTCAGGAACCC
>DASVNP010000302.1:0-30947 GCA_036383775.1 Paraburkholderia sp. | reverse complement strand
GCCGAGCAACGCGACATCGAGGTCGTCCAGCAGTTGTTCTGCGCTTGGGGCGAACACGCGTCCTACGGTGGTGAGCGTCACGCTGCGCGTGGTTCGCTCGAAAAGCCGCACGCCGAGCGCCGCTTCGAGCTTCTCGATGCGGCGGCTCAGTGCTGGCTGCGAAATGTTGACTGCCTCCGCTGCTTTGCGGAAGCTACCCAACTCCACCACGGCTCGAAACGCCTGCAAATCGTTCAGGTCGAAGTTGACGCCCACGAGCCATCCTCCGCATTTTAGATGCGGCTATTTTGCATCATGCGGGCGAAAGCGCCCATCGAGGTGACAACACTCGGGAATCAGCCCGCGAGGGGTTGCACCGAGCTCGGGGCGAGGGGCCGGTTCCGTCGTGTCAGCGGTCATTGCTGGCCGACGGCAGGCATCGAATAACCCTTAACGACATGTGCCCGTTGCAAACAGTCGTTATGACGCCGTCTCAGTTGTTCGTAATTCACCGAAGAGAACGTCCGCGAACTATCATCGGCATATTGCTGCGGTGCCAGCTTGCGTACACGCTCTTTATAACGAAGTGCGGATTCATCGATTGTCTAAGGCGACTCTGCCCCTGTTTTCCTGAGCCGTGCCCGCGAAGTAACGGGCAGCATTTATGCCTTGAGAGTAGGATGCTGAATCCCATTTACCTTTTGTGAATCAGCGTATCCGTCCCCCCTTGCTGCCTGAATGGCCCTTTCCGCCTAGTCGCGATGTCGCCGGTCGCACCTTCGGCTACCTTGTCGCGCTTCAATATCGGGGCGCCAACGTGTGGCTCTGGAGGTGCCGTTGCGGCGGCCACGTGACTGTCGAATTGGAAGCGGTAGAAGGCGGCAGAACGCGGGACTGTGGATGCCGTGAGCAGCGCCGTGTCTGGCGGTCCCGCCCAGGCTCACCTGCGCTACGTGGCGGTGAGGTGTTTGGCCAACTGACGACCGATCGGTACGCGGGCGGTGGTTTGTGGGTTTGCCGGTGCGATTGCGGTGGTGAGGCGACAGTGAGCGCCGGCCGCCTGCGGCTGGGCAAGGCGCGTTCGTGCGGCCGCTGCTTCGGCGCTTCGACCGATTGACTGACTGACACAGTCTGTTCGGTTTGATCTCGGCATGGGCAGCCCGTTTATTCGACGCTCCACATGATGTGTGGCCGCTCGGAAACATGAACGACGTTCTTTGGAAGGTGTCGTCGGTGTCGGGGCATTAAACCCGGCGTGTCAGCCCTCTCGACGTTCCCAATACGACCCTGAGCGGACTGTCAGGCTGCTTCTAAGCAGCCATTCATGCAAGTATCCGACGACACCGACGCATGGCGCTTCATCGCCGCATTCGAGGCCGTCAACGTTGACAATACGCGCGAAACAAAGGGAGCAGTTCTCGATACACCTCTACGTATCTATCGCCACCAACATGTCGAGACGCACGCGCAACGAAAAATAACTCGTTCCGCAATTCGTTCAACGTTGATCGGGGTTTTTGGTTTGCGATAGCCGAGGAGTTTTCGAACGAGCCGTAGTGCTCGTATCCATTGAATGACATCGCAAATGCAAAGATAGCCTGCGCATCGTTGGGGTCAGGTAAATCCGCTTCGCTTACCAGCGTTTCCATATCAAGAGCCCGAAACTTGGTGATTCAAGGGAATCTTATTGTTGCCAATCCTCGCAGCTTTGTCGACTGGCAGCTCCTGGCCGGGTACGGACCGACACGAACTGGCGCCTGCGGGCCATTTCCTACATCCTTTGTCTACCCAGTATGCACGCTCGGCTAATCAACCCCGGCTTACCGACGGAGCGATCCGAGCAGCCGGCCGAGACACTGGCACTTAAATGTCAAGTGTCCTTCCGAAGCGCCATGACAGACTTCATTCTTCGGATCAGGGCCGAATGTAAAGATTAGTTATAATTTTTATGTTTAGCCTGATTGGTTGATCGTCTCAAAAAATAGGTGGTTTAGATTGTTCCTGCCGTTAGACAAAACGGCGCGGGTGTGAGAGCCCGTAGCGTAAGACCGCACTACCTACGAAAGTGGGTAGTGCCCGCCTATGCGCGTCCCTTCAATGGGCGGGCCTTGGTGAGGGAGCCGCAAGGCTCGCCGGTATGGTCTTACGCCCGGTCTCTCAAACTCGCCACGTGCCCGCTCACCCAATCAGCGAGTGTCGGGCGATTCAGGAACGAACCGGAAATCGCACCATGAGCAAATCTACCAACAAACCTCAAACACCCCCACGCGCGCCCGTTGATGCGCTCCAGTACGAGAAACTCGCGCTTTCAGCTTTCGATCTGTGCAATCGGCAATTGGATCAACTCAAAAGACTGGTCACGCTTGCGGCTTCAATATGCAGGACTCCTTGCATAACAAGGGACGAACGGCAAAGCCAGCGCGCGTTGCTGGAACTGTTTGTCGAAACTGGCGAAGCGTACGAGCGGGAAATTGAATGCGACCGCGAACTGTACCAGGTGATCGCGCTTGATGCGAAGGGCGTGCCGCATAGTCGAATCACCGCCAAATGTGCTGCGAGCCTTCTGTCTGAGGCAGCGCGGGCGAAATCAGATGACAGTCAGGACACGGAGCTTGCGAATACCACGCGATCCAAGCCGGTGCGCTCAAACGTCACGTCGCGAGCAGAGCCGGGCGCACAAGCCTTCGCCGTTGCGCACTAACCGGCACTGACCGCCTCAACTCCGCAGAAATGAAAAAGGCGCGAGCAATGTTCGCGCCTTGAAACGTCATTTCGACCCTACGCTGCGTGCCAAATCAAGCGCTGCACCCAACCCCTCACTGCATGGCAGCGTAATACTTAGCGACGCTTTCGATCTCTGCCGTCGTCATCTGCCGCGCCGCATTGCGCATCTGCTCATTGATATCGTTGTGGCGTGCACCGGAAGCAAAGGACTGCAGCTGCGCAGCGAGATAAGCCGACGACTGTCCACCCAGCCACGGCGCCGCGCCTTTGCGATCGAGCTGCCCATGACATGCGGCGCAAGGCGCGATATTGCGCTGCGGGTCACCCTGCATGGCAAGCTTCACCGCATTTGCATCCAGCACCATCCCGGCAGGCGCACTCTCCGCCGCCGGCCCTTTCGGCAGCGACGCATAGTAAGCCGCCAGATCGTGCAGATCCTGATCGCTGCGCCCAGAGATGATCGGTTGCATGACCGCGTTCTGCCGCACGCCATTCTGGTAGTCACGCAATTCCTTATAGACCACATCGGCATGCTGCCCGGCCAGAGCTGGCGCGGTCACCGTAGGGGTGCCCTGCACACCGTGACACATCGAGCAATTCTGCGTCGCAATCGTCGCGCCGCGGCCAATCGAAACCGCATCGCCGCGCACACGCCGCAACGGCGGCAGCACCACCACTTCGCTTGGCGCCGGACCCGCGACGTTGGCGCCGCTGTACCAGCTCGAAGGCGCACCCGCTGCGCTGCATATCGTCGCCCATAGGCTCTGCCCGCTGAACGCGCTGTTCGCCGACGGCAACCAGATGAAGCCGATGAGTATCGACACGATAGCCATCGCGATCACGCTGCCCACGCTTATCGTGAACCACGGGTTGCGCAAGCTGAAGACGCGTTCCTGATTCATCGCTGCGCTCCGACGACGACTGCCGGCACGGACGTTTGCGGCAATCTGAGCAACTGCATGATCGGCACACTGTAGTTGACGACCGTCAGCCCGATCATCAGCGCCACCCACAAACCGAAGCTATTGAGCGCCGCTGGTACGTGCTCCACCGGGTGCGCCGCGCTCGCAAAGCGGAAACTCTGTTGCTGAACGGCCGGCCCGAATTGCGACTTCGCCAGAATGTAGATGAACAGGACGCCTGACACCACGAGTATCAATCCGCCGACCGCCGACATACCGACCCAGAACGCCTGCCCCTGCATACCCGGCATGTTGTAATCGTAATAGGCCATGCGGCGCGGCGCGCCGAGCAGGCCGACGTAGTGCCAAGGCAGCGTCACCACCATCATGCCGATGAACCACAGCCACAGTTGCGTGCGCACCAGCTTCGCGGACACGATCGCCCGGCCGGTGAGCTGCGGCCACAGTTCATAAGCGATCGCGAAGTACATGATGACGATCGCGCCGCCGAAGATCAGATGGAAGTGCCCGGTCACCCACTGCGTGTTGTGCACGGTCGAGTTCAACTGATAGCTCATGTTGATCAGCCCGCCCGCGCCGCCGAGACCCAGCATCACGAACGAAAACGCGATCACGAGCATCATCGGGTTCTGCCAGGGCAGCGCGGCGAGCCAGCCGAATGTGCCCTTGCCGCCGCGCAGTCTGCCGGCGATCTCGACCGACGCGCAAATCGTGAACACCGTCAGCAGCGTCGGCACCGACACCATGCCCGTGAACACCGCATGCAGGAACTTGAAGCCAGAGCCGACTTGCGGATCCGCGAACAGATGGTGGATGCCGATCGGCATCGCGAACACGAGGAACAGAATGAACGACACACGCGCCATCGAATCGCTGTAGAGCCGTCCGCCGATAGCGCGCGGCACCAGCGTGTAGTACGCGATATACGCCGGCACCAGCCAGAAGTAGACGATTGCGTGCAAAGTCCACGAGAACAGGACGCGCGCGAGGCCCGCGTCGATCGTGTTAGTGAGGCCGAAGGCGACCGGCAGAATCTGCAGCAGGATTTCGAGGGCCGCGCCGACTGCGGTCCAGGCCCACAGATAGGCGCCTGCCACGTTGGCGAACATCGCGAGCGGCACCGGCTTGCCAGGGTTGGCGCGCTTCCAGATGCGCAGATTGACGTGCATCAGCGCGACCCAGATCCATGAGCCGACCACCACTAGTACCACGCCGAGGTAGTAGAACGGACTGCCGATCATCGGCGGATAGAACGTGAAGAGCACCGATGCCTGGCCGAGCGAGACCGGCACCATGGCCATCACCGCGCCGACCGCCAGCATGATGAACGCCGCCCATGCCCATTTGAGGCCGACGAGGCGCTGCGCGAGCGCGAGTTCGACAATCGCGTAGCCAAAGCCCATCGCCACCAGAGTGGGCAACACGTAGGCCATCACCGTGCCGTGCGCGGTCACCGAACGATAGTAAAGCTCGGGATCGCCGACCCACGGTAACAGCGGACTGCGCACCAGCATTTGCCAGGCGCCGAGAAACAGCGCGATCAGAAACGCAATGAAGGCGAGCCAGAAATGCGCGAGAACGAGTCGCTTAGCGTGAAACACAGCTCAGCCTCCGTGATTGTCGGGCCTGTTCGAAGAAGGCGGCTTTGTCGATCACTTTGACGTGCGCCCACATGGTCTGGTGGCCGAAACCGCAGAACTCGTGGCACGGCATGGTGTGATCGGCGGGCGCGTCGAAACGCGTATTCAGTGTGGCGACGTAGCCGGGCATAACCATCGTGTTGATGTTGGTGTCGGTCACGAGCAGGCCGTGCACGACGTCGGCGCTGGTGGTGCGAATCGTGATCGGCGTGTCGGCGGGTACGAGCAGGCACTGCGGAGTGAACGAGTACTGCTGCGCGATGAAGCGCACGACAACCGAGCCGTCGGGCTCGACCGCGCTGCCGAGATTGTCTTCGACGAATTCGCCGGACAGTTGCAGGCGCGACGGGTCGATCGTTTCGACGCGCGAGGGTGGCATCATCGCCCAATGCACCCCTGAGAACACGATGACGGCCAGCATCAGCACGATCAGCGCGACCGCGAAAATGGCCCAGCGGCGCTCGGCGCGTAACGCGACCGCGTGGCCGCTACCCGATTGATGATTGGAATCAGTCGACATGATCAGTGAATGACGCCGCGCGGCAGAAACACGAGAAAGTAGAAGCCGAACCAGATCGCCATGACGATCAGCGCCGCCACGCCGGCCAGCGCAACCGCGCCATGCGGCCCGGCCGCGACGACGCGTTCCACTTCGTCATCCGTAGGCGGAGCCTCGCCGTGGATATCGTTCGCTTCCATCTAAAGGTTCTCCAGTGCAGCGGTTCAGTGCAAAGGCGCCTTGCGCAACTCGTTGACCTCGCGCGACGTCACAGGCAGACCGTGATTGCCCCACGCCGTGCGGATATAGGTCACCACGGCGGCGGCGTCGGTATCGTTCAGTTCCTGACCGAACGGCGGCATGCCGTACGGTTCCGGATTGCGCATGGTGCCCGGCGGGAAGCCGCCATTGAGCACGATGCGGATCGGGTTGACCGCCGAGTCCATTTCGATCGACTGGTTGCCGGCGAGCGGCGGGTAATGCTGCAATTGTCCTTCGCCCTTGGCCCCGTGGCAGAGCGCGCACTTGTCGGCATAGATCTTTTCGCCGAGTGCGAACACGTTGGTGTTGGTCGGCGCCGACGGTCCAGACTTGCGGCCGCGGTTGGCCGGCAGGGTCTTCAGATATTCCGCCATTGCCTTGACGTCGTCGTCCGTCATGTACTGCAGGCTGTGGTACGTGACTTCGGCCATTGGGCCGTACACGGCGCCACGATCGGAAATGCCCGCTTGCAGCAGATCGACGATGTCCTTGATGCTCCAGTCGCCCAAGCCGCCGTCCTTGTCCGACGTCAACGATGGCGCATACCAGTTCTGCACCGGAATCAGGCCGCCGGCGAACTGCTCGCTTTGCGACGACCCGCCGAGCATGTTGATCTTGGTGTGGCACATCGTGCAATGCCCGAGCCCTTCGACGAGATACGCGCCGCGGTTCCATTCGACCGATTTGGTCGGATCGGGCTGGAACTCGCCCTCGCGGAAATACAGCGTGCGCCAGCCGTACAGCAGCTTGCGCTGATTGAACGGGAAGCGCAGCGAGTGCTTGTGATTCGGCTCGCGTACCGGCACGACCGTCTTCAGATAGGCGAAGATCGCGTCCGAGTCTTCGCGCGTGACCTTGGTGTATTGTGCGATCGGCATGGCGGGGTAAATCAGCGTGCCGTCGGGCGTGCGGCCGGTGCGCATCATCTTGAAGAACGCTTCCTGGCTCCACGTGCCAATGCCGTACTGCGCGTCCGGTGTGATGTTCGGAGAATAGAGCGTGCCGAACGGCGTTTCCATGGCAAGGCCACCCGCGAACAGTTTGCCGCGCGGCGCGGTGTGGCAGGCCACGCAGTCGCCGGCGCGCGCCAGGTACTCGCCGCGTTTGACGATGTCGGGACGCGTGTCCGCGTTGCCGCCCGGAGCCGACGCCGCTGTGGTTTCGGCGGCGTGTGCAGTGGCGATCAGCGGCGTATGCGAGGCGCGTAGAAGCATGGCGCTGCCGGCTACCATCAGGCCGGCGATCAGCGCGCCCGACATTAGCGACGGCGGTGTACGGCGGCGCGTCTTAATAGTGAGCAAGGCGGCGCGCAGAGCGCGTAAAGTGCGCGGAGAGCGAAGAATCGGCTTCATTGCGGTTGGCTCCCGCAGGCGAGAGGCAGCCGCTCACCGGACGACGGTGCGGGGCGAGGATCGGCCGGACGAGGCTGGCGTGCGAGCCAGCTCGATACCGCGGTGATGTCCCTGTCGGTCAGCTTGATCGCGATCGAATGCATGCAGTCCGGTGCAAGCGCGTGACGCGTGCCCGAACGCCAGGTGCCCATTTGGCCCGCGATGTAGCTTGCGTGCAGGCCGAGCAGACCAGGAATACCGGGTTGCGTGCCCGTCATGCGCGCTCCGTGACAGGCAATGCACGCCGGTATCTTGCGGGCCGGGTCGCCCTGCGTGACGAGGCGCTCGCCGGCGGCGAGCACGGCAGGCGCGACCTCGCTGTGGTCGGCGTTGGGGTAGGGCGGTTGCAGATCGGCAAAGTATTGGCTGATCTTGCGCAAATAGTCGTCGGGAAGGAAGGCCACCAGATAGCCCATTGGCGGATAGGTGCGGCCACCGTCGCGGAATGCAGTCAGCTGATTGAACAGGTAGTCGGCAGGCTTGCCGGCAATGCGCGGGAAGTAATCGTTGTTCAGACCTTGGCCTTGCACGCCATGACACGAGGTGCAGGCACGCACGCGCTCGTCCATGGCTGAAGGCATCGCACCAGGCGCGCTGGTGGCCGCGAGCGCCACGCCGCTCCACATGACGTAAAGCACAAACAGAACCAACGATCCGATAGTTCTATGATGCACGCCAGGCCTCGGTAGGGAACGTTCTTTTATCTCGGTTTATTGCTCGCGCACTCGCCCGTGATTTTGCTAATGGCTCCGACGGACGACGCAACTCAACTCCGCCAATCTTTCTTTTACAGCGATTGCGAAAACAGCAAGTCGAAGCGGACGTATATTGGATGGCGAGTGTTTATTCACCATCGTGATGCGATTGCTTTGCAAGACAATAATCTGCCTGAATGCGCCAATGGGTGACGCCGTTCGGGCTGCAAGAATTAACGCGTGAAACGTTTAGCAGCGCGTAGCAGGTTGCAGGAATTTATTCAGTGCGTCAATAGCCACCAGAAGCTCGATCGACGAAAGGTTTCAATATCATAGACGTGGATCAAGAGGCTTTCAATCTCTCGGCCTAAGGGGTTGACACAGGCGCCGAGGATATCGCTCGTACGTGATTGTTTGATGATGGGGCGCCAGTTACAGCCGAACGAAGCGGGCCCATCGTCCGGCGATCAACTGAAGAGCCGCATCAAAGCCGTCCGTGCATTGCTGACACGTTCGCTTTCGCCGATCCGCCCGGGCAGCAAATGGAATTCGACCGCGGGCAAGGCCGGCAGGCCCACGCTCGGCGGGCAGGCCACGACGCCGCCGCCAATCGACGATTCGTTCAGGCAGGAGATGCCGAGCCCGGCCTTCAATGCGAGTTGCAAGCCGGCCACGCCAGACGCGGAGTGCGATACCACGTACGGCACTTTGTGCTCGTCGAGCAGCTTCACGACGAAACGCTGCAACTGGCAACTCGACGGCAGCAAGACCAGCGAATACGGCGAGGCCGGCCGGGGACCGGCGTCGGCCGCGCTGACCCACAGCAGCTTCTCGCGCCGTACCACTGTGCCTTGCGCGCCAGTGCGGCGATTGGCGGCGCGCGCCGGGTCCGTGACGAGCCGCAGCGAGAGTCCGATGTCGAACGATGCATCGTCACCGGCCTGACTGTCGATCACGGCGCTCGGCTGCACCGTGACGTGCAGCTTCAGGCGCGGGTGCTGTTCCGAAAACGTTTTGAGAATGCGCGCGATGTCGTGCGGCCGATAGTAGTCCGTGATGGCGATGCGCAGTTCGCCGTCGAGCGAGCGGCCTTGCAGGTCGTCGAACGCGGCCTCGCTCATCGCGATGATGCGCCGTGCATGATCGAGCAGGCGGCCACCGGCGGGCGTGGCGCTCACGCCCTGCTTGCTGCGCACGAAAAGCGGCTGGCCGGCGCGCTCCTCGAGTTTCTTCAGTTGCTCGCTCACCGAAGACTGCGACAGGAATACGCGTTCCGCGCCGCCCGAAACGCTGCCCGATTCGGCGACCGCGACAAAGGTGCGCAACTGCGCGAGATCAAATCCACGCTGGCTCATGATTCGGAATATCCGATGGATGTCATCTAAATTTCCGGCTTTTCCGATGGAAAGCCCAACCGTAGGATACCCCCATATTCTTTGCGGAGGGTGTCATGGGGAACGAATCAATTGCAGCCGTAGGGTTATCCGGTGGGCGGTCGGCGCGTCATCGGTGGAAGGTGCTGGGGGTCGGGGTCGCCGCCAACGCGAGTTTCTCCGCGGCGTTTTCCGGCATTCCGACGACAGCGGTCCTTTTGCGCTCGGGCTATCACCTGGGCAACGACGGGCTAGGGCTGGCGCTCGGCATGCTTGGCCTCGGCATTGCTGTTAGCGAGTTGCCGTGGGGACTGCTGACTGACCGCTGGGGCGACCGGCGCGTTTTGCTGCTGGGACTGCTTTCGACCGCTGCGGCGCTGGCGGGGCTGGCTCTGTTCGTGGTGCCGTCCGGCACGCGGGTGCCGGGCGTGACAGCGCTCGCACTCGGCTTGTTGCTGGTCGGGCTGTTCGGCGGCAGCGTCAACGGATCGAGCGGCCGTGCGGTGATGGCCTGGTTTCGCGAGGGTGAGCGCGGGCTGGCCATGAGCATTCGCCAGACCGCTGTGCCCGCGGGCGGCGGGCTCGGCGCATTGGTGCTGCCGGTGTTAGCGTCGCGCTTCGGCTTTACGAGCGTCTACACGGTGCTGGCGCTGGCGTGCGCGATCACCGCGGTGTTTGCGTGGCACTGGCTGCACGAGCCTTCCCACGCCGACACCGGTTCGAGCAATGCGCGAACGGCCCACGGCGCCGCTGCGGCGAGCAGTGTGCCCGCCAAGGTTTCGCCGTTGCGCGATATCGGCATCTGGCGTGTGGCGCTCGGCGCAGGCGCGCTCTGTGTGCCGCAAATCGCGGTGATTACATTCGGGACGGTGTTCCTTCACGACTTCAGCCGGGCCGGCGTGATGGTGATCAGCGTGACGATCGCAGCCGTGCAAACCGGCGCAGCCATCGCACGGGTTTGGAGCGGCGGCTGGACCGACCGGCGTGGCAATCGCCGGGCCTATATGCGCGCGTGCAGTTTGCTGACCGCCGTGCTGTTCGCGTCGCTCGCGGCGATGACGGGTTTCGCCGGCATGCATCACACTGCCATGACCGCGGTGTTCGCGTTGATGGTCGTGCTGGGTGGAGTGAGCGGATCGGCATGGCACGGCGTGGCCTTCACGGAACTCGCCACGCTGGCAGGAACGAACCGAGCGGGTACCGCTCTCGCGATGGGCAATACCTGTGTCTTTCTCACGCTGTTCCTGACACCGCTCGCGATTCCGGCGCTGTTGTCGGTCGGCTCATGGCCGATGGTGTGGGCGGTTGCCAGTGTCTGCGCGTTGATCGCTTTGCCGGTTTTTCCTCGCGCGGCTCGCGAAAGCAAGGTGAGGGCGGCGCGAGCTTGTGACGCAATCTGATTCTGTTTCGTTGAAGTTGCCTTGCAGCGGTGGCGCCCTACCAGGGCGCTACCGCTGCTGCACATTAGATTGGGTCTTGAGCGTTTGACAGGTTGGGCCGTTTAGTTCCGGCAGGAGAAGTACGTTGCCTGGCAGAGTCGCAAACATTCATTTTGTGTAATTAAGTTTTTATCTCCCGATTAAGTCGTATTGCGGAATGAGTTTTTTCAACGGATTCGGAGCGATCCGATTTTCGTGGGTTTGTCGTGGTGATTTTATGGTCGTCTTGAGGTGCGTTACGCAACCAGGAGGCTGCCCTGGCATGTGCGGGTAGTCTCCGGTATTTCTGCGTATTGGCAAATAATCCCTACAAATGACGAGACAAATCCTAATGCGGCTTCGAATCATTCTGTCGGACGATCATCCCTTCGTTCTGCTTGGCATTCGTGCCGCGTTGGAAATGCAGAATGACGTCACCATCGCCGGCGAGGCGGCGAGTCCTGATTCGCTGGTCGAGCTTTTGCGCCGCACGCCTTGCGACGTGCTGGTGACCGACCTCGCGATGCCGGCGCCGTCAGGCTCTATCGGAGACGGCCTGAGTCTCATTCGTCGAATCCGCCGTGGCTGGCCACAACTGCACATCGTGGTGATGACTACGCTGACGAACGCCGCGATCCTGCGCTCGGTCGTGTCAGAGGGCGCCGTATGCGTGCTTGGAAAATCCGAGTCGATGGGCGAACTTCTGCGGGCGATCAAGGCGGCTGCGGCCGGCGAAGCCTATCTTGGCAGTTCTATCGTCGAGGCGCTTGCGCATCCGCGGGACGTCGAATGCGAGCGACCACCGGTGTTGCGATTAACGGGGATGCAGACTGAAATCGTCAGACGGCTGGTAGGTGGCCAGTCGATCTCGGACGTCGCGGCCGCGCTTGGCTGTCATCGGCGCACAGTCACGCGCCAAAAGCGCGAGGCGATGGCGAAGCTTGGCGTCACCAATGACCCGGGTCTCTTCTCTTACGTGCGTTCTTACGGAATTCTCAATTGTGAATCGCAATACTAAGCAATTGACTTTTACGATTCAACCGATGTTGTTTCAGAGCGATCCGATGTTTATTTCATGAAGACCGGTTAATGATTGCAACAAGGGGCGGTTTCAAAGAAGAGGGCGGTACTAAGTCAAGATATGGAGGAGAGAAAGACGATGAGCGACACCGCCGAGGTCGGCACACCCGTTCGAGCCATCATCGCGGACGACCATCCACTGGTTCTGCTGGCGATCGAAAATCTGTTCGGTGGCTATCCGAATATGCAGGTCGTCGGGCGCGCAACCGACGCCACCGGACTCTTCACGGAAATCGACCGCAGTCCATGCGATCTTGTGCTCATGGATCTCTATATGCCGGGCGGTAGCGACGGCAGTGGGCTGGAGGTAGTCAGGCAGTTCAGGTCGCGGTATCCCAACGTGGCGCTCGTCGTGCTCACCATGGAAACCGACGCGGCCGAACTGCAAAAGGTCATCTCGCTCGGTGTCGACGCACTGGTCAGCAAGCGCGACCGCATTGATCTGATTCACGTGGCGGTCATTACGGCGCTGGCACGCGAGTGTTATGTCGGACCGGCAGTGCGCGCGCTGATTGCAGATGCAACGGCAACCCACCGTCTCAACTTTGTGCGCAGCGTGCTGTCGCGGCGTGAACTCGAGGTATTCACCCAGTACGCATCGGGGCTTGGCGTCACCGAGATCGCGACACGATTGGGGCGCAGCGTCAAGACGATCAGCGCGCAGAAATGCACCGCCATGCGCAAGCTCGCGCTGCGCAGCGACGCAGAGTTGTTCCGTTTCGCTGTAGAACATGGTGTCATTCCCGAGGAGCGCGCGTAGAACCGGTAACGAATGAGCGAGGTGTCGCGCCACGTCGGTGCGACGAACAGAAGATGTATTGGCGCAGCCTGGGGAAGCACACCGCGTGCGGGGCCCGCCAATCGATAAGACAACAATATATGGCACCCAAGATCCGCGTTATCGTGGCCGACGATCACGACTGTGTTCGTGTCGGCGTCAAGCGGCTGTTACAAGCCGCGTCGCATATCGAAGTTGTCGGCGAGACGGCTGACTCTCATGGATTGGCCGAGTTGCTCGACGCCCGTGCGTGCGAAGTTGTCGTGTCGGATATCGGCATGCCGGGCATTCACGGAGGCAACAACGCGGTGTCGTTTCTGCGCCGACTGTTGAGGGAGCGACCGCATCCTCACGTAGTCGTGCTGACGATGATCTGCCATGCGCATATGTTGTCCGGGCTGCTGCATATCGGCGTGTGCGGCATCGTCGATAAACGCGAGACCGCCACGGCGTTGATCGACGCGATCGAGGCGGTTTCTGCTGGCCGAGTCTACCTGTCGGAGCACGTGCGTGCCGCGATGGAATCCGCCGAAGCGCCGCCGCAGCTTCGCGCCGGGGTGCTGAGCGCGCGCGAGTGGGAGGTCTTCCAGCTTTATGTGCAGGGCCTCGCGGTCCATGAGATCGCCATGCGTCTGCAGCGTAGCGGAAAAACCATCAGCACCCAGAAGCGCAGCGCGATGCGCAAGCTCGGGCTGGAAACCGAAGCTGATCTGATTGGCTACGCCCGCCAGATCGGACTGGCCTGAGAGCGGACGGGTGCGTTTGAGTCACGCCATGGCAGATCGTTTCGAGTAACGAGCAATTTAGGAGTCTTCTGATTGGTTGGTGGAGCTTGCCGTCTCATAGTTCTGAATTAACTGCGGCCTTTTCCATGCCTACCTGACTAAAACAGTCATTTCGTTAAGCTGGTCGATGCCCGCGACAAGAAAGTTCAGGCAGCTGTGTAATGGCAATCTTGCGATGCCGTCTGCCTGACAGGCAGAAACCAGGAGGCGGCATGGCTGCGTTGGGTAAGCGATTGTTGGTTGAGGGCGTCGGAACGGCATGGCTGGTTTTCGTCGGATGCGGCAGCATTGTGCTGAACATTGGCGTGCTCCAACAGACGTATGGTGTGCTGGAAATGTCGGTGGCTTTCGGCCTTGCGCTTGCTACGGCTAGCTACACCATTGGCACTATATCCGGCGCTCATTTCAATCCTGCAGTGACCGTCGGTTTTACTGTCGCGCAACGTTTTCCAGTCAGGGACCTGCTGCCCTACATCGCTGCCCAGATTCTCGGCGCAATCTTTGCCTCAGCACTACTCGCCTACGTTGCGAGCGGCCGCCCCGGGTTTGACATGAGTGCAAGCGAGTTCGCGGCGAATGGCTTTGCCGACCATTCGCCGGCTGACTATCAACTACATTCGGCGTTGGTTGTCGAATTTGTCTTGACCTTCATTTTCGTCATGGTAAGCCTGTCGATGGCCGCCCGGCGAAACATGAGGCCGGTTGCGCCGCTGATCGTCAGTGCCTGCCTGGTGCTTGTCTATCTGGTGTCGATCCCAGTGACCAATGGCTCGGTCAATCCCGCCCGTTCTACAGCTCAAGCGCTGTTCGTCGGCGATTGGGCGCTGGATCAACTGTGGCTGTTCTGGGCCGCACCTCTGGCGGGCGGCGTCGCCGCAGGCATACTGTTCTCGTTCCTGCACGGCAGACCTGACCACTGGGCCGCCGCGCGTGCCGATGGGCACGGCGAAGTAGCCTGAGCGTCGCCAGCGGCCATTCATCGTGTCTCTCATCAATCGCCTGCAAGGTGCCGCGATAATTCGCGCGGTTCGACGCGTGTCATGGTGCCTGCTCGCCGGGTTCTTTTTCGTCGCTGTGCAGACGCACGCTGTCGCACAGTCTTTCCGCGGCTCCCCAACGCCTCAAGCCGAGCGCGCATTTCCCACGAAACTGGTCGTCGGCGTGCTCGCGAGCGGCTGGCCGCCGTTCGATTCGCTGCAGAATGGTCACCTCACCGGTATGAGCGTCGACTATCTGCGTGCGCTCGTGGGCCCGAACGTCGTCATCGAACCGAAAGCGTTTCCTGACTTGCCGCAACTGCTTGCTGCCGCATGCACCGGACAAGTCGATCTGTTGACGAGCATGGCCCGCACGCCGGAGCGTGAAAGGTGCTTGAGCTTCACGGCGCCGTATTTTCGCTCGTCTTCGTCGGCCGTTGTTCGCCGGGACGATGACGGGTACAGCAGTCCCGCCCAGATCGCTGGCGCGCGCATTGCCGTGGAGAAAGGCTTTGCGCTCGAGCGCGGAATACGCGAGCGCTTCCCTCGCGCCCGAGTCACAACGTTTGCAACGACGCACAGCGCGCTCACCGCGGTTGCCCAAAGCGAGGCCGACGTTTATCTTGGCTTCGCCCCGACCGTGCAACATGCATTGGCGACCGACGAATTTCGCGGGCTGCACGTCGCTTTCGAGGAGAGCAGCAAGACTGCCAGCCTGCGCTTTGCGGTGCCCCGCAGCCAGACTGCGCTGCGGGACCGGCTTGACCACGCATTGACGGCGATCAACACGGCCGAGGACGCGGCAATTCGCGCGCGCTGGTTATCCAGCAACTTCGACACGACGCCAGTGCCTACTGCGCAACGTTTCGCGCTGACGTCGCAGGAGCAGAACTGGCTCCGTTCACTGCCGCCATTGCAGGTCGGCTTTGACAGCGGCTGGCCTCCCTTCAGCTATGTCGACAACTCCGGCGAGCCGGCAGGTGTTGCCGCCGACTATCTGGCGTATTTGAGCCGTACGCTCGGCGTCGTATTTACGCGTGCGCCCAAGGCAGACTGGGCCGCTGCCGTAGAAGCATTCCAGCGGGGCGAACTGGCCATTCTGGCTACGGCTTCCAGCAACGATCCGCGCCTCAGAAACGCTCGTCATACCGGTGCGTATGAAGGGTATCCACTCGTCATCGTCGGTCGGGAGGATGAGCCCGCGGCTCGTTCGCTGAACGATTTCGCATCACGCCGCATCGTCTTTTCGCCGCATGCGGCTGGTTCAATTCCGCCGGCATTCGAGCACCTCCCGCCAGGCCATGTCGCGGTCGCGCCGAGTCTCGATGAGGCGCTCAGGAGGGTCGCGGCCGGTGAGGCGGACGTCCTTGTGGGTGACGTGGCCGCCGTCGATATTCTGCTCAAGCAGCGGTACGAGGGTGTCCTCAAGATTCTCGGCACGGCCGGCGCACCCGACGCGCTTGACTTCGCGGTGCGCCCGGATCTGAGCCCGCTTGCAGACCTGATCGACCGCGCGCTCCTCGCCATGCCGTTCGCGGAAAAGCAGCGTATCCGGCAAAAGTGGGTTAGCGGCAACACGCCGGAGTCAGGTATCTGGAGCGTGACCGCGGTGCGGTTGCTGCCGCTGCTAATCGGCATCGGTGTCGTGCTGCTGGTCACCTTGCGTGCTTACTTGCTGCTGCAACGGGAAGTCAGGTTGCGCAAGACAACCGAGCACGAGCTTGCTCTGCAGCTCAACTTCCAGGAAACCATGATGAAGATGGTGCCCTATCCGCTTGTCGCCAAGGACCTCGAGGGGCGCTATATCGCTATCAACGAGGCCTATGAACAGGCCTGCGGAATGGGCCGCGAGGCCGTACTCGGCCGCACCACGATGGATGTCCGGACGTGGGGCGAGACCAACAGCCGAATCCTCGACGACATGACCCGCGCGATATTGAACGGTGGCGATACCGCGCAAGTGGAGTTGCAGTTCGAGCGCGGCGCGGGTGATATGCGGCACGGCCTGTTCTGGACCAGCGTCTGCCGTGGCAGCGATGGTCAACCCGCCTATGTGCTCGGAACGGTGGTCGACATCACGGATATCCGGCAAGCCGAATTGCGCGCGCGCGAAACCGAGCGGCGCCTGTTCGATGTGACGCGCTCGCTGCCGGCCGCCGTGTTTCAACTGCGCCGCACTGCAGAAGGGGTGTACTCGTTTCCCTATATCGGCGGCGATTCACGGCATCTGTTCGTTGGCAGCGACGGTTCGCCGAGCAGTGCCGATCAGGTCGATTTCAAGCGTGTGTGCGAGCAGGATAGGCGGTTGGTGCTGGCAAAGCTCGAGCGCTCGGCGCGCTGCGAAACACCGGTGCACATGGAGTTTCGCTTCGAGAACGGGCGCGACCTCACGTGGGCGCGCGCCGAACTGGTGCCGCGCCGGGAGCAGGACGACTCCGTCGTCTGGAGCGGCTATTGGGTCGACGCCAGCCTCGAGCACGCGCGCTCCGAGGAACTGGCCCGGGCCCGCGATGTGGCTGAGGCGGCCTCGCGCGCCAAAGACGATTTCTTCGCCATGATGAGCCATGAAATTCGCACGCCGATGAACGGCGTGCTCGGTCTCGTCGAAGTGCTGGAGCGCACGCCGCTTAATGCGGATCAAGGTGAAATGCTGGGCATGATCCACGAGTCGGCAGGCGCGCTGCTGCAAATTCTGGACGACTTGCTCGACTACTCGAAAATCGAAGCAGGACGGCTGACGATCGAGGCCGAGTCCATCGACATACGTGAACTGGTCGACAACGCAGTCGGCCTGCTGGCAGGCCGGGCCCATGAAAAAGGTCTGAAAGTGCGGGTGGATATCACGCCGGACGTTGCTGCCACGTTGCGAGGCGACAGCGTGCGATTGCGGCAGATTCTGTTCAATCTGCTCGGCAACGCCATCAAGTTTACCCCGCAAGGCGAGGTCGACGTGTGCGTGTCGGTCGTCGCGCGGGGCGGCGGCACGCAAACGCTCGAAATGACCGTTGAGGACACCGGCATTGGCATTGCGCGGGAAGTTCAGGCCAGGCTCTTCGAGCCGTTCGTGCAGGCAGAGTCGTCTACCACGCGCCGCTTCGGCGGCACCGGGTTGGGCTTGACGATTTGCCGCAAGCTGATCGACCTCATGAACGGTTCGCTCACGCTGCACAGCGAGCCAGGCCGCGGCACACGCATGATCGTGCGCCTCACTATGCCTGTCGAGACCGAGCGCTTCTCCGTCAACGGCCTGCGCGGCAAGCGCGGGGTCGTGGCGGTTGGCGATACGCGTGTCGCGCGGGCTTTGATGCACTTTGGCGAGGCGCTCGGGATCGAATTGCGCCGCTGCGCGCCCGATGCGGCGGAACTGCGCGATCGCGCTGCACTGGCCGATGTGGATTTGCTGTTCGTGACCGAGGAGGTGAGCTTGCCGCTGGGCGCCAGTTTGCGCGCGCGCATCATCATCCTGACCGAGAAGCCAAAGCCGACTGGCTACCGAATTCTCGACGGCAAGGTGCGTGTGAGCATCAACCCGATTTCGTGGCGCGGCCTCGGCGCCGCGTGCGCCGCCGCGATGACAGGGCTGCCGTCGGTGGCGCAGCGGTTGGTCGGCATGCCGCGTACGCCCGAGGGGGGGGCTTCGCCTCCCGACCGTGAACGGGCAATCGCCAGTGGCCGGCTGATCCTCGTTGCGGAAGATCATCCGGTCAATCAGGAGTTGATCCGTCATCAACTGGCGTTGCTCGGTTTCGCCTGCGACGTGACGGCTGACGGTGCCGAGGCGCTGGCCGCGCTACAGCGCACGAGCTATGGATGTCTGATTACGGACTGCCACATGCCCAACATCTCCGGCTACGAGCTCACACGGCGTATCCGCGAGAACGAACGGGGCGGCGCGCACCGCCTGCCCATTCTGGGTATCACAGCGAATACCGCGCCCGAAGATCTGAACCTGTGCCGTGACGCTGGTATGGATGACAGTCTCGTGAAACCGACCCGGCTCGCTACGCTGCGCGACTACCTGAGCCGCTGGTTCGGTGCTGACGGCGCGTCGCAAGCCGCACCCTCGGAGTCCGCTGGTACGCTGCCGCTTGCCGGGCCGAATACCGACAGTGCTGCCGAGCCATTCGTCCCGGTCGATCTGTCACACATGACGCAACTATGGGGTAGCGAATCCACCGTCAAGGCTCTGCTCGACTCGTTTGTTTCATCCGTGCGTGAAGACGTGCGGTCTTTGTCGCCTTTGCTCGAACGTGCCGGGCCCGGGCGCATCGAGGTTGGCCGTGTGCGCGAGTGGCTTCATCGCGTGGCAGGGGCGGCGAGCGTGCTGCAATATCCGCCGCTGCTTAGCGCGCTCGATGAGTATCGTCGCGAAATCGCCGTTCAGCCGCCGGAACGCCTGCGCACCGATGGGCTGGTTTTAATCAGCAAGTGCAACGCCATGCTGGATGGAATCGAGCAGCAGGCCGCATTGCTCGCTTAGATTTCTGCCAATTGGCAAGGTATGGCGGTTGTCGCTCCCTGAAGCGCGATCGCACGGCCGCGAGCCAACTCGCGGGGATGAGAGCGAGATAATCAGACGAAAAAGACAAAAAAAACGCGGCCGAAGCCGCGTTAAAGATTTGGAGACATCCCTCGATGAAGGAGTCACTTCTCGCAGTCAGAAGCATAGCCGAGATACTGCCGTTCATTCACTACGAAATCTGCAATAAACTGTTTGAGGAAATCGTTTCAAACGATCGCCGCGCAGTTTTCAACGCACAGAGAATGCGTCAAACGCACCCGCGCGCCTGGCGGATTGACGCGGCAAGATCCTTGGGCTGATAGCCGTCAGCCACGCTGTTGTGCAGTGTCTCACTCGCGGCAACTTGATGAACGAGTTGTGCATCAACCCGAATCCGGATCACTACGGACAACTACAAAGTAGCCGTGTACCGCGTTCGACATCAGCGCCGTGCGCAACGGGGTCGCCAGGCATGCGCGCGCCAAGGCTACCGGACGCGCGATTTCTCGCGCGAACAGTCTCAATGGATTTGCACTAGTATGTGAAAGCTCCGTACGTAACCGAACTGTCGGTGCGGCGGTGCATCATGTCCGGAGAAGACAATGACTGCGCGAAAAAAACTGAGCTTTGCCGTCGTGTTGTGGGCGTTGGCCATGGGCACCGCCTTCGCGGACACGGTGGCCTTGAGGGCGGATCTCGAGCCCTCGAGCGAAGTGCCGCCCCGCGTGAGTCACGGGCACGGCATGCTGAACGCCACGTTCGACACGTCGACCAAAACCCTGCAATGGACGATCACCTACGAGGGGCTGAGCGGCCCGGCGACCGCCGCGCATTTCCACGGTCCGGCACCGGTGGGACAGAACGCCAAGCCGCAGGTGCCGATCGGGAAGGGAGCGCTCGCGAGCCCGATCAAAGGGTCCGCCGCGCTGACCGAGCAGCAGGTGACGGACCTGATGGCGGGGCAGTGGTACTTCAACATCCATACCGCCGAGAATCCGACAGGCGAAATTCGCGGGCAGGTCCTGCCGGCGAACTAATCCACCGGCAAGCCTTAGGCGGAAGCCCGGGCGTTTTTCAGGATTAGAAGGCGCCATCCACTGACGCCGCGTCGAACGCACGTACCATGGCGGGACACAATCGAAGGAGCGTGGCCCGATGAGTTGGCAAAGCGCACTCGCGTGCTGGTATCTGCGCAGGCAGTTTCGACCGAGAACTCTCAAACCGCGCATCAACGTCGAGCAGGCGCGGGCGCTGACCGCGAAGCGTGTCTGGTCGCCGCGTGTGCCTGGCGGCTGGCGTCTGCGCGAGTTGTACGGCTCGAACGACACACACTTGCGCGGCGAGTGGCTCGAACGAGCCGAAGGCGCGCCGGCCGCGAACAACGGCCCCGTCGTGCTGTTTTGCCATGGCGGCGGCTACTACTTTTGTTCTCCGCGCACGCATCGCTCGCTTGCGTTTGGGCTGGCGACACGTGCCGATGCACCGGTTTTTTCGCTCGACTACCGTCTCGCGCCCGAGCATCGTTTTCCAGCGGCGCTCGACGATGCAACCGCCGCCTACCGCCAATTGATCGCCAGCGGCATCGCGCCTGAGTCGATTGTGATTGCGGGCGATTCAGCGGGCGGTGGCCTCGCCCTCGCGACGCTGGTGGCGCTGCGCGATGCCGGCGACCCCATGCCGGCAGGCGGCCTGCTTTTCTCTCCATGGACCGATCTGGCCGCGACGGGCGCCAGCATTCGCACGAACGACGGCATCGACCCGATGTTCAGCGGCCCCGCGATCGCGCTGGCTGGGAAGGTGTATCTCGGCGATACGCCGGCCACGCATCCTTACGCTTCGCCGGTCTATGCCGACCTGCATGGCTTGCCGCCGCTATTCATCATGGTGAGCAGCACCGAGGTGCTGCTCGACGATTCGCGGCGCGTCGCCGAAAACGCCCGTGCGGCGGGCGTCGACTGCGAGCTTGAAGTGTGGAAAAAGATGCCGCACGTCTGGCCAATCTTCGCACCGTTCATCCCGGAAGCGAACCGCGCGCTCGACCGTGCTGGCGCGTTCGTGCGGCGTGTGACGACCCGCACGGACGCGGCTCAGCCGTCGAGTGCGATGTCGATGGTCTGATAGGCGGCCTCGACCGTTTCGCGGCCATACTGCCGCTCCAGCCGACGCACCGTGAAGTGGCCGTGCGCGACCTGCTGGAAGTGGTCGATGAAGACCGTGTTGACCATCGCCCCGAGCACCGCGCCGATTGCCGGAATCGACTTGGCGGCGATCTGCTCGCTCACCTGCACCGAAAAGCGCGCGGCAATCGTGTTCAGCAGGCGCAGTAACGCCGCCGATCCGTGAGTGGTGAAACCCTTGGTCGCGATTTCGGAAGACGCTTTCGATACTGCCTGCGCGAGCGCGCCGCGCATGATGAAGTAACCGAAATCCGCGTCGTCGTCGGCGCTAGACGTGCCGCCCATGCCGAGCACCGTCAGACACTGCAGTTGCGTGTCGATCGAGGTCAGGTCCTCGCCTTCGCTGCGCGCGATGTCGCAGATCGAGCGAAACATCAGCGTGGTCGTGACCGGCAACTCGACCGGTAGCGCGAATAGTCCGAAGGCACCGCCGGCCGCACCGGTGGTCGCGACTGCAAACTTGTGCAGCAGATTGCTCGGCTTGTCGGATACAGCGAGCGGCGTCGCGCCGTTCTGCCGCCCCAACGTGCGCAGCGCGATTGCCAGGCACTTGCGCAAAGCCAGCTCCGTCGCGTCCGTGACCTTCTCGTTGGCGAACGCCGGCATGCGCGAGAGCAGCTTCTCTAGCGGCGCGCCGACGATGCTCGCCAGCTTCATCGCCAGCGCGGGGCTTTCCAGCTCGTGTTTCGCGCGCCGCAGCGCTTTCAGGTCTTCGTCCAATAAGGATGGTGCTGCGAGCGAACCTGGCTCCATGTGCCTCCCTGGCGTCATGTGGTGGTCATTCTTCAGGCGATTGCCGGCGCGACGATAGGCGGCGGCGCGTCCCGCTTAGAGCGCTGCAGCGTGGTATGATTCCCAAACGTTTGACGAGTCAACTGTTGCGCTATCAAAAAATGGCTGTCCATACCGCGGCCCACCATTCGAGTGGGCAAGTTTTACCCTTCCGTGAGTCGCTGCTGGCGATGCTCGGCATTTCCTTCGTCACGATGCTGGTCGCGCTCGACCAGACCGTGGTCGGCACCGCGCTGCCCACCATCGTCGCCGAACTGAAGGGTTTCGAGCTTTACGCGTGGGTCGCCACGTCTTATCTGCTGACCTCGGTGATTACCGTGCCGATTTTCGGCCGGCTTGGCGATTATTACGGACGCAAGCCGTTCGTGATCGCATCGATCATCCTGTTCACGGGGGCGTCGGTGCTGTGCGGCGCCGCTAACAACATGCTGTTTCTCGTGCTGGCGCGCGGTCTGCAGGGCATCGGCGGCGGCATGCTGGTCGGCACCGCATTCGCCTGTATTCCGGATCTCTTCCCCGACTCGGTCGTGCGCTTGCGCTGGCAGGTGATGATGAGTTCGGCCTTCGGCATTGCCAATGCGGTGGGGCCGTCGCTCGGTGGCTTCCTCACGCAGTACTACGGCTGGCGCTCGGTTTTCTATGTGAATCTGCCGGTCGGCCTGCTGTCGCTGTTTTTCGTGTGGCGCTTCCTGCCGCATCTGCGTCACGTCGAACATAAAGGGAAAATGCGGCTCGACTGGCCTGGCGCCGCGCTGATTGCGGTGGCGCTCGGTTCGCTGCAATTGTTCGTCGAATTGCTGCCCAAGCATGGCGTGACGTTGAGCGCGCTTGCGCTGCTCGGCTTGAGCGTCGCGTCGGGTTACGCGCTGTGGCGCTGGGAAAAGCGCTGCCCAACGGCGATTCTGCCGGTCGACATGTTCCGCAACCGCAGTCTTGCCGCGCTCTTCACACTCGCCGTGCTGGGCGGTTTCACGATGTTTTCGCTGCTGTTCTACGCGCCGTTGCTGTTCCAGGGCGGCTTCGGTATGTCGCCGAAAGACGCGGGCCTCGTGATTACGCCGTTGGTGGTGTTCATCACGATCGGCAGCATTGCCAATGGACGTATCGTCTCGCGCGTGCGCAATCCCAATCTGATGCTGTATGTCGGCTTTGCGCTGCTGGCGCTGTCCTGCCTTGGTGTCGTCGTTGCGACTCGTTCGATGCCGCAATGGCTGCTGATGTCGTTCATGGTGACTGGTGGGCTGGGCCTCGGCTTCGTCATGCCGAACCTGACGATTTTTGCGCAACAGACCGCCGGCCGCGAACACCTCGGCATTGCAACGGCGCTGCTGCAGTCGCTCCGGATGATCGGCGGTATGATCGGCACCGCGCTCACCGGCACGCTGGTCAGCCACATGTACGCGAGCGGCGTGCGCAACGCGCTGGACAACGATCACGCGTCGCAATGGTTCGCCGATCTCGGCGACCCGCAAATCCTCATCAATCGCGACGCGCAAACTACCTTGCTAGGCCAGTTGGCGCACGCGGGACATAACGGCGCGATGCTGCTCGAGAGCGCGCGCGAAGCGCTCGTGTCGGCGATTCATCTCGGTCTCGCGATGGCGGCGATCATCGCCGTGGTATCGGTGTGGCAGAGCCGCCGTGTGCCGCCCATCAAGCTCCAGCGAAAGCTCGAGCCGGTGATTCACGCGGATTGATTTTTTAGACTTACCAGTTTTACTGACAGATCATGGAAGAACAGGACCGCGTCGCCGTCATGCAGCAATTCGGCCGCACTTATCGCGCGTTCACGTCGGCATTCGAGGCGCAGGTCGGCCACCCGTTGCCGCGCTGGCGCATTCTGCTTGCGTTGCACGACCAGGCCGGCGAGTCGTCGCAAAAGCGATTGGTCGAGCGTCTGCGCGTCGATCCGGGCGCGCTCACGCGGCAATTGAAAACACTGGAAGGCATGGGCTGGATTTCTCGCAGCATGGACACGCGCGATAACCGCGTGACCAACGTGCGCCTGACCGAAGCAGGGCAAGCGGCGACGGAAGCGAGCCTGCCGCGCCGCAATGCGTTTCTGCACGACACGATGGCCGCGTTGCCGGATGACGTGCTGGGTGCGCTGTCCGGTGCATTGAAAATGCTGGAGCTGAGGATTGGCGAGGTGGCGGCCGCAGCCGACGCTGCCGCCACGGACGCCTCGGAGAAGCATTCGCTTCAGGCGCTCTGAAACCTACGTCGAACCGCGCGTCCCGTTACTTCAAAGCGCGCGGTTCGCCAGCAACATCAGAAATCAGAAGAACGTTTCGATCACTTCAGTCACGCGGTAAGCCGGATCGACCACCAGCACTTGGCGCCACTTGTCGAACGTCAGGCACGGGTGCGAAATGTCGAACGCGATCATGTCGCCCACTTTCAGATCGGCGCCCTCCGGAATCCGCAGATACGCGTGCTGATCCATCAAGCCGAAAACTTCCCAGCCTTCGCTCGCGGCGATATCGCGCGGCGCGTCGTTGCCCGGACGATAGTGGCGCGCCGGTTCCGGCATGCCTGCGTCGAAGGCGGAATCGCGTTTGCCGAGACCGATGATCGCGCGATCCGGCTCGGGAATCGACTGCACATACGCCCACAACTGCAGCGCCGGCAGCAGCCCTTCGCCCATCTTCTTGGCGACCGGATTGCGCGCGAAGATGTCCGTCTGCGCTTTGCGGTAGATGCCGACGTCGTGCGTCAGGTAGCAGCCGGGACGCAGCACGATGTCGACCTTGCCGGTTTCCGAGGCCTTCACGAATTCTTCCGCGACCACGTCATACCAGGCCGAACCCGCGCCTGACAGCACCGCCGGCGTGCGCGCAAAGCGCCCTTGCTCGACGAGTTCGTGTGTGATCGCGACCGCGCTTTGCAGGAACTCGCGCACTTCGTGCTCTTCCTTCAGCACGCCTTCATACAGTTCGACGCCGGCGAGTCTGAGCACGTCCGGGTAGCGCGCAATCGCCTCGAGCACCGCGTTGCGCTGCGCCACGTCACGCACACCCGTGCGGCCGCCCGGCACGCCGAGTTCGAGGAGCACGTTCAACGGCTTGCGCACCGACGTGAAAAACGCGCCCAACTGCTCGGCACCTTCGGCCGAATCGACGAGGCAGAAGAATTCGAAATCCGGGTCGCTCAGCAACTCGGCAATCATCATCATGTTGTGACGGCCGACCAGCTGGTTGGCCATCAGCACGCGCGAGACACCGCCGTGATAGGCCGCGCGCACCTGATGCGCGGTGGCGAGCGTGATGCCCCATGCGCCGGTTTCGAGCTGGCGCCGGAACAGCTGAGGCGCCATGGTGGTCTTGCCGTGCGGCGCGAGCTTGACGCCGTATTCCGCCACGAACGCCTGCATCCACTTCAGGTTGTGTTCCACCCGGTCCGCGTACAGCACGGCGGCGGGCAGGCTGACGTCTTCGTTCAGCAGATTCCACTCGAGGCGCGCGGCATCCGTGAGTTGGATGCTGGTGCTCGGAACCACGCCCAAGCCCTTGCTATAAGGATCAATCGTGGCGCCTTGATAGTTTGTAACTTTCATGTCCCCTTGCTCCATCGTTCGGTTAAATTGAATCGAAGTTGACTTTAGTATGTTACCGAAAGTACGATGCCCGAAGAAATGTTATTTAATACCACGGCTTGACGGAGGGTTGTTGTAAGCCTTCCCGCGATCTTCCACAGTGCGCAATGAACTCTACTGCCGAACCGCTGGCCTTCGACATCGTCGCGCGCATTGCTGAATGCGCGCCGGAACTGCGCTCGGCTGAACGCAAGGTCGCAGCGCTGATCCTCGACGATCTCACGGGGGCCTCGCGCGCCAGCATCGGCGCGATCGCGCAGCAGGCCGAGGTGAGCGTCGCGACCGTGACGCGGTTTGCCAAGACGGTGGGCTGCCGCGACGTGCGGGAGCTGAAGCTGCGGCTCGCGCAGGCGGCCGCCGTCGGTCAGCGCTTCCTGCAGGCCGGCGCTTCGAGCGACGCGCCCGAGCCGATCGCGACCCGCGTGTTCGACGAACTGCAAACCGCGCTCGCGCATAACCATCAATTGCTGCGTCAGGCGCCGCTGGGTGAAGCGGCGGCGGTACTGCGCGCCGCGCGCATGATTTACGTGTTCGGCATGGGCGGCGGCTCCACCGCGCTCGCCGACGAGATGCGCTTCAGGCTCGTGCGCCTCGGCAGGCCGGTGGCGACCTATCAGGACGGCCTGTTGCAGCGTATGGTGGCAAGCACCGTGTCGCGTGATAGCGTGGTGATCGCACTGTCCACCACCGGGCGCGTGCCGGAGATGGTCGAGAACTGCAAGATCGCGCGCAGCTATGGCGCGACCGTGATCGCGCTGACCGCGCCGGCATCGCCGCTCGCGAAGCTGGCCGATTGGCTGATTCCGATCGTCGCTTTCGAAACCGATTTCATTTACAAGCCCTCGTCGTCACGCTACGCGATGATGATGGCGCTCGATGTGCTCGTCACCGAACTTGCCGTCAGTCAGGGCGACGAGAGCCGTGAATTGCTGCGCCGCATGAAGCACGCCCTCGACGCGCACCGCGGCGGCGGCGATCGACAACCGTTAGGAGACTGATCCATGCATTCGCATCCCGAAGCCGCCGATACGCTGATTGTCGGCGCGCAACTGTATGACGGCACGGGCGCACCGCCTGTCGAGCGCGACGTGGCGATCCGCGACGGCCGCATCGTCGCGATCGGCAATCTGTCGAACTGGCTCGCCGAAGAAGTGATCGAGGCCGAAGGCCGCGCCTTGGCGCCGGGCTTTATCGACGTGCACACGCATGACGACACGCACGTGATCCAGTCACCGCAAATGCTGCCGAAAATCACCCAGGGCGTCACGACGGTGATCGTCGGCAATTGCGGCATCAGCGCGTCGCCGGTGTCGCTGAAGGGCGATCCGCCCGATCCGATGAACCTGCTCGGCGAGCGCGGCGCGTTCCAGTACCCCACCTTCGCGGCCTATGTCGAAGCGGTGAATGCGGCCCGTCCGGCGGTGAATGTCGGCGCGCTGATCGGCCACACGGCGTTGCGCAGCAACCAGATGGACCGGCTCGACCGCGCGGCGACGCCGCAGGAAATCGAGGGCATGCGTGAACAACTCGAAGAGGCGCTGGCCCATGGCGCACTCGGTCTGAGCTCGGGGCTGGCGTACGGCTCGGCGTTCTCCGCGCCGACCGAAGAAGTGATGGCGCTTGCCGAACCGCTCGCCGCAGCCGGCGCGCTGTACACCACGCACATGCGCACCGAATTCGACGCGATTCTCGATGCGATGGACGAGGCGTATCGCGTGGGCCGTCACGCTCATGTGCCGGTGGTGATTTCGCATCTGAAGTGCGCGGGCCCGTCGAACTGGGGGCGCAGTGAAGAGGTGCTGGAGTCGCTGGAAGGCGCGCGCCGCCTGCAGCCGATCGGTTGCGATTGCTATCCGTATAACCGCAGTTCGTCGACGCTCGATCTCAAGCAGGTCACAGGCGACATCGACATCACGATCACATGGTCGGAGCCGCATCCGGAAATGGCCGGCAAGCTCGTGAAGGAGATCGCAGCCGAGTGGGGCGTCACGCAGCAGGAAGCGGGCAAGCGTCTGCAGCCGGCGGGCGCGGTGTATCACAACATGTCCGAAGAGGACGTGCGCCGCATCCTGTCGCATCCCGCGACGATGGTCGGCTCGGACGGCTTGCCGAACGATCCGTTGCCGCATCCGCGTTTGTGGGGCGCGTTCCCGCGCGTGCTCGGCCATTACGTGCGTGATGCCGGGCTGCTGCCGCTCGAAGAGGCGGTGCGCAAGATGACCAGTCTGTCCGCGCGTCGCTTTGGGCTCGCGCAGCGCGGTGAGGTGCATATCGGCTACCACGCCGACCTCGTCCTGTTCGACCCGGCCAAGGTGCGTGATGCCGCGACGTTCGAGAAGCCGCAGCAGGCAGCAGACGGGATCGACGCGGTGTGGGTGAACGGCGTGTTGACATACCTCAATGGCGCAGCGACGGGCGAGCGCGCTGGTCACTTCGTCGCGCGCGGTGCGGCGTCGAAGGGTGATGCGCACGGCGCGTTCTGAGGTTTTTCGATTGATATGGCGGGCGGCATGGTGTCGTTGTTCACGCCGCCCGCCGGACTTTTCAAGGAGTGTTGATGATGAAGCGATATGGTGTTGAAGGTGGCAAGGGCACGGGTGGTCAGCACATGCCGTTTGCGCGTGCAGTCGAAGCGGACGGCTGGCTGTTCGTTTCCGGGCAGACGCCGATGGAAAACGGCGAAGTGATCAATGGCGGCATCGTCGAGCAATCGCATAAGGCGATTCAGAACGTGTTCGCGATCCTGAAGGAAGCCGGCTATGGCGCGGAGCATGTGGTCCGCTGCGGCGTGTGGCTGGACGATCCGCGCGACTTCGCGTCGTTCAACAAGGTGTTTCGCGAGTACTTCGGCGAGAATCCGCCCGCGCGCGCGTGTGTCGTTTCGTCGATGGTGATCGACTGCAGGGTCGAAGTAGACTGCGTGGCTTATAAGAAGCCCACGGCCTGAAGCTGAAGTATTCGCTCTTTCGTTCGCCGCGACCGGATGCATCATCCCGCCGCGGCGAACAACTCGCAATTTACTGCCGTGCCAGCCTCATATTGTCCGGCATCGGCAAGTTGTAGTTCGTGCGGAACGGATTGATATCCAACCCGCCGCGCCGCGTGTAGCGCGCATAAACCGCGAGCTTCACTGGCTTGCAGGCCTTCAGCACGTCGATAAAAATCCGCTCGACACACTGCTCGTGAAAGCCGGTGTGATTCCGGTACGAGATGATGTAGCGCAGCAGCCCCGCGTGATCGATCTGCGGACCCACGTAGTGGATCTGCACGCTGCCCCAATCGGGCTGACCCGTGACCGGGCAATTCGATTTCAGCAGATTGGAGAACAGCGTTTCTTCGACCGGCGCTTCATCCAGGGCCGCCTTCAGTAGCGAAGCGTCGGGCTGGTAAACCTCGGCATCCAGATCCAGGCGGTCGAGCGACATGCCCTCGAACTCTTCCATCTGCAATTTGGCGAACTCGTTCGGCGCGGCCAGGTGGACCGAAACCGATGCGCCGCAAGATGCGGACACGTCGCGCTTGATCGTATCGCGTACCGCTTCGATCGAATCGAACGCCGTCTGCGCAAACGAACCCAGATACAGCTTGAACGACTTGGACTCGACGATATTCGGCGAATCCGCCGGCACGAAGAACGTCGCCACGGCGATCTGCGGTTTGCCGCGCGTATTCAACCAGGACAGCTCGTAAGCATTCCAGATGTCCGTGCCGAAAAACGGCAGTTGCGCGCCGATGCCGATCGCCTCGCGCGCATTCTTGCGCGCAATCGGAAACAACAGCGAAGCGTCGTATTGTTCGGTGTAAGCGGAAGGCTTACCCAGCGGTGATTGTTCGGGTGTCATGATGCGTTCACGATGCCACTCAGCACGTGCCCGGTCGCCGTCACGACGCGGGCCGATTCGCAGTGGCCAATTTGGTCGTCGAAGAAAAAGTCCGGCTCGAACTCGCGCAAAAATGCGCTCTTGTCGAGGCCACCGAGGAACATCGCTTCGTCGATTTCAATGTTCCACGCCATCAGGGTGCGGATCGCGCGCTCATGCGCCGGGGCTGAGCGCGCTGTCACCAATGCCGTACGAATATGCATCGGCGCAGCTTCGTCCGCGAGTTTTTGCAGCCGGTGCAGCGCTTCGAGCAACGGCTTCAACGGACCGTCCGCAAGCGGCAGATCCTTGTTGTGCGTCTCATGGCCGACGAAGGCCCGCAAACCGTCCTTCTGGAACACGCGCTCGGCTTCGTCGGAAAACAGCACGGCGTCGCCGTCGAAGGCGATGCGGATTTCATCGGGATACTTGCTCGCCATTTTCGCCGATTCGGGCAGAACGCGTGCGGCCGGAAATCCGGCGGCCAGCGCGTCGCGCACGTCCTGCTGATTCGCGGACAGAAACAGCGACGCGTTCAGCGGCTTCAGATAGCCGAACGGCGCGCGTCCCCGTGTGAACACGCCGCGCTCGATGGCGAGCCCATGTTCCCGGCACGAATGAAACGCGCGCAATCCGCTGATCGGATCGCTGCGCGACAGAATCACCACTTCCACGCGATGGCCGCCGGCGTTCAGTGCCAGCAGCTTGCGGATCAGCGGGAAGGCCACACCCGGCTTAGCGGGCACGGCGAGGCGGTCGCGCTGCAACGCTTCATAGGCCTGAAGGTCGTCTTCCTCGTACACGCGGTTCTCTTCCTCGAAGTCGAACAGCGCGCGCGACGAGATTGCCACCACCAGTTTGTCGGCAAGCGTGAGAGCCATCTGCGTGTTTCAGTCCTAAAAGATCAGCCGAGGAACAACCGATACACCGGGTTCTGCGTCTCTTCCCAGTTCGGATAGCCGAGCGTGGCAAGAAAGCGCTCGAACTCCGCGTTCTCGCTCGCGGGCACCTGAATGCCGACCAGGATCGAGCTGTAGTCCGCGCCTTGATTGCGGTAGTGGAACAGGCTGATATTCCAGTTCGGCGCCATCGACGAGAGGAATTTCATCAGCGCGCCCGGCCGCTCCGGAAACTCGAAACGGAACAGACGCTCGTGGTGCGCGAGCGGCGAACGGCCGCCGACCATGTAGCGGATGTGCTGCTTGGACAGTTCGTCGAAGGTCAGGTCGACGGTGGGAAAGCCGTGTGCGTCGAACGCGCCCGCAATCTGCGCCAGTTCGCTGCGATTCCTGATCTGCACGCCCACAAAGATATGGGCCGAATTCGCATCCGCAATCCGGTAGTTGAATTCGGTGACGCTGCGCGTGCCGACCAGCTCGCAGAAGCGCCGGAAACTGCCGCGCTCCTCGGGGATCGTCACGGCGAACACCGCTTCGCGCGCCTCGCCGACTTCGGCGCGCTCGGCCACGAAGCGCATGCGGTCGAAGTTCATGTTCGCG
>DASVNP010000301.1:0-4435 GCA_036383775.1 Paraburkholderia sp. | reverse complement strand
ACATTCGTTTCGCACGCCACTTTGGCTTCGTAGACGCGCTGACGCAACGATTCCACCAGCCGCCAGGCCGGCGTCTGCATGATTTCTTCGAGCGCCTGAATGTCCTGCGCCGCGCTCTTGATCTGCGCCGCGAGCGGATCGATCAGCACCGCGTCACCTTCCGCTTCCTTGACGATGGCCGCCGCCCAGTCGCGGCACTGCTTGGTGAGCTCTTCCGGAGTCCATTCCGAGCGGGCCGCAAAGCCGAAACCGAATTCCCCCGCCTGTCTCATCAGAATCGCGACGACGTCTGGGAATTCCTTGTCCAGCGTGCGTTTCGCCCATGCGTACTGGCCGCCTTGCAACATCCGCTGAACCGCGTGTTCGGTTAGCGGCACCATATTGTCGAGCAGCTTGGCGCGCAAAAAATCCTCAAACGACGGCGTCGCAAACTGCGGATCGAGCTTCAGCGAAACCCGCAGAAATGCGTCGAAATCCTTGCGCAGCGTCGCAATGGTCTCGTCTTTGAGCGTGAGGGTGATTTGACCCATGTGTTATCCCGTTTGGTCCTGCCGCGCTGCATTGTCATGTCGGCGGTTCGCGCACTAACCCCGTGCGACGCGACGCCCGTGCTGGCGCGGTTGATTCCTGCCTGTTGCCGCGTAACCAGCGGGACGTATCCCGATGAGCGGACCTCGACTTCTTATCGGCGGATTCAGGGAAAACTTAAGGGTGTGGGGAATGTTGGCGGCGGCTTTAGAGGGATGCGTCGCGTGTGAGGGCGGCGAGCGGCGGGCGCCGCCCCGCGGCGAGCCCGCTGCGCCTGGCGCCTAGGGCGACCTGGGCGCCGTTTGCGCGAGATGCAGGCCTCGAATTGTGCCTATTTAAGCACAACGCCTTGCCAGACAAAAAAGACCGTGAGGCCGACCGCGATGGTCAGGAGCGGTCGCCGTGTCAGCGCGCTGACTACGATGGCGGCCAGCGCCCCGACCAGTTGCGGATTGCGCCAGGTCAGTTCGGCGCTGGCGCCGTGCGGCGAGACCGCCATCGGGACAATGATTGCCGTCAGTACTGGAACGGGCACGAAGCCGAGCGCGGTGCGCACGAGCGGCGGAAACACCAGCCGGTCGCCGAGCACGAAGACGGCGGCACGGATCACCCAGGTAATGGCGGCCATGCCGAGGATCAGAACGACATAGTTCATCGCGACGCCTCCATGGTTTCCTTCGAGGTTTTCCGCGGGGCGTCCCGGCGGGGGTCTTGTGAGGTTTCGCGCGAAGTTGCTCGCGAGGAGGGTTTGGGATTTCCCCGCGCGCCTCGCCCAAAGCGCGGCGCCGACAGCAGGACACCAATTGCCACGCCCGCGAACACGGCGCCGAGCAGGCCGAGCTTGTACGGCCACGCCTGCCAGAAGAAAGCCAGCGTGCCCGCGGTCACGGCCGCCGCGATATAGCGCACAGCGACGAGCTGCGGCACGACGATCGCAATGAACGTGGCGACCATCGCGAAATCGAGCCCGAGCGACTGCAGACCCGGAAAGGCCGCGCCAAACAGCAGGCCGGCGACGGTCCAGAGCTGCCAGTTCAGGTACATGGCCAGACCCGCGCCAAAGAAGTAGTGCGGGCCGACCGTGCCCGGCTCCCGATGCCGGTAATGTTCCCACGCGACCGCGAAGACTTCGTCGGTGAGCAGCGCGCCGAGCGCCCAGCGCCAGCGCGAGGGCAGATGCGCGACGTGCGGCGCGAGCGTCGCGCTATACAGCACGTGACGCAGGTTGACGACGAGCGTGGTCGCCCAGATCACCGCGAAACTCGCGTGGCCGGCGATCAGGCCCAGCGCGATGAATTGCGCGGAGCCGGCGAATACGACGAGCGACATCAACTGCCCGTGCCATAGATGCAGCGGGCCGGATGCGACCAGGGTGCCGAAGATCACACCGAAGGGCGCCGCGCCGACCATCATCGGGATGATGTCGCGCGCGCCGGCGGTGAACTCTTTTAAGTGGCCTGCACTTGCGGGCTGAGCTGGGTTGGAATGGGTCAATCTTGCCTCCTTGATACACAAAGGATAGCGGGCAAGGCTGAGCGGGGGCTTGTACGTTCTTGCGGTGGGTGGGGGAGAAGCGTGCGTCAACTGCCTTGCCAGCGCCCCGGCGGCACACCGAACATGCGCCGGAAATGGCGCGTGAAATGGCTTTGATCCGTGAAACCGCTCGCCGCGGCGACATCCGTCACGGAAACGCCCGCTCGCAATGGCGCGAGCGCGCGCTGCAAGCGCACCTGGTTGCGCCACGCGTGCGGCGGCAATCCGGTGGTCTGCGTGAAAAGGCGTGCGGCGTGGAAGGGCGAGAGTCCCGCTGCCCGTGCGACCTCAGCTAACGTGACGGCTTCGGCGAGATCGCCGGTCAGGCGCTCCTGCATTGTCGCGACGCGGGCGTCGTCGGCGGCGAGGCGCCACGCTTGCGGCTGCGTTTGCGCGTAGCGGACCAGCAAGGTGGACAGCGCGTCGAGCATCGCGGCTTCGGCGGCGAGTGGATCGTCGCCCGCCTCCAGCAGACAGTGCGCACGTGCCAGACGCTGCGCCAGATCGGGATCGCGGATGACGCCCGGCGCGAACCACGGTAGCGCTTGCGGCTTGCCGGCAACTTCGTTGGCAAGCTCGTGAATGAAATCCACCGGCGCATACATCACGCGATAGCGCCAGCCTGCCTCGACGGCCTTGGAGCCCGTGTGCAGTTCGCCGGGATTGATGATCGGCACGCTGCCCGCTTCGGCGACATAGTCCGAGCCGAGATACCGATAGCATTCGGCGCCGGCGACGATCACAGGAATCGTGTACGCGTCGTGCCAATGCGGCGAGAACTCGTGATCGTGGTATTCCGCCGTGAGCAGATCCGCGCCGGGCAAAAGCGGCGTGCGCCAGTAGCGGGCGGAATCCTGGAAACGATGGGCGGTCATGGTGAAAGTCTGGCGATCCTGCGGTCCGGCATGACCGGTCAGTGTAGCGCGCCGCGGCGGTTGCGGTCACGCATGCGTGTAGGTTCTTGCGCAGTGAGCGTGGCCGCGGGGCGGCGACTACTTGACCGGAATCGTCGTGCCGGCCGGCACCGGCACGGCGCTCACGCTGTTTTTCGCGCTACCGCTGACTACGCGATCGCTGTAGGTCATGTACACCAGTGTGTTGCGCTTTGCGTCGACCACCCGCACCACATGCAGCGATTTGAAGATCAGCGACATGCTGACCGAGAACACATCGGATTGCTGCTTCACGGGGCCGGTGAAATGAATCGCGCCCACTTGCCGGCAAGCGATCGACGCTTCGGTCGGATCTTCTGCGATGCCGAGCGTGCCCTTGACGCCGCCCGTGCGCGCCCGCGAGACGTAGCAGGTCACGCCCTGAACGAGCGGATCGTCATAGGCTTCGACGACCACGCGGTCGGAACCGGTAATGCGGAAGTTGGTATTGACGCTGGCGACTTCTTCGCTGTGGGCCGCGGGCAGCAGCAGGGCGGTAGTGACGGCAAGCGCGATGCGCAACACGGTGGGTTTCATGGGAGGGCCGAGAATGAGTGCTTGGGCTGGGCGCGAGAAGTTCGCGTCGATAAAGCACCATCGTATAACGGCGTGGCCGCCAGAGGGTCAGTGCAAATGCGCCGGATCATGGGCTATCTTCCGGTCGGAACGGACCGTCGCCCCCAGATTCAAGTCACCAGATCCAGCATTGAAATAGAGCAGATCAAAAGGCCGGACCAAAACAAAAAGGCCCGCACGAATGCGGGCCTTCTAAAATTTTTGGCTCCTCGACCTGGGCTCGAACCAGGGACCTACGGATTAACAGTCCGGCGCTCTACCGACTGAGCTATCGAGGAACAGCAGTACAACTTGATCTACATAAAAAAGCCCGTATTGGTTAACGGGCTTTTGCAATTCTTGGCTCCTCGACCTGGGCTCGAACCAGGGACCTACGGATTAACAGTCCGGCGCTCTACCGACTGAGCTATCGAGGAACAGAACAACAAACAGCAGAGAAGCGAAATTGTAGGAGGTGACTAAGCGCCTGTCAATACCCTGCATTCATCTCGATTTGGTCCGAATGCAACGGTGGGGGCGCTCGCCGCGCCGCTCAGCGTACGAGCAGGGCCAGCTTTTCCTTCACGTCCTTGAAGTCGTCGGCTTCTGGCAGCGGCGCTTTGGTCTTGGTGATGCTCGGCCAGTTCTTCGCGAGATCGGCATTCAGCTCGGTGAAGTGCTGCTGGTCGCCCGGCACGTCTTCTTCGGCATAAATGGCGTTCACCGGGCATTCGGCTACGCACACGGCGCAGTCGATGCATTCATCGGGGTCGATCGCGAGGAAGTTGGGACCTTCGCGAAAGCAGTCCACCGGGCACACATCGACGCAGTCGGTATAGCGGCACTTGATGCAGCTTTCGGTCACAACGTGAGTCATTCAGGCAGCT
>DASVNP010000300.1:0-12614 GCA_036383775.1 Paraburkholderia sp. | reverse complement strand
CGACGACGACGTTGCGCCCGGGGTTCACATTCACTGCGCTGGCAGACATGTTGTTTCGTAAGCTGGTTAAAAACGTATTCTACCTATGTTCGCGGAACCTTCCGAATTTTTCCGTTTCCGCTCAACGGTATGCACGTTATGTTGGGTATAAAAAATGTGGCGCGGCCAGTGGCCGCGCCGGCTGTCGGTGCCTCATTCGGCGCCCTGTTCGACGCCGTTCGACGCCGTTTGAAATGCCCCGAGGATGGCCCTCGAGTGGAGTCTGCCGGAATGCGCCTTATGAGCGCGGTTCGACGACCCATGCGCCGTTGCGCTCGACCAGCACACGGTCGAACGCGAATTCATCGTGCTCGTGCTCGTGGCCGGGCAGCGCCTGGATCACCACTTCGCCGGCATCGCGCAACGCGGCGACGCTCACGCGCAGCGCGTCGTCGTGCTGCCACGGCGCGAGAATCGCGCTGCTGCGCGCTTCGACCGGCGAGATCCGCGCCACTTCGCGCAGATCGAGCGAGAAACCCGTTGCCGCACGCGCCCGGCCGTAGGCCTGACCGACGTGGTCGTAACGGCCGCCGCGCGCCACCGCGTTGGGCACGCCGTCCACATACGCGGAAAACATCACACCGCTGTGGTACGCGTAGCCGCGCAGATCGGCGAGATCGATCATCACTTCGGCGCCGTCCACCTGGCTCGCGAGAAACGCGAGATCGTCGAGCGCGCGGGCGATGGCCGGCGCGTTCGGCAGGCGCGCGCGGGCTTCTTCGAGCACCGAGGCATCGCCGTACAGCGTGGGCAGCGCGCGCAGCGCGTCGCGGATCACCGGCGTGAGGCCGGCGGTCAACTCGACGAGGCGCGGCACGTCCTTGCCCGCCAGCGCGTCATAGAGCGATTGGCCGAGTTCGGCCGCAGCCGGTTCAGCCTCGATCAGCGCGGCAAGCACGCCGGCGTGGCACAGATCGAGGCGCACCTTCGCGAGGCCCGCCAGACGCAGCGCGTCGAGCATCAGTTGCTGGATTTCCAGGTCCGCTTCGAGACCGGCGTGACCATAGATTTCCGCGCCGATCTGGATCTGCTCGCGCGTGGCGTGCAGGCCGCGCGGCCGCGTATGCGCCACATTGCCCGCGTAGCAAAGACGCGTCACGCCCTGGCGGTTCAGCAGATGCGCGTCGATACGCGCGACCTGCGGCGTGATGTCCGCGCGCAGACCGAGCGTGCGCCCGGACAACTGATCGACCAGCTTGAAGGTGCGCAGATTCAGATCGTGCCCGCCGCCGGTGAGCAGCGACTCGATGTACTCGAGCAGCGGCGGCATGACCATCTCGTAACCGTACGAGCGGAAACGGTCCAGCAAATGGCGCCGCAACTCTTCGATCTTGCGGGCCTCCGACGGCAGCACGTCGGCAATATTCTCGGGAAGTAACCAGGTCGACATCGATACAGTCCTACGACGGTGAACTCGGCGGCTGGGTGCGCCGGTATATGAGTGTGAATGGCGGGTGGCAGCTTGATTCTGGCGGTTTTTGCAGCCGTCTGGACGACCTGCAACCACGCTTTCCGATCACTGGCCACCAGCGGTGCGGCACGTCATGGCACTCAGGCGAGCGCGAGCCACGGTGCGGCGACGCGATTGAACTCGAGCGCTGCAGACCATGGCGCGCCGCTGTGGCGCGGCCGAGGCTTGTCCCTTCAGGTCACGATAAACAGCAGGATCAATCCAAGCACCATGACGATCAGGCCACCAACGCGAATCTGATGCGCCGGCCGTTCCGCTATTTTACGGAACGTGTCGCGCCAGGCGCTCGGAAAAACGAAGGGGAACATCCCCTCGATAATCAGCATCAACGCGATCGCGAGCAATAACGAGCCGGCTATATCCATGCTAAAGAAGGGCCGCGATGCGAATGCCGCGGCGTTCCGGTAATCAGTGTTTACGCGAGACCGCGGGAGCGTCCGGGGCGGTGCCGCCGGTCGGGCTACGCATGAAGCGGAAGAACTCGCTGCTCGGATCGACCACAATCACGTCGCCTGGCTTGAAGGTGTTCCGGTACGCCTCATGCTTTGATAGAACTGGTAGAACTGCGGGTCGCTGCCGTACGCATCGGCGGCGATCTGCGCCGCCTTGGCATCGCCCTCGCCCTTGATGGCCTGCGCCTGACGGTAACCGTCCGCGAGCACCGCCTGCTGCTGGGCGAGCGCGTCCGCCTTGATCTTGTCGGCGTCGGCCGCGCCTTTGGCGCGCTCGTCGGCGGCGACCTGCTGGCGGGCGGCGATCATCCGCTTGTAGACGGAGTCGGCCATCGACGCGGGGAAATCGACACGCGTCAACTGCACGTCGACCACCGACACGCCGAGCGAGGCCGCTGCCTTGTCCATCGCGCCACGCGCTTCGTCGGCGATAGCCTGCTGCTTGCCAAGCACGTCGGTCAGGGCAACCTTCGCGAACGCGTCGCCGAGTGCGCTGCGCGACAACAACGCCAGCCGGTCCGGCAAGCTTTGGACGTCGCCCTTGGTTTCGACGAGCATCTTCAGCGGGTCGGTCACGCGGTACTTGATGACCGGGTTGACCAGCAGATCGGTTTTGTCGGAGCTCACGTAGCGGTCTTCGTCCGGTGCGTCGAGCGACTGGATGCGGTTGTCGACCAGCGCGAGCGTTTGCAACGGCGGCGGCAATTTGACATGCAGCCCTGGGCCGAGCAGGCTCGGCGGCGTGTCGCCGCGCGAAGACAGCACGGCCATATGGCGCTGATCGACGACGAACACCATCGACGAAGCGGCAAACAACACAATGACGACGGCTACGACGAGCGCAATGATCTTGTTCATGTTGTGCGCCCCTTATTGAACGTCGTCTTCGCGCATACGGCTGCGGAAGGAGTCGCGTGAACGCAGCGCGTCGCTGCCGGCGGCGGCCTGGCTGGCGGGTGCGCTGGTTGCGGCAGGCGCCGAGGCTCCGGTGCCACTCGCGGAAGCAGACGGTGCGATCGGCGACACGGCCGCTTGCGAGGCGGCACTGCTCGCCGCTTGCGGCGCGGCAGCGGCCGCTGCACCGGAAGCAGCAGAAGCGGCAGCGGCGTCGGCCACCCGCTGGCGGGTCTGTTCGACCAGCTTGTCGAGCGGCAGATACAGCACGTTGTTGCCGCTCTTGCTGTCCACAAACACCTTGGTCGTATTCGAATAGATCTGCTGCATGGTTTCCAGATACATGCGCTCGCGGATCACGGCGGGCGCTTTCGAGTACTGCGCGTAGACCTGCTTGTAGCGATCGGCGTCGCCCTGGGCCAGGGCCACCGTCTTGTCGCTATAGGTTTTTGCTTCTTCAATCTGGCGCGCCACGTCGGCTTGCGCGCGCGGCAGCAGATCCGCGGCATAGGCTTCGGCATCGCGCTTCGCGCGCTCGTTTTCCTGATGGACTTTGGCGGCGTCGTCGAACGCGGCCTGCACCTGGTCGGGTGCCTGCACGCCCTGAATCGTCACCCCGGTCACGGCGAGGCCCGACTGGTATTCATCCAGGGATTGCTGGATCGCCGCCATCAGTTGCTGACGAATTGCTTCGCGATCCTGATAGAGAATGTCATTGGTGCTGCGCGAGCCGACAATGTTGCGCACCGCCGCCTGGCCAGCCTGCGTGACGCTCTGATCGGGATCGACGCTGCGAAACAGATAGTCGGTCGGATTCTTCACCTGGTATTGCACCGCAAAGCGCACGTCGACGATATCCGCGTCGTGCGTCAGCATTGACGCGTCTTTCACATTCGCGAGGCGCACCACGTTGTTGCGGCCGATTTCTACCTGGCGGATCTGACCAACGTTGACGAGCTCATGGGCTTCGAACGGATACGGCAGACGCCAGTGCACACCCTGCCCGGCTGTGTACCGGTACTTGCCGAACTGCATCACGACGCCGGCCTGGCCGTCCTGCACGACAAACACGCCGCTGCCCAGATAGATGGCAATCAGCACACCGATCACGATGCCCACACCGATGCGCGCGCCGCGGCCGTTGTCCGGGCGACCGCCGCCCGCACCGCCACCTTTGCGGCCGAACACGCGGCTCAAACGGCGGTTGAAATCGCGCCACATCTCGTCGAGATCGGGCGGGCCTTCACCGTCTCGCGCCGGCGGACGCTTGGGGTCGTTCGGACGCTGCCGGTCGCCATTGCCGTCGCCACGGCCCCAGCGCGGATCGTTCAGTGAAAGCATGGCGCGCATGCGCAGCCAGATACTCCGCTCGTTGTAATCGTTCACCTGTGTTCGTTCACCAGAGTAGAAGCGGGTCAGTGCAATTGGAACGGGTCAGTGCCCGAGTTCTGGGACCTTGCGGTCGTCGCGCGGTGCTGCCGGCCGGTCTTCTTCCGGGAGACCGAGCAGCGTTTCGGGAAGAGGTTCGGCAGTAGCGATTTCAGCGATGGCCGCGCGCAATGTGTCCAGCCCTTGCCCCGTGCGCGCGCTCAAAAAGACGCGCGAAATATTACCATACTCGTCCCTTTCAACCGCGTCCCCACGAGCCGCCAACTCCGGCACCGCGTCGATCTTGTTGAATACCAGCACCTGCCGGATTGTGTCCGCACCGATTGCGTGCAACACCTCGTTCACCTGATCGATCTGGTCGAGGCGCACCGCGCTCGACGCGTCGACCACGTGCAGCAGCAGGTCGGCATGAATGGTTTCCTCGAGCGTGGCGCGAAACGCCGCCACCAGCTGGTGAGGCAGCTCACGAATGAAACCGACTGTATCGGACACCACCACCTGCCCCGCTTCGTCGCCGAGATAGACGCGCCGCGACGTCGTATCCAGTGTGGCGAACAGCTGGTCGGCGGCGTACGCCTGAGCCTTGGTCAATGCGTTGAAGAGCGTGGATTTGCCTGCGTTCGTGTAGCCAACCAGCGACACGGACATGGTCTGGTTGCGGGTGCGCGCGCGCCGCTGTGTGCCGTGCTGGCGGCGCAGCTTATCGAGACGCGTCTTGAGCGCCTTGATGCGCTCGCCGATCAAACGGCGGTCGGTTTCGAGCTGCGTTTCGCCGGGGCCGCGCAGACCGATACCGCCTTTTTGCCGCTCAAGGTGAGTCCACGCGCGAATCAGCCGCGTCGACAGATACTGCAATTGCGCGAGTTCCACCTGCAGCTTGCCTTCATGGCTGCGGGCGCGCTGCGCAAAAATGTCGAGAATGAGGCTGGTGCGATCGACCACGCGCCGATTAAGCGCCTGCTCCAGATTGCGCTGCTGCGCCGGTGCCAGAGCGTGGTTGAAAATGACGAGTTCGATGTCGTTCGCCTCACACGCAAGACGCAATTCTTCGGCCTTGCCGCTGCCGACGAACATCTTCGCGTCGGGGCTGGACCGGCGCCCGGTGAGGGTGACTAAGGGATTCGCGCCCGCGCTTTGCGCGAGCAGGCTGAGTTCTTCAAGACTGGCTTCGAAATCGATCTTACCGAAGTCGATGCCGACAAGCGCTGCGTTGATCAAATTGGAGGGTATCAAAGTGAGGCGGCCGGGAGTAATCGCCAACGGGCGACGCTACGCCGGCCGCGACGGGGGTTAGGACTGTTCGGAATCCGGGTGGAAATTCACCGGGCGGGCAGGCACGACTGTCGAGATTGCGTGCTTGTAGACCATCTGGGTGACCGTATTCCGGAGCAACACGACGTACTGGTCGAACGATTCGATGTTCCCTTGAAGCTTGATGCCGTTGACCAGGTAGATCGACACCGGCACGTGCTCTTTACGCAGTGCGTTCAAAAACGGGTCTTGTAACAATTGCCCTTTGTTGCTCATAGCAAACTCCGTATTTTTTTGCAGGTTGACTGAATTGATGGCGAAGAAAAAGAGATCCGCCTTCAACCGCTACACTATAGCCGATTTTCATTTTTGCGCGAGAGCATGGGCCGTACGCCCAAACCCAGCACACACGCGGGTTTCAGCCTTTGTCCGCGTAAGGGTTCGTCGATGATCTGAACTCTATTCGCAATGGAGTCCCAGTCAGCTTGAAAGTTTCCCGGAAGCGGTTTTCAAGGTAGCGTTTGTACGTTTCGGTGATCGCGTCGAGTGCGTTGCCGTGAATCACGATGATCGGCGGATTCTGTCCGCCCTGGTGCGCGTAGCGCAGTTTCGGACGCACCGGCCCACGCCGGCGCGGCTGCTGGAATTCGACGGCGTCGATCAGCGCGCGCGTGAGCTTCGGCGTCGGCAACTTGGCCATGGCCGCCGTGTAGGCGTCGTCGACGGAGCGCATCAGCGGACCAATTCCAGTTTTCTCCGCGGCGGAAATGAAGTGGAACTTGGCAAAGTCCAGAAATTTTAGTTTGCGTTCGAGGTCTGCTTTGGTGCGCTCGCGCACATGCGAATCGAGCCCGTCCCACTTGTTCACGCCTACCACCAGCGCACGGCCCTGCTCCACCACGAAGCCGGCGATGTGCGCGTCCTGCTCCGAGATGTCCTGGCGCGCGTCGAGCAACAGGATCACGACGTTGGCGTCCGAGATCGACTGCAGCGTTTTCACGACCGAGAATTTCTCGATCGCCTCGAACACCTTGCCGCGGCGGCGCAACCCGGCAGTATCGATCAGCGTGTACGGCTTGCCTTGACGCTCGAAGTCGACGTAGATCGAATCGCGCGTGGTGCCCGGCATATCGAACGCGATCACGCGTTCTTCGCCTACCAGCGCATTGATCAGCGTCGACTTGCCCACATTCGGACGGCCGACGATTGCGATCTTTACGCCGCGCGCCGCTTTCTCTTCGTCGCTCTCTTCCGGCTGGCCGGCATACGCCACGCCGAGCGCCTCATTGATCATTTCGGTGACGCCGTCGCCGTGCGCGGCCGAAATCGCGCGCGGGTCGCCGAGACCGAGTTCGTAGAAGTCGGCGGCGACCGTGGTGTACTTCATCCCCTCCGCCTTGTTGACGACGAGGAAAATCGGCCGGCCCGTCTTGCGCAGGTAGTCGGCGATCGACTTGTCCTGCGGCGCGAGACCATTGCGGCCGTCGACGATGAACACGACAATGTCCGACTCCTCGACCGCCTGGCGCGTTTGACGCGCCATTTCGTGCAGGATGCCGTCTTTCGCGACCGGCTCGAAACCGCCCGTATCGACGACCAGATACGGCCGCTCGCCGGTGCGCCCTTCGCCATAGTGGCGATCGCGCGTGAGACCGGGCAGGTCGGCAACCAGCGCGTCACGCGAGCGCGTGAGCCGGTTGAACAGCGTGGATTTCCCCACATTGGGGCGCCCGACGAGGGCAATAACGGGTTTCATCTGATGTTGTTCACGGTGAAACGCGGGGTCGAAATCGACCACTCGCGTTGCGACGCCATGCGGCCGCCACACGGCGACGTTTGACGAAAATTATCACGAATTCGGCCAGTCCCAAATGCGCTGTTAATATGCACACCCGGGAGGACGGGGGTTTGGCCGTATGGGGCGGCGCCAATGAGCCGCCAGTTTCAGTGTTTCCTGCTCGGCGGCTCGTAGACCGGTTCGGTGACCGGCCAGTCCGGCGGAATACTTCTATTACTCAGTCCTGCAATAAAAATCCGGCAAAAACGCGCGCGGCCGGCAAAGCCGGCCTGCACGCGCAACAGCGTTGAGGCAACCCGTAACGCCTGCGCGATCAGCGCGGACGGTAGCCGTACAGGTCGCCGTCGTGCGTCAGCACCACCAGTGTTTCGCCGGCGAGAACCGGCGCCGCGGTAATTGCGCTGCCATCGGTCTTCACGCGCGCCACGAGCGTACCGTCGTCGCGCGACAGAAAGTGCACGTACCCCTGGTAGTCGCCCAGCACAGCGGCATGACCCAGCAGGAACGGCACGCTCAGTTCGCGGTTCTTCAGCTTGTCGTTCTTCCACAGCGGCGCGCCGCTGTTGGCGTCGAACGCCGAGACCACCGACCAGTCGTCGGCCGCCACCACGGCGCGATCATCCTGAGCCAGACCGCTCGTGCTCGAGAACGCTTTTTCCCACAGCGCACGCCCCGAATTCGCGTCGAAGCAGCCTATCTGGCCCTGGAACGTCACCGCGCAGGTTTCCGAACCGACCAGCGTGGGCGGACCGGTCACGTCGTTGATGCGCTCCACTTCCGTCACGCCCTTCGGATACGACACCGGCGTCTGCCAGTAGTTGTCGCCCGTCTGCAAGTTGATCGCGGCGAACGAACCGCCGGGGAAGCCGGCCAGCACGGCGGCGTCGCCCGCGAACGTCATACCCGACGACACGCGCAGGTTGAGCGGCACCGCGCGGTTGCGGTAGTTCCACTTCTGCTCGCCGGTTTGGGCGTTGAACGCGACGATCTGGCCGTCGACCGTGCGCACCACCACGAGGCCGTTGCCGACCAGCGGCGGCGAGACGATTTCGCTCGGCGCCTTGGCGGTCCACAGTTGTTTGCCGTCCGCGCCGAGCACGTAGACATCACCCTTCAGGCCGCCGACCGCGGCGAGTGTGCCGTCGCTGCCCACACCCGCGGACAAGTCATCGTGCAGCTTGACGCGCCAGATGTCCTTACCGGTTTGCGCGTCGATCTTCGCAACCGAACCGTTCTCGCCGGCCGCATACACCGCATTGCCGACCGCCACTGGCGAAAACAGATAGCGGCCCGCCTTGCCCACGCTCGACTTCCAGGCCTGTTGCACGTCGAGCACGGGTTTGAACTCGGTGAGCGGCGTCGGCACGCGGCGCTCGTCTTTCGTGGCTGAGCACGCCGCCATGGTGAGGACGGTCATCGCACAGGCAACGGGCACAGCGTAACGTTTCAGCAGATTCATCGGTGGACGAAGCATTCAGGAAATTAGTTAAAAGAGACCAGTTGGTCGTAGCATGCGGCGCGCTGCAAGCGGCGATCAGCCGCCCAGTGCGTCCAGCTTGAACTGAATCAGCTGGCGTGCCGAGCTGTCGTTCTTCGACAGCGAGTCGAGCGCGAGCTTGTAGGCAGCACGCGCGTCATCACGCTTGCCTTGCGCGGCGAGCAAGTCGCCACGGCCATTCGCCACGAGACCCTTGAACGCGTCGGACTGCGGTTCGGCGAGCAGCGCAAGGCCCTGATCGTAGGCCTTGTCGTCGAGCAGCAGCGAAGCGAGGCGCAGCTTGGCGATCTGCTTGAACTCGTCGTCTTTCGCGTGATCGATGGTCCATTGCAGCTGCGCCTTCGTGCCGGCTTCGTCGCCCGCGGCGTACAGCGCCTTGGCGGCCGCAAGCGCGGTCATCTGCGCGTAGGCGGTGCCGCTGAACTTGTCTTCCATGTCGCCGGCGACGCGCGTGATCTTAGCCTTGTCGCCCGATGCCACAGCCTGCTGCACCTGGTCGTACAGCACGGCGGCTTCCGCTGCCTGGCGACGCTGCCAGAAATTCCAGCCGTTCCAGCCGGCCGCGGCCACCAGAACCACCAGCACGATCCACGTGGTCGCGTTACCCCATTGCGTCCACCATGCCTTCAGACTTTCTATCGATTCTTGTTCGTCGTGGTAACTCATTGCCCGGCGATTCCCTCTTTCTTGATACGTGTGCGTGTCGAGCCGGCAGGCTCGACAACTGCGCGATCAGTCGTCGCCGTCTTCGGCGGTTGCAACCATCGCATTGATTAGAAATTCGGTCAAGTCTTCGGCGGGCACGTTATGTTGCTCGCTTTTACCGCCGTTAGCAGTTGTATCGCGCAGCGGCTTCACGCCAACCGTGCCATTGGCGATCTCGTCGTCGCCCAGCACCACCGCAAAGGCGGCGCCGCTCGCGTCGGCACGCTTCATCTGCGATTTGAAGCTGGCCGTCTGACCGTCGGCGCTGCAATGCAGGATCACGTCGAGCCCCGTGTCGCGCAGACGTTCGGCGATGATGAAGGCCTGCTCGCGCGCCGCGTCGCCCTGATGGACCACGTACACGTCGCAACCTTCGTCTTCCGGCACGAGCTGTTCCTCTTTCAGCAATTCGAGGATCCGCTCGATACCCATCGCCCAGCCGCATGCCGCCGTGGGCTTGCCGCCGAGCTGCTCGATCAGCGGATCGTAGCGCCCGCCGGCCGCGACGGTGCCTTGCGCGCCGAGCTTGTCGGTCACCCACTCGAACACGGTCAGATTGTAATAGTCGAGGCCACGCACCAGGCGCGGGTTGATCGTGAACGGGACGTTGTTCGCCTTCAGAATGCGCTGCAAACCTTCGAAGTGCGCGCGCGATTCCTCGCCGAGAAAATCGATCAGCTTCGGCGCGTTCTGCGCGACTTCCTGCAGTGCCGGATTCTTCGTGTCCAGCACGCGCAGCGGGTTCGTATAGAGACGGCGCTTCGCGTCTTCGTCCAGCAACTCCATATGCTTTTCAAGGTACGCGATCAGCTCGACGCGATGGGCCGCGCGCTCTTCGGCGAGGCCCAGCGAGTTGATTTCGAGCTTGATGCCCATCAGGCCGAGGTCGTCCCACAGACGCTGGCACATCATGATGATTTCAGCGTCGGCGTCCGGACCGGAGAAGCCCAGCGCTTCCACGCCGACCTGATGAAACTGCCGATAGCGGCCGCGCTGCGGACGCTCGTGGCGGAACATCGGGCCGATGTACCACAGGCGCTTCGGGCCGTCGTACAGCATATTGTGTTCGATCGCCGCACGCACCACCGCCGCCGTATTTTCGGGGCGCATGGTCAGGTTTTCACCGTTCAGCGCGTCGGTGAAGCTGTACATCTCTTTCTCGACGATGTCGGTCACTTCACCGATGCCGCGCTTGAACAGCTGCGTATGCTCGATGATCGGCGTACGGATATTCTGGTATCCGTACGAACGCAGCAAGGACTTGACGGTGGATTCGAAAAATTCCCACAGCCCGGCTTCCTGCGGAAGGATGTCGTTCATGCCCTTCACGCCGGACAGCTTGTCGAGCTTTTTCTTCTGTTCAGTCATCTGTATTTCGATAGCCGGTGTTTAGTTGAGTGCTTCGGCGCGGCCATAGCGGCGCTCGACGTAGTCACTCACGATTTGCTGGAATTCCTGCGCGATATTATCGCCGCGCAGCGTCTTCACCTTCTCGCCGTCGATGAACACCGGCGCGGCCGGGTTCTCGCCCGAGCCGGGCAGGCTAATGCCGATGTTGGCCTGCTTCGACTCGCCCGGACCGTTGACGATGCAGCCCATTACCGCGACGTGCATCTTCTCGACGCCAGGATACTGATCGCGCCACACCGGCATCTGCGTGCGCAGATAGGTCTGGATTTGCGAGGCCAGTTCCTGGAACAACGTGCTGGTGGTGCGGCCGCAACCCGGGCACGCGATCACCATGGGCGTGAACGAACGCAGACCCATGGTCTGCAGGATTTCCTGGCCGACGATCACCTCGCCGGTACGCGATGCGCCCGGTTCCGGCGTGAGCGAAATGCGGATCGTGTCGCCAATGCCCTGCTGCAGCAGCACGGACAGTGCCGCGGTCGAGGCCACGATACCCTTGGACCCCATGCCCGCTTCGGTCAGGCCCAGATGCAGCGCGAAATCGCAACGGCGCGCGAGCTCCCGGTACACGGCGATCAGATCCTGCACGCCGCTGACCTTGCACGACAAGATGATCTGGTTACGCGACAGGCCGAGTTCCACCGCCCGCTCCGCCGAGCCAATCGCAGACTGGATGAGCGCTTCGTACATCACGCTTTGCGCTTCCCACGGCGTGGAGCGCGCTGCGTTCTCGTCCATCATCTTCGCGAGCAGGTCCTGATCGAGACTGCCCCAGTTGACGCCGATACGCACCGGCTTGTCGTACTTGACCGCCGCCTCGATCATCTGCGCGAACTGCGTGTCGCGTTTCGCACCGTGGCCGACGTTGCCCGGATTGATCCGGTACTTGGACAGCGACTCCGCGCACGCGGGGTAATCGCGCAGCAGCAGATGGCCGTTGTAATGGAAGTCGCCGACGAGCGGCACCGACACGCCCATGCGGTCGAGTTGCTCGCGCACGTGCGGCACGGCTGCTGCGGCCTCCGGCGTGTTCACCGTAATACGCACCAGTTCCGAGCCGGCTTGTGCCAGTTCCTTGATCTGGATCGCGGTGCCGATGGCGTCCGCGGTATCCGTGTTCGTCATCGACTGGACGCGCACCGGCGCGTCGCCGCCGATCGTCACGAGCTGGCCGCCCCAGCGGACGTCGACCGCGTGCGACTTGCGCCGCGCCGCGTGGCCGCCGAACACCGGCTCGTTGGAAACAATCTTGCTACTGGATTGGGATTGAGCTTCGGATTGCATCGAAAAACCCATTTACGCCGCAGGCGCCACATAAAAGACGCAGCGCCTGAATTGAAAAAGCGCCGCGGACCGTTTGGCCGCGGCGCATACCGTATCTGTCACGGCAGCGCGAAGCGCGCTACGTTGCCTTTGGCTGCCGCATATTTCGCCGGATCGACCGGCTCGCCATCGAGCGTCAGCGAGTCGAGGCCGGCCTTGTTGCCGACCGTAACCTTGAACGGCGCCTCACCCGTCACTTCCTTGGTGTCGCCTGCGTGCACGAGGCCGGAGAATACCTCCTTGCCATCTTTACCACGCACGCTGAACCAGCTGTCCTGCGTCACGCGCAACGCGACGATCGCCTCGCCTGCAGCCGGCGCCACCGTTGCCGCCGACGCTGCTGCGGCGACCACCGCCGCCGGGGCGCTCGCGCCCGGCGCTGCC
>DASVNP010000299.1:0-6990 GCA_036383775.1 Paraburkholderia sp. | reverse complement strand
GACGAAGCGCCGACCAATTTGACAGGATCGGCTCGACACTCACGTTTCGGTATTTCACTCCGGCCCCGACGCGTGGGCACCTTCTCCTCCACATTGGAGTTCACACGACGACGATTCGCCAGCGGTCGACGCCTGTGCCTTGATGCGTTTGGAGAGGTTGCGGCGCGCCATTACAGCGCCGCGATCGGTGGCGAGGATTACAGGATGCAGGTCGAACAGATCCCTTTCGCCGATTACCCGCTGTTGCGCCTCGATCATGGGAATATCCTCCTCCCCGAACGCTTGCTTCAGCATTTTGAAGATACGCGAATCGACCTCTTCGTCTCCGAGCAGGAAATCTCGCGAGTTGTTGAATAGATAGTGCGCAGTAGTGTTGGTTTCCGGCGTGAACAAATGCACTGAGCGCGAGGACACACCGTTTTTCTGGTACGGTCGCTCGCCGGGTTGGGTGTACGCAATATCATGAATCACATTCGCTGGAAGAACGGTCTTCACGTAGTCGTAAAGGTCGGTCTTGCCTGTACCTTCTGGCAGTCCCTGACGGAACAGCCCGGGGGCGGTGATGCCTTTTGGCTCCACCACTACCTTGACGACGTCACCTTCAACCGTCAACTTCGGATCGAGTGCGGCGTACAGATCGTCGGTCATAAGCGCATCACCGTGGACGTACAGTGCATGCGAAATATCGTTAAGATTATCAAGCAAAAGTAGATAGTTAGCCTTAACGTGAAATCGACCGCGAACGTGAGCGCGCTTTGGATCGTCGAGAAACGCGAACTCGTCGGAAATCAACCCTGGATCTGCGTGCTGGTCGCCGATCCAGACCCAAACGACGCCGTACCGCTCGGTCACTTGATACGCCGGAACGGAGGCCTTGGGCAAAGTTCCCGCCTGATGTGGATTGTGGACACATTTCCCATGCGCATCAAACTCAAGGCCATGGTAACCGCATTGGACGACGTCCCCCACCTGCTTCCCACGGTGCAGCGGTGCGAACCGGTGCGGACAGTAGTCCGCAATTGCCGCGACCGCGCCATTCTGACGCCGGAAGAAAACCATCGGAAGGTCCGCGATTCTCAGCGGGAAAAGCTTACCGTCCTTGAGTTCGTTCGACCAGGCGGCCGCGTACCAACAATTGTTGAGGATCTTCACTTGCAGCTCGTCTCCAGTATTGCGCATTGACTTCGGTTTTGCCGGACATCTGGGCAGCGGACAAATCAGGCGCCTTGATTACTTTATGCGTAATGTCGATACGATTATAATAATTTCTAAGCGGGGTATCGTCAAGCGCTCGCTGCAGAAGTCGCCTAGGGCGAACTTACGCATGATGTCGGTCAATCACGCCCAAAAACAGTATCCAGCATGCAGACTTCGCTCAGCCGGTGCGAACGGAGCGGCCTTGTGGACCTGTCCGGTCGCCCTCGACGTCCAACGACCAGATGAGCCCCCCTCGTTGGCTGCTTGATGGTTCCCAGCGAGAAGGATCACGACTCCTTGAGTTCTGCCGCCTGCCCAATTTCACCTCCCTTCTCCAACCAGTCATTTCGTCCCCTCAAAGTCGACCGCAGAGCGTTGTCGAGGACGCTATGCAGACGAATATATCTTCGATCCTCGTTGAGATGCCCCGTGGTAGAAGTAGATTACTGCAAACCCCGGTGTTGTTCAGATTGTGCCTGCCGCGAAGACCCCAGTTTCCACCGATTGGAAGCCAGATGATCCACGATCTACAGGGGTTGCAGTGCGTCGCTCAGACGAATGGACACATTCGCCTGAAGGGAAGAGAAGGCAATAACCTTAGTTGACGTGACCGCGCGACGTTCACAAGGGAGGACCCATTCCGGGATTTGAGGTGCGACACTTTGATTCTCGGGTCGGTGCGTCCTGGAATCGTCATGCCGCTACCAGGTTTCACGCCTCGACGGCACTATTCAGAAGGACGGTCTTCGGTTCCAGATATGCCCTCAAGCCTGGTATTCCCCCCTCACGACCCAGACCTGACTGCTTGAATCCGCCAAAGGCGATGGTAAAGTCAGTCTTGAAACCATTGTGCGCTACCGTGCCGGAACGCAGTTGTCGTGCGACGTTGAACGCCCGCTCGCTCTCATGCGTGAACACAGTCGCATTGAGCCCAAAATCGCTGTCGTTGGCAACGGCGATCGCCTCTTCCTCGCTGTCAACAGGAATCACAGTAAGCACGGGCCCGAAGATCTCTTCTCGTGCAATGGTAGCGCGATTATCGACGTCACCGAACAGCGTCGGCGCGATATAAAAGCGTGGATCTAGCCCCGCCGGCGCAGTGCCCCCGCAGACGAGCCGCGCGCCTTCGTCACGACCCATCTGGACGTAGCGCTGCACCCGCCCGCACTGAGCGCGGGAAGCCAGCGGTCCCATTGCTGTATCAGGATCGAACGGATCCCCGACCTTGACGCCCTCAAATCGTGCAGCGATCGCATCCAACACTCGCCCCTGTTTCGCGCGAGGCACAATGACGCGTGTAAGCGCAGCACACACTTGACCACTGAGCAACGTCGCCGCCGACGCAACGTGATCGGCGAAAATTTCGACGTCGTAGTCATCCAGCAGGATCGCAGGAGATTTGCCGCCTAGTTCAAGAGTACAACGAGCAACTCTTTCTGCACATATGGCTCCGATTTTCTTTCCGGCCTGGGTCGAACCGGTAAAGCTCACCTTGTCCACACCGGGATGACGTACGAGCAGCTCGGATACGTCCCGGTCGGCGGTAATAACGTTAACAACACCCGGAGGGAGTCCTGCCGCCTGAATCGCCTCCGCCAACGCAATGAGTGTCGCAGGCGCCTCAGGCGAGGCCTTAAGCACAACCGTGCATCCTGCCAGCAACGCGGGCGCGAGCTTCCAGCACGCTAGCATCAGTGGTCCGTTCCACGGCACTATCGCGGCGCATACACCGACAGGCTCATGTACGAGATATCCCGCTCCCCCTACCGAAGACTGATGCGCCTCTATGAAAGGAAAACTTGAAGCCATCGCCGCGTAGATGTCAAAGGTTCCGGCGAATAGCGGGACGATCTGGGCGGTCATAGCGTATAACGCCCCCATTTCCGCAGCTTGCAGTCCCGCCATCGTGGGAGCTCGGGCGGCGATCTCGGCGCCCAGCCGCGCAAGATATGGCGCGCGCTCCTTCGGAGTCATCCTTGGCCACGGGCCATGGTCGAACGCCGCGCGCGCGCTCGCAACGGCGCGATCGACGTCCTCAGCTCCCGCCAGTGCCACCGCGATGAAATCGCGCCCGCTGCCCGGTGAAACAAGCCTTTGGACTTCACCGGAAGCCGGACTCACCCAGTCGCCGCCGATGAATAGGCGGTCCGCAGAGACGAGCGACGACATGAAGTCACGCTCGCTGAGTAATGTGGAGCTGGTCTGTTCGTTCATCAGTAATCCTCCTTGATCATCGCGGCGCCCTTCTCACCGATCGCCATAGATATCGCGTTAATATTGCCCGAAGGAATGTGCGGGATAATCGAACAGTCGATCACCCGCAGGTTGTCGACGCCAATCACGCGTAGCCGCGGATCCACGACTGCCGTCCCGTCTACACCCATTTTGGCCGTGCCGCAGGCATGGTACGCAGGGCCGGCCTCGCGTCTAACGAACGCCTCCAGTGCGGCATCATCCAGCAAGGCCCCATCAGGCTGATACTCGCTCTCGAAAAACGGAGCAAAAGCCCTCGTGTGCCATATTTTGCGGCCAAGCATAACGCCCTTCTTCAGAAGCTCTACTTCGCTCTGGTCAGCTAGCATGTTCGGATGGATCTTAGGCGGATCGAGTGGATCCGCCGACCGAAGCTCCACCACGCCGCTCGAGGCGGAACGATTGACGTTGACGAGCATCGTCACCGCTGGTCGGTCCAGCCACTTGACACCTTCCGGTGTGATATCGTTGGCCAACGCGCCAAAGTGAAACTGAAGATCGGGGTATTCGAGGTCGGGTTGTGACTTAGTAAAGGCGATTGCCGGAAAAACGAAAGTCGCTGGCCCCCCGCGCGTAAGCATCCATTGCAGCCCGATCTTGGCCTTTCCTATAGGATTCATGTCAAGATTTGTGGTGTGCCCCTTTACGAACGCCTTGATGGGAACCGCCGGATGCTCCTGGAGATTTCGCCCCACCGCGCTGTTCGCGTGAACTACCGGGATGCCGTGAGTCCGTAGATGTTCCGGGTCGCCGATGCCCGACAGCATTAACAGCTTCGGAGTGTTAAATGCGCTCGCAGAAAGTACGATGTCGTTAGCCGCATATGCAGTTCTGGTACCCCCTTGATGATCAAATTCGACGCCGACAGCACGCGTCCCTTCCCATAGGATGCGACGCGCGACCGCATGGGTGATCACTGACAGGTTGGAGCGCTGCGCCGCCACCTCCAGATAACTGTGGGCCGTGCTCTCCCGGAGGCCTTTGTACTGGTTGAAATGGGCGAGGGTCGCGCCCGTCTGGTTCTCTCCGTTGTAATGGTCGTTCGGCGGCACTCCCAACTCCGCCATTGCGTCGACAAAGGCCTGTGCGATCCTCGGCACCCCTTTTGCTCGAGAAATGCGGATGGGTCCATTGCTCCCATATTGGGTCGCGACCGGACCGGTGCCGCGTTCGAGTCTTTGAAAATAGGGCAACAGTGAGTCGTAGTCCCAACCCGCATTGCCCAATTTCGCCCAATTGTCGTAGTCGCCCCTATTACCCCGCACATAGATCGTGCCATTGACGTTCGACGAGCCGCCCAGCACTTTCCCCCTAAACCATACGTCGGTCCTTCCAACGCGGGTGCCATCCGGCTCAGTCCTGAAAAGCCAGTCGCATTCGGGATCACCGAGGGCCTTCATCGCAGCCAGGGCAGGGATGCGGAAGCGAAGCTGGTTTGCTTCACCACCCGCCTCAATCAGCAGCACGCGCCGTCCTGGGTCCTCGCTCAATCGAGCTGCGACAATCGCACCGGCGCTACCGGCTCCAACCACAATGTGGTCCCACGCTGAATCCTTCGCATCCATTGTCAACTCCCGTCTATCTTTTTATGCGCCGCCGGGCGCGCGTTTCTAACACGGTGGCGGCGGAAACGAATCAACGACACCAAAACGCGCGATCGACGTCATGAAATTGCTTCGCAGTTGCGCCTCGTGACGGCAGATCCGCATTCCATGCGTGCGCTTCACGTCGAGCGCAGCGATGTTCACGTCCCTCGCGCCGAAGCGGTCATGGATGACTTCTCGCACCATCACGGGAGCCGAAGCGGCTACTGCCGCCCTATCCTAAAACCGCACCGTCACTCAACGAGCCGGCAACAAGTTCGGTGTCCGCATGACGGAGCACAACGCGCGAAGCATCGCACCTACTTGCACTATCCTTTCTCGCGGATTCGCCCCATACAGCACAACACGACTGCCGGACACGGTTCCGCAAATCCCAAAGGCTCCTTCGCGTCAATAAAAAGATGCCACCGCCCCGGCCGGCTGCACTGCATGGCTTCTCCCTGCAAGCGTCCGGAATCATCAACAGTCGGTAACCTTTGCAGTACTAAACTACTCCTTGCCAGATCTTGAGAATCGCGTGCGCCCCGCCACTCCTTTCGACGCCCACTTCGCCCAACAAGGTTCTGTGGGAAGTCATTCCAAGATACCTCCCCAACCCTCAAGTCCGCTGGCACAGAGGCCCCAATGTCCAGCACATTTCTCCCCGATCTCCTGTGGTGCCGGGTTCGCTGACAGCGAAGCGCGCTTGATAAGTAATGACTTTACACAATACGTAATTACAGGAACGTCTGTCAAGTGTCATCGCCAATTTATCGGGGGACCTGGAACGCCAGCGCGCCGCGAAAACGAAGCGGCAGTCAGACGCTGCAATGTCGTCGCATGTCACGTCACCCCGTCAATTTCCAGGTCGTGGCATTTTGGCACGCGCCTATACCACTACTGCGTCGCCAGCCATTTCCCGCGTTCAAAACAGGGTCATGATGCCAACGTACGCCCCGAACTGACCGTGGCCGAAGTTGGGATTGGTATTCGCGCCACCATTCACTGGATCGTCGTTCGAATTCGCCCCGTAAGGATCGCCAAATCCGCCGTCCAGACCGATGTTGGAGGTGGCGCTGTTTCTGACATACGCCAACTCGGAATACAACACCGTCCGCTTGGATAGGTTATGTGATGCAGAAAGCGTGAACATCGTCGCATTGCCGTTGCCGTGGTTCGCGTTGGCGTGGTATACGGCCGTTGCAATTGAAGTGAGAGGGGTTGCCTGCCAGTCGACCCCAATCCATTCGTGATTAACCGTGGTAGGCAACGACACCCCATTGGGTAGCCGCGTTGGGTGTTGAGATCCGAAATATCCCTCATTCGATGCGTTCGGCGCACTTAGACGCTGGTAACCGGCGGCGAGCCGGAAATCGCCCAGCGTATAGGTCCCGGCTGCCAGAATCGAGCGCGAGGCGACGTAGACATTACTGAATTGACCGCTGGAATCGCGAATTTCGTTGTAGATAGCCATCAACTGCAGCCCCGCGCCAGTGTATTGCGCCAGCAACCCATCCGATCGACCTTGTGCCGCACCGACGAGATTCGGCCCGCTCCCCGGGTTGCCAGTATTCCAGGAGGTGTTGTTAGTCAAATCGTACTGACCTTTAAACAGGAAACCGCCTATTTTCGGTGAGGTGTACTCCACTCCGTTCGACACAGCTGTCCAATTGCGCCCACGGACCAGCGTGCCGAGCGAATATATCCAAAAATTTTGAGGGTCAATAAAATACGCCCATTCTTGAGTTTCTGTAATACCCAGTCGGCCTACCTTGAACGTACCCCATGTATTGTTCGTAACCCCAATAGTCGCCGTGCGTCCAAACAGCGGACCGGCCAGATTACCGTTGGTGGTGCTGATGCCAGATTCAAGCTTGAATACTGCACTAGTACCGCCGCCAAGGTCTTCGCTCCCAGTCAATCCGAAAGCGGAGGGCGCCAACAAGCCGCTCGCCAA
>DASVNP010000298.1:0-7059 GCA_036383775.1 Paraburkholderia sp. | reverse complement strand
GGCGCGATGATCGCATTGGCCGGCGCATTGCGGTTGCAGCGCTGGCCCGATCAATCGGGCAAAGACTACGCGTTCACGGTGAAGCCACGCTGGGACCTGACTTCACTCGCACGCTGAGCGCGCAGCGAGTCCGCGGCGCCCGTTGCATACCGGGCAAGACGATGGCGATGGCAACTCCATAGAAAAAGCCGCTTCGAAAGCGGCTTTTTCTATTTGCGGCAAGCGAGAAGGCAGAGTGTGATCACGCCACCCGCTTATCCCGCTCGATCACTGCATACGCGCTGTGATTGTGAATCGATTCGAAGTTCTCAGCTTCGAGCACATAAGCGACGATGCGCTCGTCCGCATTCAGACGTTGCGCGACATCGCGCACCAGGTCCTCCACGAACTTCGGATTCTCGTAAGCACGTTCGGTGACGAACTTCTCGTCCGGACGCTTGAGCAAACCCCACAGTTCGCACGAGGCTTCTTCTTCGGCGATACGCACCAGCTCTTCCACCGCCACATCGCCCGCCAGCTCGGCGTTGATCGTGACGTGCGAGCGCTGATTGTGCGCGCCGTACTGCGAAATCTTCTTCGAGCACGGGCACAGGCTCGTGACCGGCACCAGCACCTTCAGGAACAAACGCGTCGCGCCGTTGCGGGTCTCGCCCGTCAACGTCACTTCGTAGTCGAGCAGACTTTGCACGCCCGACACAGGCGCGGTCTTGTTCACGAAGTACGGGAACGACACTTCGATGCGGCCCGCCTCGGCCTCGAGCTTTTCCAGCATCGCGGCGAGCATGGTGCGGAATGTGGCCGCCTCGAGCGGCGCCTTGTTCTCTTCAAGCAGCGCGACGAAGCGCGACATGTGCGTGCCCTTCTGATCGGCGGGCAGATGCACGTCGAGATTCCACGTGCCCACAGAAGGCTGCACTTCGCCGCCTTGCGTGCGCACCGTCAGCGGATGGCGCACTGCCTTGACGCCGACGCGTTGAATCGGAATCTGACGCGTATCGGGCGTGCTCTGCACGTCGGGCATCACAAAGGCGGGATTCATCTGGTTCATATTCTTGTCCTTTCAGGAAACGCCGGGCCGTCCCATGTTTTCCGCTTCACAGGAAGTCCCCCGCCCCGAAGGAAACCCCTTCAAGGATTGGAGATTGCCCCATTGGCGGGTGTCGCAAACGACACGTTTGAGGGCTCTCGGCGGCCGTGCGAATCAGATCGCGCAACGGCAAACGCCGGCCCCTGCCGGCGTTGGATGATGGACCCGAAGGTCCATCGACTCAAGTTGGAGATTGCTATGGCCGCTATAGCCGCGGCGTAGCGCACGGCCGTGCAGCTGAACGACCCAGCCAATCCACGCAGCCAGGCGAGGCAACTGGCAACTGGCAACTGGCAACTGGCAACTGGCAACTGGCAACTGAGTGACGCAACTAAATGCCGCAATTAAGCGACGCGCTTCACCGAGGATTGGCCAGCAACCGCGCCGCTGGCAAGAAAGCGTTCGCGAATCGACTTGGCGATGCCCGCTGCGTCCAGACCGCAGGCGGCGAGCAACTTGGCCGGATCCCCATGATCGATGAAGCGATCCGGAAGGCCCAATTGTAGTACGGGCCGGATAACCCCACTCTCAAGCAGGGCTTCGACGCAAGCCGATCCTGCGCCGCCCATCACGCAGCCTTCTTCCACCGTGACGATGGCGTCGTGCGTTTCGGCCAGCTGACGGACCAGTTCGGCGTCCAGCGGCTTCACGAAGCGCATGTTCGCCACGGTGGCGTCCAGTTGCTCGGCAGCCGCCAGCGACGGTGCGACCATCGTACCGAAGGCCAGAATCGCAATCCGCTTGCCGGCCGGCTGCGACGTTTCGCGACGGATCTCGCCCTTGCCCAGCGGCAGCGCCGTCATTTGCTTGACCGTTGCCACGCCCGTGCCGGCGCCGCGCGGATAGCGCACGGCCGTCGGGTTCGGCTGCTGCAATGCCGTGTACAGCATCTGACGGCATTCGTTTTCGTCCGACGCAGCCATCACCGTCATGTTCGGGATGCAGCGCATGAACGCGAGATCGTAAGCACCCGCGTGCGTGGCGCCGTCCGCGCCGACCAGACCCGCGCGGTCGATGGCGAACACCACCGGCAGGTTCTGCAGTGCGACGTCGTGGATCAGCTGGTCATAAGCACGTTGCAGGAAGGTCGAGTAAATCGCGACCACCGGCTTCATGCCGTCCGCAGCCAGGCCGCCGGCGAACGTCACTGCGTGCTGCTCGGCGATGCCGACGTCGAAGTAACGATCCGGGAAGCGTTTCTCGAACTCGACCATGCCCGAACCTTCACGCATGGCGGGCGTAATGCCGACCACACGTGCGTCCAGTTCGGCCGCGTCGCACAGCCATTCGCCGAACACCTGCGTGTACGTCTTTTTCGACGGCGTGGTGGCAGGCTTGATGCCCTCAGCCGGATTGAACTTGCCCGGGCCGTGGTACAACACCGGATCGGCCTCGGCCAGCTTGTAGCCCTGCCCCTTCTTCGTGACGACGTGCAGGAATTGCGGACCACGCAGTTCCTTGATGTTCTGCAGCGTCGGAATCAGCGAATCGAGGTCATGACCGTCGATCGGGCCGATGTAGTTGAAACCGAACTCTTCGAACAGCGTAGCCGGCACGATCATGCCCTTCGCGTGCTCTTCGAGCTTGCGCGCCAGATCGAGCATGGGCGGCGCGACGCGCAGCACGCGTTCCACGCCCGCACGTGCGGCGGCGTAGAAACGGCCCGACATCAGGCGCGCCAGATGGCGATTGAGCGCGCCGACCGGCGGCGAAATCGACATGTCGTTATCGTTCAGGATGACCAGCAGCGGCACGTCGTCTTCAACGCCGGCGTTGTTCATTGCCTCGAAGGCCATGCCTGCCGTCATCGCGCCGTCGCCGATCACGGCGATGCCCATGCGGTTCTCGCCTTGCAGCTTGCTGGCAACGGCCATGCCGAGCGCGGCCGAGATCGACGTGCTGGAGTGCGCGGTGCCGAAGGTGTCGTATTCCGACTCGTCGCGCTTCGGGAAGCCCGAGATGCCGCCGAGCTGACGCAGCGTGTGCATCTTGTCGCGGCGCCCCGTCAGGATCTTGTGCGGATAGGTTTGATGGCCGACATCCCACACGATCCTGTCGCGCGGCGTGTCGAACACGTAGTGCAGAGCAATGGTCAACTCGACCGTGCCGAGGTTGGACGAAAGATGGCCGCCCGTCTGCGATACGCTGTCGAGCACGAAGGCACGCAACTCGTCGGCAAGCGGTTGCAATTGGCGGCGATCGAGGCGGCGCAAGGCTGCCGGGTCGTCGATAGTTTTCAGCAAGTCGTACATCGTCGTTCCATTGTAGGAAAACTTACGCGCCCGCACTTCATACATGCACCCCGTAGCAAAGGTGCGCGGCGGCGGGCTTTCGCGTTCAGCTGACCCGGTTCACCACCAGATCGGCCAATTCGGCAAGACGCTGCGCGCGCGCACCAAACGGCGCAATCGCAGCGTGGGCGTCGCTGCGCAGCTGCGCTGCGAGCGCACGCGACGCATCTAGCCCAATAATCGACACGTAGGTCGGCTTGCCGTCCTTCGCGTCTTTACCTGCTGTCTTGCCAAGCGTTGCGGAATCGGTCGTGACGTCGAGAATATCGTCGACGACCTGAAACGCGAGGCCTACGGCGGCAGCATACGCGTCGAGCGAACGCATGGCGTCCGCATTCGGCGTCTCGCCCGCCAGCGCGCCCATGCGCACCGCGGCACGCAGCAAGGCGCCGGTTTTCATCCGGTGCATGGTTTCGAGTTGCGGGCGCGTCAACGTATGGCCAACGCTCGCAAGATCAATGGCCTGACCACCGCACATGCCGATCGAGCCGCTCGCAAGGGCCAGCTCACGCACCAGCGCGGCCTGCTGCGCCGGCGCCAGTACGTCCGACGTCAATGCGACGAACGCCTGCGACTGCAACGCGTCGCCGACCAGCAGCGCCGTGGCTTCGTCATACTTGACGTGTACCGTGGGCTTGCCGCGACGCAGCGCGTCGTCGTCCATGCAGGGCATATCGTCGTGCACGAGCGAGTACACGTGGATCATTTCCAGCGCCGCCGCGGCCGCGTCCAGGCACTCGGCGCGCGCGCCGGTCAACTCGCCGGCCGCATGGCACAGCAGCGGGCGCACCCGCTTGCCGCCGCCCAGCACAGCGTAGCGCATGGCTTCATGCAGCTTGGCCGGCTCGGTCGCTTCCGTGGGCAGGTAATGTTCTAGTGCCGATTCGACGCGCTCGAGCACCGAGCGTGTCCATTGTTCGAATGTCATAGGTCGTCCCCGCTTTCAGTAGCGGCTGTGCCTGCGCTATTCATAGGCAGCGGTTTCAGCGTCTCGCCATCGAGCACGCGCACCTGTTGCTCGACCTTCTCGAGCTGCTGCTGGCAAAACGCGACGAGCGCCGCGCCGCGCCGGTAGGCGGTGAGCGATTCCTCGAGGCTGAGATTGCCGCCTTCCATGCGCGCCACCAACCCTTCCAGCTCAGCCTGGGCGGCCTCGTAGTTCTCGGGCAACGGCGTGGTATCGACGCCTTCAGCAGGCGCGGCAGCAGTATCTTTCGACGCGGTCTTCGCCATGAATAGTCGCAAAATTAAAACAAGTCGGACATTCTACGGCAAAAGCGACATTTCCGATCCCATCGCCGGCCCGCGCCCCGCCTTTACCCTTCGCGCCCGACCCTCAGTCTCTCAGAAAAAAAACGATTGGTCTGCGGCGAAAACCTTGAACTTCCTTGACATTTTTGACCCAAATCAGGCACTTAAGCGCCCCGAGGAGGGGGAATCAGGTATAATCGCGGGCTCCCTAAATCGAATCTATCGATGGTTGGGTTGTTCACTGCTTTCACGTCTTCACGGGAGTGGGAATGTCCAATCTGAGCAATGCATTGCAGTTGCGGTCTGTCCACAGCCAGCTGCCAGTCACGGCTTACTTTGACGAAGCGCTTCTAACGCGCGAAATCGACACCCTTTTCAAGAAAGGTCCTCGCTACATCGGCCACGATCTCATGGTGCCCGAAGCGGGAAATTATTTTGCTTTGCCCAGCGAGAGCGAAGGGCGTGTGCTCGTCCGTAACCAGCAGTCGCAAGTCGAACTGCTGTCGAACGTGTGCCGCCACCGGCAAGCCATCATGCTCAACGGCCGCGGCCAGACGGAGAACATCGTCTGCCCCCTGCATCGCTGGACGTACGATCTGAACGGCCAGCTCCTCGGTGCGCCTCATTTTGCGGATAACCCCTGCCTGAATCTCGGCGCCACGCCGCTTCAGAACTGGTAAGGCCGGCTGTTCGAAACGCAGGGGCGCGACGTCGCGCGGGATCTGGCACGACTTGGCACCAAGCAACACTTCGACTTTTCGGGCTTCATGTTCGATCACATCGAAGTGCACGAGTGCAATTACAACTGGAAGTCCTTCATCGAGGTCTACCTGGAGGACTACCACGTCGCGCCGTTCCATCCGGGCCTCGGCAGCTTCGTCAATTGCGACGATCTGACGTGGGAGTTCGGCGAGTGGTACAGCGTGCAGACGGTCGGCGTCCACAAGGATCTGGAGCAGCCGGGCAGCCCGACGTACCGTAAATGGCACGACGAGGTGCTGCGCTTCCGCGGCGGCAATCCGCCCGATTTCGGCGCGATCTGGATGGTGTACTACCCCGGCATCATGATCGAGTGGTACCCGCACGTGCTGGTCGTGTCCTGGCTGATTCCGCGTGGTCCGCAGAAAACCACCAATGTGGTGGAGTTCTATTACCCTGAGGAAATCGCGCTGTTCGAACGCGAATTCGTCGAAGCCGAGCGCGCCGCCTATATGGAAACGGCCCGCGAAGACGACGAGATCGCCGAACGCATGGACGCCGGCCGCCGCGCGCTGATGGAACGCGGCGAATCGCAGGTCGGCCCGTATCAGAGCCCGATGGAAGACGGCATGCAGCACTTCCACGAGTTCCTGCGGCGAGAACTTGGCGCGATCTGATTCGCGCGGTCGGCATCAAAACATGGAAGACGGACTTCGGCCCGTCTTTTTTTGTTTAGACTATCAGTATCGTTCGGCCATTCGCTAACGGCCTCAAGCCGCCGCGTAAGCGCCGCAACCATCTTGCATGGGACTGGAGACGTCATGCCCCACACTCACTACACCACACTCATCTCCGCGACAAACCTCGCGGAACGGCTGGCCGCCGCGCCTGGCAGCGTGTTCGTCATCGATTGCCGTTTCGATCTGGCGGACACTGAGGCGGGCGAGAAAGCCTATCTGGCCGGGCACTTGCCGGGTGCGCACTATCTGAACCTCGATCGCGATCTGTCGGGGCCCAAGAACGGCCACAATGGCCGCCATCCGTTGCCGGATCGCGCACGGCTGGTGGAGACGCTGGAGTCGCGCGGGCTCAAGCAGGGTCAGCAGGTGGTCGCATATGACGCGCAGGGTGGCATGTATGCGGCGCGCGCATGGTGGCTGCTGCGCTGGCTCGGCCACGATGCGGTGGCGCTGCTCGACGGCGGGCTGCAAGCCTGGGAGGCGGCCGGTAAGCCGCTGACGCAGGACGCTCCGGCACAAAACACCGGCGACTTCAAAGCGGGTGCGCCGCTTTCGGTTACCGTCGACGCGCAAACCGTCGAGCGCAACCTCGGTACGAAAGAACGCGTCGTGGTCGATGCACGCGCGAACGATCGCTATCGCGGTGAAAACGAAACGCTGGATCGCGTCGGCGGCCATATTCCTGGCGCGCTCAACCGGTTCTTCAAGGACAACCTCACCGCCGACGGCCGCTACAAACCGGCCCACACGCTGCGCGAGGAATTCCATGCATTGCTGGGCGACACGTCACCGGAACACGTCGTTCTGCAATGCGGCTCGGGCGTGACAGCGTGCGTGAACGCGCTCGCAATGGAGATCGCCGGCATGCATGGCGCGGCGCTGTATGCGGGGTCGTGGAGCGAATGGAGCTCTGATCCGAAGCGGCCGGTTGCAACGGGTCCGAATCCTTAAGCGGTCCATCAAGCAGGACGATTAGCAAAAGGCCGTGGCC